>VGOB01000234.1 GCA_016865935.1 Chloroflexota bacterium | reverse complement strand
GACACCTTCATGACCTTGGTCGCCACGGCCAAGAAACTGGAGGTAAGTTTTTACGCGTACATCCAAGACCGTATTTCTGGCGCGTACCGATTGCCCAAGCTCGCTGATTTGATCACGGAGCGCGCCCAGCGAGATCCACTCGATGCGTCTTGGAGTTCGCCGTAGAATTACCCCAAGTTATTGAGAAGATACGGTTGCGCGCCAAAATCACTTGCGCCTTTGAATCTTGCCGCCGCGTTGACGCGTCGCAGATCGGCGAGCGGAAAATCGCGCACGAGTCCACTGCCGTCCGTCGTGCGGTCGAGACGCGGATCGTGAATCACCACGAGTTGATCGTCCCGGCTCAAGTGAACGTCCAACTCGATGACATCCACGCCGACCTCCAACCCGCGTTGAAACGCCGCAAGTGTATTCTCCGGCGCTTCGCCCGCCGCGCCGCGATGTCCCACGAACAGGATCGCGCGCGCTGCCTGTGGAGTCGCAGACGGCGCGGCAATCGGCTCGGCAGGCGAGCGCGGAACACAACCGGATAACACCAGCGCAGAAAAAATCAGAATCATTGCTTTCAATCACGTCTCCACAATGCGGATAGGCAATCAGGGTGGCGACAACGCTCGCCACCCTGATTGCCGCCCTCAAACACAATCGGAACGCGCGTGATGTTACTTGAACGTTTCGTTGTACGCTTTGGTCAGCGCGGCGCTGGCTTCTTTCATCGCCGTTGCCGGATCGATCTTGCCGACCGTCAACTTTTCCACGAGTTGGCGGAAAATTTCCGTCGCTTCGGGTACCGCGATGATACTGGCTTGCGGTCGCACGAACTGGAGTTGCTCCACCGCGATTTTGAACGCGGGATTCTTCGCCAAGAATTCTTTCATCTCTGGACTATTCACCGCCGAGGTGCTGATCGGCATATAGCCGGTCTTTTGGACAAAGTAGACGTTGCTCTCGGTGTTCGTCATATACTTGATGAACTTCCACGCGGCGGCTTGCTTTTCTTTTGGCGACGCGCTCAACACGGCGAGAACGGAGCCACCGATGGGAACTTGACGCCGCTTGGCGGCAGGCATAAAGCCGACGCCGACTTGGAATTTGCTCGTCGAGATGATGTTGACCAAACTGCCGGTCGATCCAAAGTGCATCCCGGAACGTTGATTGGTGAATTCGCCTTGCGCGCCGTCGGGTCCGGTACCAGGAATCGCGGCGCCGTGCACAAAGATCATATCTTGCAAGAACTTCGCCGCGGCGACGCCTTCGGGCTGATCGATCAACACTTTGAACTTGTCGTCGGAAACGTCATTGCCGTAGGCGTACAGCAGTTCTTGGAAGTACCAATGCGCGGTCGTCGTGCCCATTTGCACCGCGTAACCGACGCGCTTGGTCTCCGCGCCTTCCTTCTTGACGAGTTTCTTGCTGAATTCCAGGAACTCGTCCCAGGTTTCCGGCGCGCGATCCGGCAAGCCGACTTCTTTGAACAGATCGCGGTTGAAGTACAGAATCGGCGTGCTGCGCGCGAACGGCAGCGCGTACAATTTACCGTCAAAGTATCCGTCGGCGAGCAAACCGGGGATATAGTTTTTGAGATCGACGCTGTCCGCGCCCTTGGCGAAATCATCGAGCGGCGCGAGCGCGCCGTTCTTGGCAAAGTACGGCATTTGCGGCGAGTCGAACATCACCACATCCGGCGTCGTGCGCGCGGCGAGCGCGGCTTGCAATTTGCGTTGCAATTCCGGATACGTACCTTGGAACTGCACTTCCACTTGCACTTCTTTTTGCGACGCGTTGAAGCGTTTGGCGATTTCCTCTTGCGCGTCCCCCGGCGCGCCGGAGAGCGCGCGCCAATAAACGATCTTCACCGGCGCGCTCGCCACGGGCGCGGTCGTCGGCGCGGGCGCGGCGGTAGCGGGTGGTTTCGTCGCCGCCGGAACACTCGTCGCAGGTACCTGGGTCGCGGCGGGTGGCGGCGGCGCCTTGGTTGGCTCCGGCGCGGCGCAACCAGCCAGCGCGCCCAACAGCACGAGCAACACGAGCATCGTACCAATCAGTTTGTTCATTTCTTCCTCCTGTGAAGAATGAAAAAGGATTTTCCACGCTCACGCGCGTTTCTTCCGCGTGAACGATATGTGAGAGACGAAAGACGATGGACGGAGGACGAAAGACAAAACCCTCGCCGTTCGTCCTTCGTCGTTTACCCCTTGACCGCGCCGCGCGCGATCCCTTCGATGATTTGGCGTTGCGCGAGGAAAAAGACGATCAGCACCGGCAACAGCACGAGTAGCGACGCCGCCATCACGTGCTGCCAGCCCAACGTTCCCTCCGCTTCGCGCACCAAAACCAAACCGATCGGAAGCGTCCGCATATTCCACGTATTCGTCACGATCAGGGGCCACAGGTACGCGTTCCACTTGGCGATGAACAGAAAGAGCGCGAACGTCGCGACGACGGGACGCGTCATCGGCAGCGCGATGCTCATCAGCACGCGCAGATGCCCCGCGCCGTCCATTTTTGCCGCGTCGAAAATATCTTGCGGGATCGAGAAAAACGCCTGGCGCAAGAGAAAACAGCCGAACGCGCTGGAGACGTATGGAATGACGATCCCCTGGTACGTGTTGATCCATTCGAGATTGCGGAGCGTCAGATAGTTTGGCACGAGCGCCATCTCGCCGGGAATCATCATCGTCGCCAGCACAACCAGGAAGAGCGCGTCGCGATGAGGAAACTCGATCCGCGCAAACGCGTACGCCGACATCGCGCCGATGATCACTTCCAAAACCAAACCCGATAGCGTCGTGATGATGCTGTTGAGGTAGAACATATCGAACGGCGCCGAAGTCCAGACGCGCACGTAATTCTCCCACAGGAGCGCGGATGGAATCCACACCGGCGGAAACAGCCCGACTTCGACATCGCTCTTGAACGAAGTGCTGATCATCCAGAAGAATGGCAAGCCGATGATGCCCGCCGCGAAAATCAGAGTGGCGTGCGACAAGATTCGGCTGACGATTCGTTGCGCTACGACTTTCGGATGCGTGATCCGTCTGCTTGTAATCATATCGTCACCTGCTTTAATAATGCACCCAGCGGCGCGAGAGGCGCGTCTGGAAGATCGTAATTCCCAGGGTGATCACGAACAACGCCATAGAAAGCGCGGCGGCATAACCGACTTTGAAGAACTTGAACGCGTTCTCGTATACGTAGTAGACGTACACCTTGGAACTGTTCATCGGACCGCCGCCCGTCATCACCGCGACAATATCGAAAACCTGGAGCGCGCCGATGATCGAAGTCACGATCAGGAAGAAGGAGATCGGAGAAAGCATCGGCAGGGTGATGTGCCGGAACAACGACCAACGTCCCGCGCCGTCCACGCGCGCCGCCTCGTACAGTTCCGCCGGAATGCTCTGCAAACCCGCCAGAAAGATCACCATATCGTACCCCAGCCCGCGCCAAATCGTGACGATGATCAACGCGGGAATCGTCCAGTTGACGTCGGTGAGCCAGTTGGGTGAAGCGATTCCAAGCAGATCGAGTGGCAGACGCAACAATCCCAGGTTCTTGTGCAGAATCCACGTCCAGACCAGCGCGACCGCCGCGCCGGTGGTGAACGTCGGCGAGAAGATGATCGCGCGATAGACATCGCGTCCGGCGAGTTTCTGGTTCAGCACCAGCGCCAACGCCAGCGCCAGCACCAACCGGATCGCGATCGAGCCCGACGCCAGGTAGAGCGTGTTGCCCAACACTTTCCAAAAGATCGGGTCTTGGATCATCGTCGCGTAATTGTCCAAGCCGATCCAGGTCGGCGTCGGCGTGATCATATTCCACTTGTTAAACGACAAGTAGAAATTGTAGATCAGGGGCCAGAAGGTAAATACGCCGAAGAGGATAAAGTTCGGCGCGATGAGCGCGAGAAAAGTCAAACGCTCGCGTTGATAGTGCGTCAAACGGGGAAATCCAAAGATGGCAGCAGATGCCTGACTTGCATTCATACGTCGTCTCGCTTCTCCAGAGGTTCGCTCTTCAGAATTCCGTCAAGCGACATCGCGCCCGGCGTCAGGCGTGATTGTTCAATCCATTCGGGCTTGCCACAACGATCCCGATCCCTTCGGCGGCAAGCGACTCGCGCCAATCTTCGTCGAGCGCGGTATCGGTCACAATCGTATCCACTTTTTTCAAGCCGCACGTCACAAACTCGGCGACGACGCCGATCTTGGTGTGATCGGCGACGACGATGATCGCGCCGCGCGTCTGCTCGATCATCGCGCGCGCCACTTCCGCTTCTTCCTGGATCGGCGTGGTCAAGCCGTGCTGCGTGCTGATCCCGTCCACGCCTAGAAATGTTTTGGAGGCGTTGATCTGGGCAATCGTGGAGAGCGCGATCGGTCCGACCAAACTGTTGGACTGCCACCGATACGTTCCGCCGACGACGATCAATTCGACCGACTCGTCGCGGTTGTCCAGTTCCGCCATCGCCGCGGCGTTGCTCGTGATCACGCGCAAGCGGGGGAGATGCGCCAAGTGCGAAAAAACTTGCCGCGTTGTCGAACCGCTGTGGACGAAAATCGTTTCGCCCGGAGTGACCAACTGCGCGGCGGCGCGCCCGATGGCGCGCTTGGCTTCGATTTCGAGTCGTTCCTTTTGAACGTAGAGCGGCTCTTGCCGCATCCGTTGCGTTAAAATCGCGCCGCCGTGCGTTCGCTCCAGAACACCCTGCTCCTCCAGTTTCTCCAAATCGCGCCGGATCGTGATTTCCGAAACGCTCAGTGCGTCGCTCAGCGCAGAAACCCGCACGGCTTTTTTCTGCTGGATCAACGTGACGATGTATTCTTGTCGTTCCGCAGGGATGAGATCGCTCTGGGCAAATTCCTTCATTGGCGTATTTTGGGCAGAGGGGATTGGAAAAGAAAAACGCAGAGATTGGTCTCAATCTCTGCGTCAAGTATACCGCGATTGTTTTTGTTTGTCAAGCATCTTTTGGGTTACCTAAAATGATTGTTTTTGAACGAATCCGCATCTTTTCTTGGCGATTCGAACAAAAAAAAGGCGCGAGCACGCGCGCCTACTTTTTCCGCCACATTGCCATCGCGATCACGCCGAAAAAGATCGCGAGGAACAGCAACCCCAACTCGATCACGCGCAACGGCGTGAAGAACGACGGCGCGGCAGCGCGCGGAACCTGGGTCGGTTGCGGCGCGCGCGCTTGCGCGATCCGCGTTGCCGAGGGAAGCGCGGTGAGCGTCGGCGGCACGCTTGTCGCGGTGATGGTTGGTACGCCCTGGGCAAGCGCCGACGGAATTGTCGCGGGCGCGGAAATCGTCGCGGTCGCGGTGACCGCAAAACCGACGCGCGGCGCAGCCGTCGCGCTGCGCGCTTTTTCACCGTCAGCCGTCGCGCCTTTTCCATCCGGCGTTTGCATCGCGCTTGCGCCCACCGGATGCGAAATCGTTGCGGTCGGCATCAGACTCATCGGCGCAGGCGCGGCAGCGGGTGGCGCGGCAGTTGGCATCGGCGCAGGTGGCGCGGCAGCG
>VGOB01000233.1 GCA_016865935.1 Chloroflexota bacterium | reverse complement strand
GTTCTGTGAACAAGGAAACCAGCAGTGGATTGACAGCCATGCGATGCTCCCTCCAGAGAAGATGGGACAATTAGATACGATTTCTACATCTTGTCAAGCCCTGTCCCACGCCAAGTGGGATATACTGAGAAAAGCGGCCAAAAGAGATTTGGATGTTACTGGCGGTAGGTGTTTCGGGTTTGCCTTTGCTTGCGCTCTTCTGGTTATGGCAGGGCTTCAATCCCGACAACACCGTGATGTACCTTTACCGACATGAACTATTCTTGTTTCACATGAATTCGCTCACGCTGTACGTGACCCAGTTTCTGGTCTATCTCATTCCACTCGTGGTTGTCTTTTGGAAATATCTCTATCCCGGCTTGTCCAGTCTCGCGATTCCATTCGCGTTGTCGTGGCTCTATTTCTTGTTCCCGATTGTCCCTTCCAGTGTTTCGGTGGACATGGGCATTATGACGGCAGGCGTGTTTCATCGCGTTGTCCGGTTGATTGTAGGTCCCCAACTCGAACACGTTGTTTTCTATATTGCCTTTGTTCTCGGAATTAGGGTCGTCATCTCACTGATGAAAGACACGTACGAAAGAATTATTCGTGCGGATCTCAGTCTCACACTCTTTTTCTGCTTTTCACTCCTTGCTTTCTTGGTAGTGATGCCTTTTTCCTATTTGGGATGGGAAAAATATTTTCTTCCAGCCGTCCCGCTTGCGACGGCGTGGATGTTGTCGAAATTCGTCAAGCATGCCGACATTTCGTAGCTCGACAGATTATCGGAGAATCGACTAATGACTCTTGAACAAAAATCAACAACCATCCCCCAACTCCAAACCTCACCCCTCCGCTTGGAAAACGTCACCAAGCGTTTCGGCGCGGTCACGGCGGTCGAGCGCGTCTCGCTTGAAATTCCGCGCGGCGCGTTCACGACGCTACTCGGACCCAGCGGTTGCGGCAAGACGACCTTGCTCCGCATCATCGCCGGGTTCTACGAGCCGGACGAGGGACACATCTTTCTCGACGACAAGCAGATTGACGACGTGCCGACGCATCTGCGCGGCACCGCGATGGTCTTTCAAGATTACGCGCTCTGGCCCCATATGACCGTCTTCGACAACATCGCGTACGGTCTGCGGATGAACAAGACGCCGCAGAACGAACTTGACGCGCGCGTGCAGGAGACGATGCAGCTCGTCGAAATGCCCGCCGACTTTTTGAAGCGTCGTCCCACCGAGTTGTCCGGCGGTCAGCAGCAACGCGTCGCGCTCGCGCGCGCGCTGATCGTCCGCCCGCGCGTGCTGCTGCTCGACGAGCCGCTGTCGAATCTCGACGCGAAAGTGCGGCAGCGTCTGCGGCTGGAGATTCGCAGTCTCCAGCGGCGCATCGGCATCACGACGATTTACGTGACGCACGATCAGGAAGAAGCGCTCAGTATGTCCGATGTCGTCGTCGTGATGAACCAGGGCGCGGTCGTGCAAGTCGGCAAGCCGGAAGAAATCTACCGGCAACCCGGCTCCGCGTTCGTCGCGGAATTTATGGGCGTGAGCAATGTGCTGCGCGGCAAGGTTACACAGGACGGAAAGACAGTGGACGCCGGCGGAATTTCGATTCCGTACACCGGCGCACCGGACAGCGCGGCGACCGTCGTGTTCAAGGCGGACGAAGCGGAACTCATTGCCGATGGTGCATACGCGGGCGATGCTGTCGTGTTTGAGGGCGATCTATTGGAAGCGTTTTTCTTCGGCGCGATGTATCGGCATTTTGTGCAAGTCAACGCCAACACGATTCTCGTGGATCGTCCGACGCGCATCGAAGCGAAACACGTGCGGTTTGCGATTCCGCGCGACAAGATCCAGGTGTTTGGGGAATCAAAATGAAACTCGGCTACAACGGCGCGACGACGATGGCGAGTCCATTTGAAACCGACGTGCGAATTGCCGGCGCGGCGGGTTTCGATGTGCTTGAAATCACCGCGACCAAGTTGGACAAGTACTTGCAAACGCACACACTCGCGGACGCGCGCAAGCTGATCGACGCGGCAAGCTTGAAAACGCACGCGATCAACTCCATCGAGCAGATCAATTCGCGCGATGCGGCGACGCGCGCAAAGGTGCTGGCGCGCACGCGCGAGATTAGCGAATGGTGTCGCGCGCTCGATTGCCCCTGGATGATCGCGGTGCCGGGTCCCACGCCGCCGGGCGCGACCTGGGAACAGATGCGCGACGAAACGGTCGCAGTTCTGCGCGCGATGAACGACCTCAGCGCGCCGCGCGGCGTCAACCTCGCGTTCGAGTTTCTCGGTTTTCCGTGGTGCTCGGTGCAGACGGTCGCACAGGCGTGGGAAATCGTCAGCGCGATCAATCTACCAACCGTTGGCATCGTGATTGACACGTGCCACTTTTTTGCGGGCGGCTCGACGATTGAATCAATCAAAGCGATTGACGCGCGGAAACTCGCGGTCTTTCACATCAACGACGTCGAAAAAATGCCGCGCGAATACATCGAAGATGCGAACCGTTTGTTCCCCGGCGACGGCGTCATTCCGCTGAAAGAAATCGTCGCGGCAGTGCGCGGCATTGGCTATCGCGGTGTTGCCTCGGTCGAACTCTTTCGGCCGGAGTACTGGAAACGGAAACCGCTTGTCGTTGCGAAGGAAGCGTACGCGAAATCCAAAAAAGTTCTGAGGTCATAGTTCAAAGTTCGAGGTTCAAGGTTCGAAGTTGGAGGGTGAGGTGGCAACCGTCCAGAAGTTTGAGGATTTGGAGGTGTGGCGAGACGCGAGAGAATTGGTAAAACGCGTATACCATTTGACCGCGAGATTTCCCAAGCATGAAACCTTCGGCTTGACGAATCAATTGAGGCGCGCAGCAGTCTCCGTAATGTCGAACATTGCGGAAGGATTTGAACGTGGTAGCAATAATGAATTTGTTCAATTTCTATTCATGGCACGCGCATCGTGTGCCGAGGTTCGCTCACAAGTTTACGTCGCGCTGGATTTGTCTTACGCGCCGCAAGCCGAAGTCGAAGCGTTGCGCGAACATTCGGAGAAATTATCTCGCCGTCTCAAGACGTTGATTGACTATCTTCGCCATAGCGATATGAAAGGACACAAATTTCACGACGAACAATCCATTTACTCGGTTGAACAACTTTGAACTTTGAACCTCGAACTTTGAACCAAGCAAGTAAAATTCACAAGGAGAATAAAATGTCCAGCATTACGCACGTTCCCAAGGGATTACTTCCCTCGGATCAACCTGACCTCTGGTTTGAAAATACCTCGGTCGGTCGAATGAAAAAAGAAATCTGGGAGATGAACGAGGATCAACTCAAAGCGGTTCTCGCCGAATACGGTTTTCCGTCGCCGAGCGCGGAATGGGCGAAGCCGAACGCGTACATTCAGACGACGCCGCGTTGGAAGGTCGTCGAGAATCGGCGCAAGAACGACATCGTCTTCATTCCGGTCGGTTGCACCGAATTGCACGGCGATCATTTGCCGAGCGCGGACGACACGCTCTTCGTTTCGATGATTTGCGAAGGCGTCCGCCGCTTTACCGAAAAGAATCGCAACGGGCACGTCAACCTCGCGTTGCCGCCGCTGAACTATGGCGCGCATCCGTACCATCATCTCGGTATGCCCGGCACTGTCATCGTGCGCGAAACGGTCGTGCGCGAATTGATGATTGACGTGATGCTCGGTTTGTGGAACGATGGTTTCCGCAAACAAATCATCGTCAACAATCACGGACAACTCTGGGTGCTCGAATCCGCGATCCAGGAATTCCAAAAACGATTCCAACTCCCAGGTTTGTTCCGCGTGATGGATTGGCATCGCGCGGTGCGCGAAATGTTCCGCACGAAAGAAAAGGGCGGCGGCTGGGACACGAACTTTGTTCACGCCGACGAATCAGAAACGTCGCTGTCACTTTATCTGTTCCCGAATATGGTGGATATGTCGAAAGCAGTGGACACCGAAGCGCGCGGTTATCTGCCCGACGGACATTTCGACAAATCGGTTGATCCGTTTGGGCGACCGCATCGCTGGTCGGAAGGCGAAGGACATTTTCCGATTGAAATGGCAGGCACGCCGGAAGGCGTCGTCGGCAAAGCGCGCAGCGGCGACGCGCGCAAAGCGATGCGTCCGCTCGCGTGCATCTTGCGCTACCTCACGCTCGTCAACGACGAAATCTTGTCGGTCTTCCCGTCCGGCAAGTTGCCGCCGACGGAAGAGGTCACGCTCCGCACGAAAGAGGAAATGGAACCGTTCCTCAAAGAGCCGATGAGTCCGGGCTGGCGATCCGTGTACGCACTGCCGCGCATCGGGCAGGATACGCTCGTTGGGTAAAGGATGAAGGATGAAAGATGAAGGATGAAAAATCTCTTCATCTCTCATCCTTCATCTTTCATCTTTGATTATGAGACTTTCCTTCGTCATCTCCACTCAACCGACCAAATTCCAAGCCATCGCCTTCGATCCGAATTTCGAAGCGAACGCCGCGCATCTCGCGCAACTTGGGTACGATGGGATCGAACTTGGCGTGCGCGAACCGGACAAACTCGATGTCGCCGATCTCAAGCGAACGCTCGCCAAGTATCGCTTGGCTGTTCCAGCGATTGGCACCGGGCAAGCGTTCGTCGAAGAGCAGTTGTCGTTCACCGATCCGGACGCGGCGGTGCGCGCACGCGCGATTGCGCGCGTCCAGACACACATCGCGCTCGCAAGTGTCATTGCGAGGAGCGCCCTGAGCGGAGCAGCGTTTTCCGCTGCGGAGTCGAAGGGTCGCGACGAAGCAATCCCCAATTTGCAGGTTGGGGATTGCTTCGCCGCTTCGCGGCTCGCAATGACACCCTTGGTCATCATTGGCTTGATTCGCGGCAAGACATTCGCGCAGATCACGCGCGAACAGGCGCACGCGTGGATGATCGACGCGCTGAAATCGCTCGCGCGCGACGCGCAAACGCGCGGCGTGCGTCTCGCCATCGAGCCGATCAATCGGTACGAGACGGACTGGGTGAACGATGTCGCAAGCGCGCTGACGCTGATCGAAGAAATCGGCGCGGACAACGCCTCTGCGTCATCTGACGCGTTGAATGGACGCAGGGGCAACGTCGGCATCTTGTTCGACACGTTCCACGCGAACATCGAAGAGCCAAACATCGAAGCGAGTTTGCGCGCATGCGGCGCGCGGTTGTTCCACGTCCACGTTGCGGATTCGAATCGCTGGTACCCCGGCGCGGGACATACGAATTTCGCGCGCATCGTCGCGACACTGCGCGAAATGAAGTACGCGGGCTGGGTCAGCGCGGAAATCCTGCCCAAGCCGGACGTCAAGCGCGCGGCGGAAGAAACGTACAAAACGATCAAGCCCTTGTTGTGAATCAGACTTCCAAAGTTCTCAAGACTTTGGAAGTCTTGTTATCGGAAGGATTAGGCGCGGAACGATTTGATTCGAGTTTAGACTAAAAATAGCGGAGGGCGATCCGCATTTGGAACGAATCGCCCATTGGCAGATAATGGAAGTATGCCTACATCCAAACCTGCCAATGTGTACCTTAACACACTGAAAGCTTTTCG
>VGOB01000232.1 GCA_016865935.1 Chloroflexota bacterium | reverse complement strand
ACTCCGTGGCGTTCCTGAGAGAAGATCGTTTGTGGCACAAACAATCTACTCCAGTTCCGCCTGGAGTCCAATTCGCTAGTCTGAATACTTGCCAGTCTTTTCTACTTCAGGGAAATCAGTGTGACAATTAACAATTGACAATTGACAATTGTTAATTGGCAATTACGAATTATATCACAACCAGCGGAAATGAAAAAAGGCGAGACCGAACGATCTCGCCTGAAGAATCCGAGAGCGGGTTTATGCTTTGGCGGATTTGGCTTGATTGAGTTTCTTCATTAAGCGCGCTTTGCGACGCGCGGCATTGTTCTTTTTGATGACGCCTTTTTGCGCGGCGCGATCGAGCGCGCGGATTGCCTGTCGCACGGCTTTTTCGCTTTCCTCGGCTTTGCCTGTGGCGATTGACGCGCCGGCGTTTTTCACTTCCGTCCGGGCGGTCATTCGGACGATGCGATTACGCGCGCGGTGTTTGATGCTTTGCCGCATTGCTTTGAGTCCCGCGTGCTTTTTTGTCTTTTTGACCTGTGTAGCCAATTTCAAAATCCTCCAAAATTATTTCGGGCGCACTATACTACAAGTTGGCGTTTTTGACAAATCGAATTTAGATCGCGTTACTTGTCACTTGTCGCCTGTCACGCTATAATAGCGGCGTGATTGCGGAATCCACGCCGCCGATAATCCCGCGCCGCCTCGCGCGCGCCGCGACGATTGTGATGCTGTTTTTCATCGCAAGTCGCGCGCTGGGTTTGCTGCGCGACATTGTGATCAGCCATCAGTTCGGCACGTCGCGCGCGCTCGACGCGTACTTTGCCGCGTTCGCCGTGCCCGATTTCGTGTTCAACGTGCTGGCAGGCGGCGCGCTCGGCTCTGCGTTCATTCCGGCGTTTTCCGCCGCGCTCGCGCAAAACGACGCGCGCCGCGCGTGGCAATTGGCGCGCGCGATCATCAATCTTGCGTTCGTCGCGCTGACTGCGATTTCCGCGTCGCTCGCGCTGTTGGCGCCGCAAGTTGTCGCGCTCACGGTCGCGCGCGGGTTCGCGCCAAGCGACCAGGCGCTGACCGCCGATCTGATGCGTTGGATGCTCGTCACGCCGATCATCTTTGGCGTCAGCGGCATCGTGATGGGCATTCTCAATTCGCATCACCATTTCATCTTGCCCGCGCTCGCGCCCGTCGTCTACAACGCGGCGATCATCGCAGGCGCGCTCGTCCTTGCGCCGACGCTTGGCGTGTACGGCTTGGTGGCTGGCGTGATCGCAGGCGCGGGGTTGCATCTCCTTGTTCAAATCCCGTGGTTTTGGGGGAAACGATTTCAGATTTCAGATTTCAGATTTCAGAATTCTAATCTGCAATCTGCAATCTGCAATCTGCAATCGAACGATGTTCGCGAGGTCATTCGCTTGATGCTCCCGCGCACGCTGGGCATCGCGGCGGTGCAGATCAATTTTCTCGTCAACACGATCCTTGCGTCTGTGTTGCCCGTTGGCGCGATTGCCGCGCTGGCGTATGCGTGGCGCGTGATGTTGCTGCCGGTCGGCATTGTGGGACAATCGCTGGCGACGGCGGTCTTTCCGACTTTTGCCGCGCAAGCCGCGCGCGCGGAAATTGACGATTTGCGCGCGACGTTTTCGACCGCGTTCCGCGCGACATTGTTCTTGACGATTCCTGCGACGGTCGGCTTGATGGTGCTGGGCGCGCCGTTCATCGCGCTCTTGTTCCAGCGCGGGCAATTCGACGCGCGCTCGACGGCTGAGACCGCGTGGGCGCTCCAATTTTTCGCGCTCGCGCTGTTCGCGCACTCTGGACTCGAAATCGTTTCGCGCGCGTTCTACGCGCTGCACGACACACTCACACCCGTCGCAGTCGGCGTCGGCGCGATGGTGTTGAACATTGTGTTGAGCATCGCGCTGATCGCGCCGCTCGCGCACGGCGGGCTCGCGCTCGCCAACTCGATTGCGACGATCGTGGAAGTCTCGCTTCTGCTCGTGATGCTGCGGCGACGCATCGGCGATCTTGACGCGCAGCGCATCGCGCGTTCGACCGCGCGCATCGTCGTCGCGGCAAGCGCGATGGCAATCGCGTTGGTGCCGTTCGCAAATCATTTTGCGTCGTCGCCGATCTTCGTCGCGCTTGTCGGTACGCTCATCGGCGCGGCGATGTATTTTGGTGTGACGCTGTTGTTGCGCTCGGAAGAAATCGCGTTTATGTTGCAAAAATTCGGTCGTCGGTCATCCGTCGTCCGTCAGAACCAGAAATCATAAATTGAGGACTTATGCTCGACAAACTCGCATCAATCGAACAACGGTACGAAGAACTGCACAACTCGATGGCGGATCCCGCCGTGTCGAGCAACGCGACGCGCGTGCGCGAAATCACGCGCGAGATCAGCGGGTTGGAAGAACTCGTCGCGAAATATCGCGAATACAAAACGACGCGCGACGCGCTCGAAAAGACGCGCGTGCTCGTCCGTGACGAGTCGGATGAAGAGATGCGCGTGATGGCGAAAGATGAAATCGTCAAACTCGAATCCGACGAAACGCGCTTGCTCGGCGAGTTGCGCTTTTTGCTCTTGCCCAAAGATTCGCGCGATGACAAGGATGTGTTTGTCGAAGTGCGCGCGGGCACCGGCGGCGACGAAGCCGCGCTCTTCGCCGCCGATTTGTATCGAATGTACACGCGCTACGCGGAGGACAAGCGCTGGAAAGTCGAACTCGTGGATGAAAATCGGACGGGGTTGAAAGGATTCAAAGAAGTTGTTTTTGAGATCAAGGGCAAGGGCGCGTTCTCGCGAATGAAGTACGAAAGCGGCGTGCATCGCGTTCAGCGCGTTCCCGTCACCGAAGCGCAGGGACGCGTGCATACTTCGACCGCCACGGTCGCGGTGCTGGCGGAAGTGGACGAAGTGGAAGTGGATGTCAAGCAGGACGATCTCAAGATTGACATTTTTCACGCCTCTGGTCACGGCGGACAGAATGTGCAAAAAGTCGCGACCGCTGTTCGTATCACGCACCTTCCAACCGGGCTGGTTGTCACCTGTCAGGATCAGCGTTCGCAGTTGCAAAACAAAATTCGCGCGCTGGGCGTCTTGCGCGCGCGCCTGTACGAAATCGAAGTGGAAAAGCGAGAGCGCGAACAAATCGAAACGCGGCGTTCGCAGGTCGGTTCAGGCGAGCGCGCGGAGAAAATTCGCACATACAATTTTCCGCAGGACCGCGTCACCGATCATCGGATCGGTTTGACCGCGCACAACTTGCCCAAGATTCTGGACGGCGATCTGGACGCGATCGTCGACGCGTTGACGCAAGCGGACCAATCGGAGAAACTGAAGGCGGCGGGTGTCGTGTAAGGGCGAAGCATTTGTGCCGCCGGTTAGTTTCCACACGCGTTTTTCAAATCGTAAACTGATGTGCTCAAGGAATGAACTGTGCCAAATGCTTCGCCTCTACGCCAGCGCGTCTTGCTGATCGTTTTCGTCGTCGCGATCTTTTGGTTGAGCGTATGCAACTTGATCGTGCGGCTCAGTCCGTTGCCGCGCGAGATTCTTTCGCCCATCGCCGCGTGGCTTGCCACCGCAACGCCGACGCCGCGCTTCACCGATGACGATGTGCGCGTCGCCGCGATCATCGCGACGTACGAGGGGCAGGTGTTCCCCGAACCGTTGAAATCGCAAGCGTACCGCGCGATCATCTGGACGATGCGCAATCGCGTCGAGATCGGATTCGGCGGCGCGGTCGGCTACGCGGACGAGCGCGTGACGAGTCGGTACGCGTCCTACGCGGAGCGCAAAAAAGATCCGCCCGATCCGCGTGCGCTGGAAATCGCGCGGGAGGTGTTGAGCGCGGAAACGCGCGACGGCGATCCGACGCGCGGCGCGCGGCATTTCGTTGACAATTCGTACTGGACGGGCACGCACGAGCAGACGGGAAGCGCGGTCAAAGTGCGCGGCAAATTCAGCGACGCAGATTTGCAGCGATTAGTTGATGGCGACAAATTCGTTTTGGTGATCGAATGGAAATCGCCGCCCGATCATTCACGTGGCGCGTTGTTCTACGGCTTGTATTTTTTCGACTATTGGCCCCCCGCGACGCCGATTGTCACGCCAACTTTTACGCCGACGCGCACGCGCACACCAACGCGCGCCGCGACGCCTACGCTGACGGCGACCTTGGCTCCGACCGCAACGCCAACGCTGACACCAACCGCGACGATCACGGTGACGCGCACGGTGACGATCACGCCAACGATCACGGTGACGCGATGACGCAACAGACGCTCCAAGCCGCGCTCCGCGATGCGACGCGCGCGCTGAGCGCGACGATGCCAGAGTATGACGCGCATCTGCAAGCCGAACTGTTGCTCGCGCACGCGCTTGGAACAACGCGCGCGAATGTGCTGGCGCGTTTGAGCGAGCCACTTGTGTCTGATGTTATTGCGCGCTACGGCACGAACGTCGCGCGGCGCGCCCAGCACGAACCACTGGCATACATTCTGGGACATCAAGAATTTTGCGGACTCGATTTTTTCGTTGATCGTCGCGTGCTGATCCCGCGCCACGAAACTGAAACGCTCGCGCAGATCGCGCTGGAGCGCGCGCGGCAAAAAACGTCGCCGGTGATTGTGGACGTTGGCACGGGTTCGGGCGCGCTCGCGCTGACGCTGGCGCACCATTTGCCCGATGCGCGCGTGATTGCCGCCGATATTTCGCGCGACGCGCTGGCGGTGGCGCGGCAGAACGCACGGCGCCTGAATCTGGAATCGCGCATCGAGTTCGTCGAAAGTGATTTGCTCGCGCGCGTCGACGCGCCGTTCGACATTCTGGTTGCGAACTTGCCGTACATTCCGCGCGCGCGCTGGGATCAACTGCCGCGCGAAGTGCGCGCCTTTGAACCGCGCTGCGCGCTCGATGGCGGCGAAGACGGGCTTGATCTTTTTCGGCGCTTGCTCACGCCATTGCAAGCGCGCGCGGCGCGCGGCGCGATCGCGCTGTTTGAAGTCTCGGAAGAGCAGGGTGATGCGGCTGTAAACGAGGTGCGGCGTGAGTTACCTAAGGCGAGAGTGACTGTGCATCAAGATTTGGAAGGACTCGACCGCGTGGTGGAGATTGAATTGGACGCGGACGAGCGCGGATGAACGCGGAAATCATAAATCGAAAATCAAAAATCATAAATTGGAAATGACCTACAAACTCATCGCCGCCGATCTCGACGGCACTCTGCGTTCGGATGGGCAATCATTCACGCCGCGCTTGCGTGGCGCCGTGCGCCGCGCGCAAGAACGCGGCGCGCGCGTCGTCATTGCGACCGGACGAATGTACCGCACCGCCGTGCCCTTTGCGCGCGAACTGGGCTTGACCAGCGCGATCATTTGCGATCACGGCGCGACGATCCGTGACGCGCGGTCGGGCGAGATTCTGTTTCAGAAAACGGTGCCGCGCGATCTGGCGCGCGAGGTGATCGAAGGTGCGAGCGACGATTTGGCGATCCTGGTTTGCATCGCCGAAGAATTTTACGCGCCGCGCTTGACGGCGAACATCGAAAAATTCGTGAACGTCTATCGCGGTTATCTCCACATCGTTCCCGATCTCGTTC
>VGOB01000231.1 GCA_016865935.1 Chloroflexota bacterium | reverse complement strand
TGGTTGGGGGATCATCGTCGCCAACTTGGTAGTGCTTGCCCGAAAACTTCACAACCGTCGTCGCGACTCGAAACGTCAAGCAAATTGAATTTTCCAACAAGAACTAGATAGACAAAATCCTCGGAACCGGAATAGCTTGGCAAAAAGGTAATCGTGCCGGCTGAGAAGGTGCTTGCTCGAACAGGTGCACTTGTAATAATGCAGCAAGTGGACTTTTATTCTTGAGGGAAAACGCTTTCCCCCTGCTTTCATCACACACCGATTGATTCAAGCACCCTTTTCCAACGGGGGAAACGCGCGAACTACGCGCCCCCCGTAACGCCCCCACGAAGGAGCAAGCGCAAAGCACAAACAACGCTGCGCTTGCTTTTTCATTGTATCGTGTGTGTGCTGCTATTTCTCATCAAGGCGAAAGGTAGCGTTTTCGCGTGTCGTGTGGGCGAGTCGAAAGGCAAACGAGACTGACGCTCGTTTGCTTGCTTGGGGATGAACGCGGAAACCGTTCGCGCAAACACCGCCAACGCGAACGGATGGGGGGACATTTCGATTGTCCCCCCATACCCCAACCTCTCGTCTCTACGTCATCACGCCGATTGAGCATTTTCCGATGTGCCGATGCAAAGTGCGCGCACACTGCGCGCGACAAGCGCATCGTGCCATCGGAAAATGTAAGGACGTGATTAAAACGATTCTAACGCTCGCGATCATACCGCAAGGTTGCGTTCGTTCGACACTTTTTGATGCTGGATGGTTGTGCCGAAACCGCAACTGCGAAAATTGCGCGAACGCGAAACGAACCCCAGACGCACTCGAAAATTTCACCCCACCCGAACGACGCGGAAAACCACCGCAAAAAGCAGGTGCGGAGAAATTTTCGATTCCACGATCCGTGCGTCAACGTTTCGCAGACGCAATTTTCTAACCGCGCGGTTTCCAAGCCAAGGGGTTGACGGGGGCGATATACACAGGCAGGCGTCAAGACGGCACGGACTGCGCGTTGTTGATTTTTTAAGGTTTCGCAAACGACGCGACCGCCAAACTACGGCTAACCTTAAAAAACGACGCAAACGGCGCGTCGCCGCAAGCGGTCAAAACGCCTCGTGCCTGGCGATGCGAACAGCGCATCGGTCTTGACATCCTGCCTTGCGGTGTGTCGCCCGCGATCTCGTGGTTGTGAGATCGCACACGCTTTTTTGCGAAAGGGGTTGACGAAATGATCAAAGTAGGAAACGTCAAGCAGGTACGCGACTGGGTGAGTTCAATCGTGTATGTGGGGCGTCCGATGAAATCGGGATGCGAACAAATTCGGAAGGGGAGCATTTTGGGAAATCCGTTTCGAGTCGGGCGCGATGGTTCGCGATCGGTCGTGATCGAAAAGTATCGCAAGCGGTTATGGGGCGAGTGTCAACGTGAGCATAGCGCGGTGAAAGATGAGTTGCTACGTCTCGTCGAAATCGAGAAATCAGGAAAGATGATCGTGCTCGTTTGTTGGTGTCATCCGCAACCTTGCCACGCCGACGTCATCAAGCGCGCGATTGAGTTCTATGTCACGGGTCAGCCACAAACTCCAAAGCCGATCCAACGCATCTTGAGATTGAATTAAGTTTTTCAATCGAAACGACTTGGTCCTACGGGATCGGGTCGTTTCTTTTTTTATCCAAAAAAATCCCGCCGAGTGCGGTAACACTCGACGGGAAATTCAACACCTGAATGGAGGTTCAGATGTCTACCGTCAATTTAGCACGAACCGAATCGAACGTCAAGCCGGGAGTGGTCACGCAGCGAGAAATCAATCGGCGCGTCTACGCGCTGTACTACACCAAACTCGCCGACACGGTTCAAGATGCCGAGGACGCGGTCGCGTATGGTCTGCAAGTTGCCTACGAGCACTGGAAGGGCGATGCGCCGTTGTGGGCGTACGTCTGGATTGTCGCCAAGCACCGACTCCTTGGCAATCGCCGACGCGTCGACCATCGTATGCAAATGACGTTCTCAGATATCACCGAGGGAACCGACGCCGACTTGTCCGAGGTTGTCAATCGTTTTGCGCCTGACCCCTTGAGCATCTACACCGATCGCGAGATTGACGCAGGACTGCTTGAGTTGATTCGCAATCGCATCGCCGAAAAGTCTGACTGGAAAGTTCACGCCAAACAATTCGGCAAATATCCCGCGCAGGCGAATCGTGCCATCCAAATGCTGGATACTTTGGCGCGGTCCGCTGTCGAGGACACTGGAATCGGCGTTGACGAATACGATGCGAGAACCGACTTGGAACAAAAGTACCGAGGGTATCGCAAAGAGAACGGCGCGGTGATCCGTAATCTGTGTGAGCGGGAGAAAGCAGGCATGCGTTCCGTATACGATTGCATGCACGCCTTGCGCGAGGAAACGCGGCACGCGCTTGCCGAACGCCGCGCCAATCCTGATGACTACATCGAATTCCAAACGGAAAGCGATGAGACACTTGCGGTGCTCCGAGAACAAGACGAGCGGGCGATGCAATGAAGACCCGACCGAGGACAACGGTCGCCTATCACTACGCGGCAGACCGTCGCTGCAATTACAGCACAGGCGCACAAATTCGTCTCCGCGGTAAATGGGTGTCCCAGGTCTTTCCGATTGGCACGAAATTGCAAATCACGCGCGAGATGAGGAATAGCAAAGTTGTGCTGGTCATCGAACCAATCCGATAACAAGTCCCCAGGTGGCATTCAAAGCCGCCTGGGGATTTTTTTTGTACCGACCCTTTTTATGACCGGCGTCCCTTGTCACTCCGCCGGTGATGCGCTACGCTCTGCGTCACGCCGGGCAAAGTTCCGCCGCGCGCGCGGTCGGTGCTATTCTGGGAGATAGTGCCGCGCGGATTGCGGCAGGGTCGATCGTCGGAAGTATGTGCCAATTGTGTCGCATACTTGTTGACCTTCAAGTGGGTGTAGGGCGAATTTTCAAAACGGGTTGAACATCAAGCCCTCGAGGGTTTTCGAAAACCTTCGAGGGCTATTGCGTTCGTCGCGAAATAGCGCAGGCGCACGATCACGTCAGCGGAGATGGAGCGATGCGTGGTTGGAATAGCGAGACGCCGCCGGACATTGAGGACAGACTCACTCTGACTGTCAGCGCTTTCGGACGGCTTGGGACAAGTAGTATCCACGCGCCGCCATCGGTGTGCGATTTGAACAATGTGAGCGTGGGGCGCTCCAGGGGTTCGCGGGCGCGCCTGCGTCCCGCGCCGCCACGCGTCGAGTGAATACGTCCGGCGTATGAATTGCGTCGTGCCTTGCTTGGATCGCATTTGACTTCCGCGGGCAGTTCGCAAGCATCCGCTCCGGAAATATGGGGCGGGTCGAGATTGGGCTTAGCCGCGCTAGTCCGCGCTACGTCGTTCCAAACACCAGCGCGTCGTACGCGCGTTTCGTTTTGTTGTAGTTGCCGTCGCGATCCAGCGCGATGCCGCGCCCAACGCCGGACACGATTTGCCCCACTCCAATTTCTTCCACTTGCTTTTCTAGTTTTTCCAACAGCGCGGGCGCGCTCCTCGGCTCAGTACTGCGTCCATCGAAGATGACGTGCAGATAAACTTGGCTCAAGCCATTTACCTTTGCCATCTTCAACAACGCGAGCGGATAATCCATCGAGCCGTGCGAACTTTTTTCGGTGAGCAGTCCAATCAAGTGCAAACTCGCGCCGCGTTCTTTGGTTTGCCGGATCGCGCGCAGAAAAATTTCGTTCGTGTAAAACGATCCGTCTTGCATCGCGCGATCGAGCCGCACGTCGTCCTGCAGAACAACGCGTCCCGCGCCGATGTTGAGATGTCCCGCTTCTGAATTCCCCGCCTTGCCCGCTTTCAATCCGACCGCATCACCTGCCGCTTGCAATTGCGATGACGGGTATCGTCGCAAGGGATCATCCCACGCCGGCGTACGCGCGAGAAAGATCGGATTCGTGTCGTCGCGCTTGCCGATGCCCCAGCCGTCGAGAATGACGAGCAGAACGCGCCGCTTGCCGCTCCAATCGTACACGCGCGTCAACGGCGCTCCTTCCATCGCGTCCGGTTGCGCGATTCCGAGCGCGCTCAAAATCGTCGGCGCGAGGTCGGCGAGTTTACCATCGCGCAAATCCGCGCGCGCGGGGGCGCGCGGATCGATCAGAACGAACGGCACGGGATTCGTCGTGTGCGCGACGTGCGGCGTCCCGTCGGCGTTCGTCATCACTTCGAGATTGCCGTGATCGGCGGTGATCATTACCACGTAATCGGCGGCGATTGCCGCGCGGACGACTTGCCCCAATTGTGCGTCGACAATTTCGGCGCATTCGATCTTCGCGTCGCGATTCGCGGTGTGACCGATCACGTCGCCGTTCGCAAAGTTCGTCACGATCAAATCGTACCGCGCTTGTATGCCGCGCAAAACAGCGTCCACCACTTGCGGCAGACTCGACCCCGGCGCTTGATCGAACGGAATTCCCCTGAGTGACGGCACGCGCACGTCCTCTTCACCCGCGAACGGTTGGTTGTTGCCGCCGTTGAAGAAAAAGGTGACGTGCGCGTATTTCTCTGATTCGGCGACGCGCAGTTGGCGCAAATTCGCGCGGCTCACGATTTCGCCCAGCGTGTCTGCGATTTTCGTCGGCGCGAAGGCAATCGGCAAATCCTTGAACTTTTCGTGATACAGGGTCAGGATGACAAACATCAAATCGCGAAAATCCACGCGCGGAAAACGATCGAACCCAGGTTCGGCGAACGCTTCGGTCAGTTGGATTTCGCGCTCGCCGCGGCGACAGCAAAAGATCACCGCGTCGCCCTCCGCGATTCGACCGATCGGTTCGCCGCGCGCGTCCATCAAGACAATCGGATCGAGCGCGTAATCGGTTTGTCCCGCGCGATATAATTCGCGCACGGCATCGGCAAGCGCATTGCCGCCGCGCGGGAGAACACCATCCGGCACAAGAACTCCTTCACAAACAGACCGCCGACCGCAGACGAACGACCGCGCATCCGTCGGCGGTCAACGGTCGTCCGTCTGCGGTCTGAGAATTTCCGCTACCTCCGGCGTCACCCAAATCGCCGCGCCGGTCGTGTCCACCGCCAGATCGCACAATTGCAATTGGGGATGTAACATTTCTGCGCCATCAAAAATTGATCTTTGAAAAAGCGATTGCGAAAATACGTCGGCTCGTACTTGCGGCGATAATCAATATCGCGTTTCCATTTTCGTTTCAAGCGCACCGCGTCGTCGGTCAGATATACGACTTTGATGCCGATCAGCGGCGCGATCTCGTCGAGCAAGAACGGGAAATTGCCTTCGATAAAAATAATTTCGGCGGGTTCGATCTCAATCGGAATGCCGCCGGGTTTTAGTTTGCCGTCAAGATCGTGACTCGACGTGGCGTAAATCGTATCGTACCTGGGAATCGTGATCTTTTTGCCGCGCACAATATCTTCCAACGCGCGCTTGAACAGCGCAAAGTGGTACGCCTCTTTTCCTAACGAACTCGATAGTTGTGTTTTGAAAAATCGCGAATAAATTGTCACGCCATCGCAGAAATTTGTTGCTTGGCGAATAAATGGGCGAACACGTCCTGGGCTTTCTGTCCTTGCTCGAGTTGTCGGGACGCATG
>VGOB01000230.1 GCA_016865935.1 Chloroflexota bacterium | reverse complement strand
ATTTTCATCAGCCCACCTTCGGGCTGAGCAGACGAAGGACGCTCAAGCGTCCTTGCGCCGTTCAGCCCTGTCGTTGACGACCGGGCTATTTTCCAAAGGAGGGAAAAATGCAAACGATTCGTTTCGGTTCACTTGCCCGCCGCTGGACAGCGCGCGGCGCGCTGGTCTGGTTGCTCCTGCTGATGACCGCGTCGCTGGTGTCTGCCGCGCACACCTGGACGCAGAAAACCACCGCCAGCGCACCTGGGGACCGAAGCAATCACGCCATGGCGTACATCGGCACTGGCAAGGCGCTCCTGTTTGGCGGAAATGATTGGGGCGGCGGCGACGACGAGACCTGGGTGTATGACCTCAGCGCCAACACCTGGACGCAGATGAGTCCTGTCGGCGGCACCAAACCATCGGCGCGATGGAGACATGCTATGGCGTACATCGGCGACGACCAGGTGCTCCTGTTTGGCGGATGGAATGGTAGCGGCTTCTTCGATGACACCTGGGTGTATGACCTCAGCGACAACACCTGGACGAACCAGAACCCTGTTACCAAACCATCGGCGCGAAGGTATCATGCCATGGCGTACCTCGGCAATGCGTGGGTAGTACTGTTTGGTGGATACGATCCCAATACCAATATCAGGAATGACACTTGGATTGCGGAGGGAATGAGACTTTACTTGCCGCTGATTCTGCGTTGAAGTTCCAATCTCGACGACGGTCTCGGGCTGCTCGGCATCCTCGCGCTGGCGGGCGCGGGGTGGTTTGCGTGGCGGCGGCGCGCGTAGGGGCGTTTTATTAAACGTAGGGGCGTTTTATTAAACGCCCCCACAAAACGCCCCCACAAAACGCAAATCGAATCGCAACGCGCTCGGCGGAAACGCGGGGCGCGTTTTTTGTTGCGCGCAATTTGCGCCCGTTGACAAATCCTGCGGCACAATTTATAATGCGCGTCAGAATCAACCATCGGCGGTCATCGGTCGTCCGTCATCGGTCGCATTTCCAGGAGGCATCAATGAAGATCAACTTTGCAATGTGGAGCAAAGCGTTACAAGGCGTCCCGCACATCACCAAAGCAGAATGGGCAGAACTCGACATCGTCTCGCGTTGGCTGATCGCCACGCGCGCGATGGCGCTCGTGCTGACGCTCTTCTCGGCGATGATCGCGGGACTGTTCGCGCTGCGCGATGGCAAGTTCGATCTGGGCATCTGGCTGTTGCTGACGATCGGATTGTTTATGGCGCACGGCACGAACAACTTGATCAACGACTGGACCGATTACGCGCGCGGCGTCGATCGCGGCAATTATTTTCGCGCGCAGTACGGTCCGCAACCGCTCGAACACGGTTTGCTGACGCAGCGCCAGTTGTTCGGGTACATCGCAGTGACCGGCTTGCTCGCGGTGATCCCAGGTCTCGCGCTCGTCTACTATCGCGGCGGCATCACGCTACCGTTGATGGCAGTCGGCGCGTTTTTTGTTTTGTTCTACACGTTTCCGCTCAAGTACATCGGCTTGGGCGAAATCGCGCTCCTCGTCATCTGGGGACCACTGATGGTCGGCGGCGGTCATTACGTTTTCACCGGCGCGTGGGATTGGAACGTGACACTCGCGGGTTTGGCGTACTCGCTGGGCGTGTGCGCCGCGCTCTTCGGCAAGCACATTGACAAACTCGATATGGACGAGGCAAAGCACATTCGCACGCTGCCGGTGATCCTGGGCGAACGCAACGCGCGCGTCGGCGTGATCGTGATGATCATTTTGCAGTACGCGCTCATCGTCTACTTGATCGTAATCGGTTTCTTCACGCCGATTCTGCTGCTCGTCTTTCTCTCGCTACCCGTGTTCCTCAAACAAGTTTTGCCGATGTATCGGCAGCCGCGCCCGAAGGAACGCCCGGCGAATTATCCGGAAACGGCATGGCCCCTCTGGTTCGTCGCGTCCGCGTTCGTCTTCTCGCGGCGCTTTGGCGCGATGTACTTGCTCGGCTTGATTCTGGATACCGCGTGGCGGTTGATCGCGCGATGAAATAAATGCCCGTGTCATTGCGAGCCGCGCAGCGGCGAAGCAATCTCCTAACCGCACTTTGGGGATTGCTTCGTCGCAAAAAATCGCTCCTCGCAATGACACCTGGAGGTCTTATGGATCCACTCGTTCTCTCACGTTTGCAATTTGCCGTCACCACCGTTTACCACTTTTTCTTCGTCCCGCTGACGCTGGGGCTGGTGATTCTGGTCGCGGTGATGGAGACGCTCTACGTGCGCTCCGGCAACGCGCAGTACAAACGGATGACGCAATTTTGGGGCAAGTTGTTTTTGATCAATTTCGCGATGGGCATCGTCACGGGCTTGGTGCAAGAATTCCAGTTCGGGATGAACTGGTCGAACTTTGCGCGCTTTGTCGGCGATATTTTCGGCGCGGTGCTGGCGATCGAAACGCTGCTGGCGTTCTTTCTGGAATCCACGTTTCTCGGCATCTGGTTTTTCGGCTGGGAGAAATTGTCCAAGCGCGTCCACCTCGCGACGATCTGGCTGGTCGTGATCGGATCGCAATTCTCCGCCTTTCTGATTCTCGTCGCCAATTCGTTTATGCAACAGCCGACGGCGTTCGTCATTCGCAACGGGCGCGCGGAGATGACTGATTTTCTCACGCTAGTGATGAACGAGCACGTGATCTATCAGTACTCGCACGTTTTCTTCTCCGGCTTGACGACGGCGGCGTTTTTCATGCTCGGCATCAGCGCGTACCATCTCCGCAAGAATTGGAACGACGATTTCTTCCGCCGCTCGTTCCAGATCGGTTTGTACTGCGCGCTGATCGCCAGTCCGATGTCCGTCGCGACCGGACACGCGCAAGGCGTGCACAAATTGTTCACACAGCCGATGAAGATGGCGGCGGCGGAAGCGCTGTGGGAAACCGAAAGCCCCGCGTCGTTTTCGCTCGTCAGCATCATTGACGAGAAGAATCAGCGCGACGTGTTCAGTATTCGCTTGCCGGGAATGTTGAGTTGGCTCTACTTTTTCAAAGCCGAAGGCGAGGTGCCCGGCATCAAAGAGTTGCAACAGCAGTACGTCAAACAGTACGGCGCAGGCAATTACGTTCCGCCGGTCAACTTGACGTACTGGTCGTTCCGCTTGATGGTCGGCGCGGGCTTTGCGATGGTCGGCTTGGCGATCCTGGGTTGGCTTTTGCCGCGCACGAAAAAACTCGCGCGCTTTCTGCCGCTGTTCTTGCTGATCCTGACTCCCGCGATTTTCTTGCCGTACCTCGCCAACTCGACCGGCTGGTTGGTGACGGAAATGGGCAGGCAACCTTGGATCGTTTACGGCGTACTGAAAACGGAGAGCGGCGTCTCGCCCATCGTCACCGGCGAAGCGGTTTTGATTTCGCTTGTGTTGTTCACACTGGTTTACGGCGCGTTGATGGTCGTGGACATTTACTTGCTCGCCAAGTACGCGCGGCACGCGCCGGAAGAAACCAAGGTGGGAGCGTATTAAATTCGTGTTGCGTATTGCGTATTCCGTTTGAATGATACGTAATTCGCAATTCGCAATTCGCAATTCGCAATTTGCGCTTTGGAGGTCACAATGGATCTGAATACACTCTGGTTCTGGCTGATCGGCGTTTTGTTCATCGGCTTTTTCATTCTGGAAGGATTTGATTACGGCGTCGGCATCTTGCTGCCGTTTCTCGGCAAGGACGATGACGAGCGGCGCGTCCTCATCAACACGATTGGACCCTTTTGGGATGGCAACGAAGTGTGGGTGATCGCCGCGGGCGGCACGATGTTCGGCGCGTTTCCGCACTGGTACGCGACGATGTTCAGCGGATTCTATCTCGCGCTCGTCGTGCTGTTGCTCGCGCTGATCGCGCGCGGCGTCGCGTTCGAATTTCGGAGCAAAGACGCGCGTCCGGCGTGGCGCAACTTTTGGGACTGGATGATCTTCGTCGGCAGTTTCGTCCCCGCGCTGTTGTGGGGCGTCGCGTTCGGCAACCTGATGCGCGGCGTGCCGATCAACGCGCAGATGGAATACGCCGGAGATTTCTTCACCTTGCTCAATCCGTACGCGCTCCTCGTCGGCGTGTTCGCCGTCGCGGTGATGACGCTGCACGGCGCGCTCTTTCTCCTCCTCCGCACCGAAGGCGACATCGCGACGCGCGTGCGCGGCATCGTCAACAAGTTGTGGCTCGTCGCGTTCGCGCTCTACCTCGTCACGCTGATCGCCAGCGCGCTCGCGACCGATTTGCTGACGCGTCCCACAATGCCGATTGTCGTCGCGCTGCTCGGTGGCGTCGCGCTGTTCGTGGCGCGTCGGTTGCATCGGCAACAGCGCGATGGCTGGGCGTTCGGGATGACGGCGGCGACGATTGCCGCGACCCTGCTCACGTTCGCGCTGACGTTGTATCCGCGCGTGATGATCTCGACGCTCAAGCCGGAATGGAGTCTGACGATTTACACCGCGTCGTCAACGCCGTACACGCTTTCGGTGATGTCCGTCGTCGCGCTGATTTTCATTCCGCTCGTGATCGCGTATCAAGTGTGGACGTACTATATTTTCCGGCAACGGGTGAGTAAAAAGACGATTGAGGCGTGAAAAGCAATCGGACACAAGCCGGTTTCGTAGGGATGTCGTTTGCGGAAAATCATCGAATAGTGTAAGATGATGGCGTGACTGCTCTCGGCAAAGGAATCGCCACAATGCAACCGTCGTTCGAATGGGATGAATATAAAGCGCAAGAGAATCTCAAGAAGCACAAAATTAGTTTCGACGAGGCGAAAACGGTTTTCACGGACTCGTTTTCAATTACGATTCCCGATCCAAAGCATTCGCTTGACGAACCGCGATACATTGACATCGGTATTTCGGGCAAGAATCGCGTCTTGATTGTCGTCTACACGGAGCGCGGAAACAAGATCCGCTTGATTAGTTGCCGCAAGGCAACCGCGACGGAACGGAGAAAGTATGAAGAAAGTAACGCGTAGAAATTCAAATTCCAACGATGCCGATATGCTCCCCGAGTACGATTTTTCGGGCGGCGTGCGCGGCAAGCACTACCGCGCGATGCAAGCCGGTTACACCGTTACGATTCACAAAGAAGATGGCACAAAAGTTGTCAAGCAATACAAACCTGCCAGAGACACAGTTGTGCTTGCGCCTGATGTGCGTAAACATTTTCCCAACTCGGAAGTTGTAAACGCTACGTTGCGGTCTTTGATTCCGTCGGCGCCTAGGTTCAAACCTGCCTCGCTTATGGCCACGGCAAGAAAGACATCGCGCCCCAGTGCCAAGAGCCGGTCAAAAACCGTAAATGGCCAAACACGCGCAAGACGCGTCGGCGAGGATGCATAGACACGAATCGCCTGTACTGCGTCAAGCAGCGCGGGCGATTTTGTTTGCGAGCGTTTGGACAAAGGGCTTCCAATGACCAAAAAAAGAATGGACCATCATCGGCGTACTAGGGCAGTTTCGGTCATGCCATTGCCAACCAAGTTCGCGTGCCCATGTCCAACCAGTCAATTAAAAACGCGCACGTCTTCAAGTCTGGCGAGGAGAGTGTTGCAGAATTCAGTAACGTGAACTTGAAAGTGGTCTCAAAATGTGCGATGATTGTGGTGCCCACCAACAACCTTTCGCACACGAGAGACCACCATGCCGATTATACCCGATTTTGCCCTC
>VGOB01000229.1 GCA_016865935.1 Chloroflexota bacterium | reverse complement strand
AAGCCATTCTTCAAGCGGTTCGTCGTTCATAGAGCACTTTGCCCATCCCGACGATTTCCTCAATGAAGAAATCTCCGATTGCCAAACGATGCGCGATTTCTGCGGGTGTGCGAACTATGAGATCCATTGGAAAAGTCTTTCCGTGTACCGCGCCAATCACGCGCGAAGTACGTGGCGCAGGACGTTCGTCGCTCTCCATCACGACCAGCATATCTACATCGCTGTCAATATTCGGCTTGCCGTACGCGTACGAACCGAACAAGATTACTTTTTCGGGATTGAACTCATCCACGATTTTTTGCACGACCGCGTTGATTTGCTTGCGCGTAACACGTTTGAATTCCGCGCGCGCGGGCGCGGTCTTGTACGTCGCGCCGCGTTCGCGCGCGACGCGATTCGTCTTCCTTGTATTTGTGCGAGTGTACTCGCGCGGCATCTCACACCTTCTCGATTTTCACGCGCGCGCCCATCGGCAGCGCGGCAGTGCCGTCCAAGTTATTCGGAATCAAAACCGCGTCGGGCGGCACGTGACCGTCAACGCGCGCGTCTAACTCAATCACGCGCATGTCAAATGATACGCGCACACGCGCGCCATCGGCAATTCCGAGTTGCTCCGCGTCTTGCGAATTGATTTCGACGAACGGCGCGGGCACGCGCGCTTGTACGATTTGCGTCTTGCTCACCAACGTCCCACCATCATACAACGACCGCGCCACCGCAAGCGTTAGCGGTCGGCTGTCAGCGGTCAGCGGTCGGCTCGGCTCACTCCACACCAACTCAAATTTCGCGCGCGCGTCACTCTCCGCGACACTCGCCCACACCTTGCCACTCGAAATATTTTCCAGTTCGCCCATCGCGATTTCCGTTGGCTGCTCGCTTGGATTGCCTTGTCCCGAACGCGGGCGCGGCAGTTTGACGTTTTCCGCGAGTGCGGCATACGTCATCCCTTTGTAAAGCGAAACGGTCGCGGCAATCTCATCCATCACTGCACTTGCGGTTGCATAGTTCCAGGTTTCAGGTTTCAGGTTTCCTGAAACTTGCGAACCTGAAACCTGAAACTGCAAACCTGAAACCAAACGCTTGGCGATTTCCGCGATAATCCACCAATCGGGTTTCGCCTCGCCGATCGGTTTGAGCGCGGCGCGGAAAAGTTGCGCGCGGCGCTCGGTGTTCGTGAACGTGCCATCGCGTTCCGCGAACGATTGCGCGGGCAAGACGACATCTGCAAGTCTTGCCGTTTCGGTCAGGAATAAATCCTGGACGACGAGAAATTCGGGCTTGACGAAATTGCCGTCTGCCGCAGGGTCGCACGCCATCACGTACAGCGCGCGCATGGACGGGCGTTCGTTTGAACGCCCCAACATTTCGCGCGCCGATAAACCGCGCCGCTCGACGCGCGTCCGTCCGACGCCGCCATCGGGCAGCACGCCGAAATCAATCGCGCCCGTCGAATTGTTGTGCGGATAGAGCGCGACGAGACCGTTGTTCGCGCGACCGAGATGCCCCGTGATGAGCAACAGCGCCGCCAGCGCGCGCGCAACCGCCACATCGTTTTGTTGCGCGAACATCGCCTCGCGTCCGTAGAGAATTAGGAAATTGGGTGATTGGGCGATTTGGCGCGCAGCGTCGCGAATTTTTTCTGGCTTGACGTGGCAAATTTCCGCGCACCGTTCGACCGTGTACGGCTCTAGCGATGTTGCGAACGCGTCGAAATTCTGAACGCGCGTCGCGATAAAATCTCTATTCTCTAGTCTCTCATCGAGAATCGCGCGAATCAACCCAAGCAAAAAGTACGCCTCTGCGCCGTACTGGTACACCAGCGATTGCTTCGCGTACTTGGCAAGTTTCGTCACGCGCCCGTTGGCGACGATCAAGTTCGCGCCGAAAGTGCGCGCGCTGCGCTTCAAACGCAATCGAATCACGGGTTGCTCTTCTTCGGGGTCTGCGCCAAAAACGAGCGCGGTCACGTTCTGGTCGAGCGCGCCCAAGTTCGTGCCGACACCCGCGCCGTAGACGCGCACCGAATCTGCGCCCGTGTTCGTCACGCTCCACCCGACGCGGTGATCGAGATTGTTCGATCCGATCACCTGACGGAAAAGTTTTTGGAACAAGTACAAATCTTCGTTCGACGCGCGATCACCTGCCAGTCCGCCGATGGCGTTCGGATCGTGCCATTTGATTTCCTTGAAACGCGACGCGACGAGATCGAGTGCTTCGTTCCAGGTTGCAGGTTCAAGGTTTCCGTTTTTGCGAACCAGTGGTGTTGTTAATCGGTCAGGCGCAACGGTGAAATGGTGGACGAAGCGGCCCTTGTCGCACGTCCAAATTTCGTTGACGCTTGCATTCTCGCGCGGGACGATGCGCTTGATCGCGTGATCGCGTTCGCCAATCAAAATATTACAGCCGACGGAACAATGCGCGCAGACGCTCGGATAATCGCGCACTTCCCACACGCGCGCGCTCAAGCGAAAATCGCGCGAGGTGAGCGCGCCGACGGGGCAAATGTCAATCGTGTTGCCGCTGAACTTGGAATCGAACGGCGGATCGGACAGGGTGACGATTTCCAAGCCGCGTCCGCGCGCGGCAAAACCCAGGACGTGATCGTCCGCGATTTCGTCTTGAAAGCGGACGCAGCGCGAGCACTGGATACAACGCTCGCGGTCGAGCATAATCAAATCGCCGAGCGGCACGCGCTTGGCGTTGTGGAATTTCGATTCGACGGGAAAGCGCGATTGCCCAGGACCGTACGCCATCGTCAGGTTTTGCAGCGGGCACTCGCCGCCCTTGTCGCAAATCGGGCAATCGAGCGGATGCGAGGTCAGCAGAAATTCGACAATCGCGCGCCGCGCGTCGGCAACTTGCGCGGTATCGGTACGCACTGTCATTCCATCGGAGACGACGGTCGTACACGCGGTTTGCAGTTTTGGCATCCACGCGATTGCCGGCGCGCCGTTCGCGTCGAGTTCGATTTGTCCGTCTTTGCCGCGCTTGGGCGTACCGACTTCGACCAAACACATGCGGCACATCCCGACGGGCTGCAACTTGGGGTGATAGCAAAACACGGGAATCTCGACGCCGACTTTTTTCGCCGCTTCGACGATGAGCGTGCCGTTGGGGACTTCTACCTTTTTGTTATCAATTGTGACTTGGGGCATAGCAGATTTCCGATTTTCGATTTGCGATTTCAGAATTGCGAATAGCAGTTGCGGATTAGGGCACAAAGCGCCTCAGGGTAACTACCTCTCCACGTTCATTACTGCCGATAGGTTCCCATCCATTTGCCAACAATCTTCCTATCATTACCGAGCGAAAATGCATCTTTTTTTCGTGCTCAACGCGATAACGATTTCCCATCGAGTCCACATATTCCCATTCTGGTGTTTGCTCGACTATCTGTTTTCCATTTAACGTATCTGCAACAGCAATCCATTTCCGAAGGACTTTCTTGCTCAATAGCCCAGATTCGACGCGCCCATCCTCTTCAATACGACAAACTTCCCACTGTGGCATTTTGCACCTCCGTCGAATTGACCGTCGAGAAGAATTACTTCCTTGCCCAGCATCCGCGCTCTTTCACATGCCGCTCGTACTCTTCGCGGAACGCTTTCACACTGCTCGTCACAGGCGCGGTCGAAAAATCACCGAGCGGACACAGCGTCTTACCCAGGATTTGATTCGCGACATTCGCCAGCAAGTCAATGTCCGCGAGCGTGCCTGCGCCGCTGTCAATGCGGTCGAGCAAACGCGCCATCCAGTACGTGCCTTCGCGGCACGGCGTACACTTGCCGCACGACTCGTGCTCGAAAAAGTGCGACGTCTTTTTCGCCATCCACACCATGCACGTCGCGTCGTCCATCACAATCACCGACGCCGAGCCAAGCGCGGAGCCGAATGGCGTGAGTGATTCGAAATCGAGTTTCGCATCGAGCACGGCTTCGTTCGCGGCAGGATTGATGACGAAACTACTCGCGCCTGCTGGCAAAATCGCTTTCAACTTTTTGCCGCCGCGAATGCCGCCGCCCAAATCGAAAATCAGATCGCGGAGCGAAATACTGCCGAAGGGGGCTTCGTAATTCCCAGGACGATTGACGTGACCGCTGAGACAAAATATTTTCGGTCCCGTAGATTTCGCGGTACCGATTTTGGCGTACCAGTCCGCGCCGCGCTCGATAATCAGCGGCACGTTCGCGAGCGTTTCGACGTTGTTGATAACCGTCGGCTTGTTGTAGAGACCGACGACGGCAGGGAACGGCGGCTTGACGCGCGGCTGACCCAGTTTGCCTTCCATACTTTCGAGCAGCGCGGTCTCTTCGCCGCAGATGTACGCGCCTGCGCCGCGATGAACCGTGATGCGTAGCGCGTAATCCGTTCCCAAGATTTTCTCGCCCAAGTAACCGCGCGCTTCGGCTTGCGCGATCGCGCGTTCGAGGCATTGCGCCGCGTGCGGGAACTCGCCGCGAATGTAGATGAACGCGTGGTGGCACTGAATCGCGTACGACGCAATCGCCATCCCCTCGATGAATTGATGCGGATTGCGTTCCATAATCTGGCGGTCTTTGAACGTCCCAGGTTCCGATTCGTCCGCGTTCGCGACGAGATAGCGCGGAAAAACGCCTTTCGGCAGGAAACTCCATTTGACGCCTGCGGGAAAGCCCGCGCCGCCGCGCCCGCGCAAGCCCGACACTTTGACCGCGTCGGTCACTTGATCGGGCGCCATTTCCTTCACCGCTTTGCGGAACGCGGAGTAACCGCCGTGTTTCTCATAGACTTCAATTCGATCGATGTCAGAAATATCGAGGTCGCGAAGAATCAAGTGCTCCATTGATGCTCCAGTGTCTCTCTGTGAGTACGCGGGATTCGCAATCCCGCCCCTTCCTACCATTCTACGCGGTCAATTTGAATAACCGATTCATCTTCCAGAAAATAATTTCGGAAACTTGAAAAACGGTACTCGTCGGGTGATTTGACCAAACCGCGCTTCGCAGGATTGTTGTGAATGTAATCCAACTTTTGCCTGAAGAACCATTCCGAGTAAATGTTCTCGTCCCAGAACTCATCCATCCAAACTTGATGGCTACGCTTTTTCGATTTCCCAGCAGGCACGACGAAGGATTCGAGCAAATCATGCTTGCCATCTGCCGCGAGTTTCTGTAGAACTTGCTTGGAAACATACTTTTTGAAATCCCGCATAAAAACAGAAACGGTTTCTGTTCCTCGCGGAAGCAAAATCGCGTGTAGATGCTCAGGCATTACGACATAGCCCAACAAAGCTACATTCTTGACAGTACGATAGTGGTCGAGATTCTGAATGACGATCCCGCAATACGTGTCATCCAGAAAAACTTGTTTGTAGCCCATGATCGTCGTCGTTACAAAGTGAGCATGTCCGGCAACGTCGAGCGATTTCAAGCGAGTCATTCGGAACCTCGTGGGTTATAGCGGGATTGCGAATCCCGCGTTCTCCTGACGCGGAGGTCGGATTCGCACTCCGACTTCAGCGGGATTGCGAATCCCGCGTTCTCCTGACGTGGAGGTCGGATTCGCACTCCGACTTCAGCGGGATTGCGAATCCCGCGTTCTCCTGACGTGGAGGTCGGATTCGCACTCCGACTTCAGCGGGATTGCGAATCCCGCGTTCTCCTGACGCGGAGGTCGGATTCGCACTCCGACTTCAGCGGGATTGCGAATCCC
>VGOB01000228.1 GCA_016865935.1 Chloroflexota bacterium | reverse complement strand
ACCGCCGCCGATTGGAAATCGGCGTCTCAATGAGGTGAAAACTCGATCAATCGAGTTGGTCACAATCGGTTTCCGACCGATTTCCACCTTGCTGAGACCCCGAATTCATTCGGGGGCGTTCCGCCAGTGTGCAAGTTTCTGACCGCGAACACGCTACGCGCGCGCGGCGGGATGTATTCTCGAAATGACAACGTGGCTTATCACGAGTTTTTTTCTCGCGCCCTCTGATCTCTGTGGCTGATCGTATTCCCAAACTACTCGTCGAAGAGAAAAACCGGCTCTTGATAAAGCCGCACCTGACGCTCGCGCATTTTGGTTTGCATCCACTCGTCCAGCCACGCGTTTTTCCGCGCGAGTGGCTCGTCTGCGTAAAGCACATCGAGCGGCATGTTGATCCGCATCGCGCGCCCAGGAATGACATGGCGTGTGATCCCGGTGGGAAGTTTGCTCCCGTTGAGCGCCAGTTGTCGAATCTCGGTTGGACGATAGCGCGGAAAGATGACGAGCGCGCTGAACCGCGCGTGCTCCATCAATAGCCCCTTGACGTCCGTGTGCGCGACGCGGTACATTTCCCCGCGCCCTTCGTACAGGGCAACCACTTGATTGAGCAGATGCGCCTCGGCGGCAAGCGATGCGGCGCCGTACAACGATAGCGTATGTCCATCCGCCAGAACGACCGTGCCGAGACTCGCGCGTTGCGCGCGCGCCTCTTCGGCTTGCTCCGCCGTTGCCACTTGCAAGCGCAAACCCGCCAGTTGTCGCAACGCTTGCAGAAAATCCGGCACGGGCAAACCGACGATGAGGTGATCCCAGGTTTCCAGCGTCAAACCCGGCGCGTTATAATCCACGATTTGAACGACCGCGTCGCGGCAACCGACGCGCGCGAGTGCGGTGATGCGCGTCGCGCCGTCGAGCAAAATGTACTTGCCCTGCGACTCGACGACGATGGGAGGATTCTTCAACAATTGATCGCTTTGCAAGCGATCGATCAACCGCTCGACGCGTTTCGTTTCGATCTGTTCGTGCAACAGCACATCGCGCAGCGGCACGACGCGCAATTTCACTTCGGCGCGGTGCGCGCGTTCGGACGTATTATAGACCAAACGCGGTTGCGCGTCAACCTTTTTGGGTAGGGGCAGGATCGTCCTGCCCCTCCGTTCGTCGTTACGCGAGTTCGACTTTAGGTAACTGCGCGATGGCTTGCGCGATTGCCGCTTGAGGATATTCATAGTCAGGAAGTTTGCCGCGAAGGTAAGCATCGTATCCTCCCAGATCGAAATGTCCGTGCCCGCTCAAATTGAACGCGATCACTTTTTTCTCGCCGCGCGCTTTGCACTGCAGCGCCTCGTCAATCGCGACGCGAATCGCGTGCGACGATTCCGGCGCGGGTACGATCCCTTCGGCGCGCGCGAATTGCACGCCCGCCGCGAAGACCGCGTTCTGTTGCACCGCGACCGCTTCGATGAATTTCTGATCGTACAACGCGGAGATGATCGGTGCCATGCCGTGATAGCGCAGCCCGCCCGCGTGAATGGACGGCGGCATAAACGATGAGCCGAGCGTGTACATTTTGACAATCGGCGCGAGATGCGCGGTGTCGCCGTAATCGAACGCGTACGCACCGCGCGTCATCGAAGGGGTCGCGGTCGGTTCGACTGCGATGATGCGCGTCGCTTTTCTGTTGACGATTTTTTCGCGCACGAACGGCAGCGCGAATCCGCCAAAGTTCGATCCGCCGCCGACGCAGCCGATCACGATGTCCGGTTCGACTCCGGCTTTTTCGAATTGCTTTTGCGCTTCCAAGCCGATCACAGTTTGGTGCATCAAGACGTGATTCAGCACCGAGCCGAGCGAGTACTTGGTGCCGGGCTGATGCGTCGCCGCATCTTCCACGGCTTCGCTGATCGCGAGCCCGAGCGAACCGGTACATTCCGGATCGTTGTCCAGCGCCGCCGCGCCTGCGTGTGTGTCCGTGGACGGTGACGCGACGACGCGCGCGCCATACGTTTCCATCAAAATTCGCCGGTACGGTTTTTGTTCGTACGAAATCTTGACCATATACACTTTGCACTCGATCCCGAAGAGATTGCAGGCGAACGAGAGCGCGGTGCCCCATTGTCCCGCGCCGGTTTCGGTCGCGATGCGCGTCGTTCCTGCGAGTTGGTTGTAATACACTTGCGCGATCGCCGTATTCAGTTTGTGCGAGCCAACCGGCGAGACGCCTTCGTACTTGAAATAGATTTGCGCGGGCGTGTCGAGCGCTTTCTCCAGACGCCGCGCGCGGATCAACGGCGACGGGCGGTACAGTTTGTACACGTCTTGCACCGGTTCCGGAATTTCGATGTAGCGTTCCTGGCTAACTTCTTGCTTGATCAGTTCCATCGGAAATAGCACCGCCAGGTCTTGCGGTCCGATCGGTTTGCCGGTGCCGGGATGAATCACGGGCGGCAGTGGCTTTGGCAAATCGGCTTGGATGTTGTACCACGCCTTGGGCATTTCATTTTCGTCGAGCAAAAATTTCGTGCGTTCCATTTTGGTATCTCCGAGTCTAGTTTTGTCGAGCAGAGTGGGAGTGGAAACTCTTCAGGTCATTGTTACCTCCTGCGATCAGCCGTCAGCGTTCAGCCATCAGCAGTCAGGTGTCTGTCTACTGTTGACTGTCGACTGACGACTGCGCCTTCCCCAAGCCCATCGCTTCGCGCGCGTCGTCCACCGTTTGCTGTGAAATGGGTCGCACTTTGGCGATGCCCGCCGCGAGAATTTCATCCACGAGTTTGGGACGCGCGGCAAAGTACGCGCGGCGTTCGCGGATCGGATCGAGGAACACGTTGAGCGCGGCGGCGAGTTTCTTTTTCACTTCCACGTCGCCGACTTTGCCGGTGCGATAGCGCGTTTTCAGATCTTCCACTTCGGCTTTGTTTTGATTGAACGCGTCGTGGTACGCAAAGACCGGATTGCCTTCCGGCTCAGCGGGAATGTCGGCGCGGATGCGTGTCGGATCGGTGTACATCGCGCGCACTTTTTGTTCCACCGTTTTCGCGTCGTCGGACAAAAAGATCGCGTTGCCGACCGATTTCGACATCTTGCTTTTGCCGTCGGTGCCCGGCAAAGTTGGCACATCGCCGATCAGCGCGTCCGGTTCGGGGAAGACTTGTCCGTACAAAAAGTTGAATCGCCGCGCCAGTTCGCGCGTCACTTCGATGTGCGATTCTTGATCTTTGCCGACGGGAACGAGGTGCGCCTTGACGTGCAGAATGTCGGCGGCTTGCAAGACGGGGTAGCCGAGCAAGCCGTACGTCGGTTGTTCGATGTGTTCAGCGTCCATCACTTCTTTCAGCGATGGCACGCGGTCGAGGCGCGGCGTGGTGATCAGCATCGAAAAGAGCAAGTGCAGTTCGCACACGCTCGGCACGTCCGATTGCACGTACATCGTCGTCTTGTCCGGATCGATCCCGACGGCGAGATAGTCCAGCACGAGTTCGCGCGAGAATTGGCGCGTCGCGACGATGTGCGCTTTTTCTTGATCGCGCGTGAGCGCGTGGTAATCCGCGACGACGAGAAAAACTTCGTACTCGTCTTGCAAGCGCACGCGGTTCGCCAACGTTCCGACATAGTGTCCCAGATGCAGTGGTCCGGTCGGTCGGTCGCCGGTGAGAATTCGTTTTTTCATTTTGCCTCCTTCGTGAGTTTCAGGTTCAAAGTTTCAAGTTTCAGGTTCAAAGTTGTGGTGTTCGTCGTTCGTCTTTGGTCTTTCGTCCGCCAAACAAAAATCGCCCGTCCCGCGCGACGAGGATCGTCGCAACAGGGACGAGCGATTGCTCGTGGTGCCACCCTGGTTAGACCGTGCAGGGCGTCTTTTGTATGGGCGTTTAATTAAACGCCCCCTACGGCCCCACGAAACAAAAAATCCCCATCATGAAACGATAGGGATTTGCCAGTCTCACTCTTTCGCAAGCACGCAGTCTTGGTAGTTTCATGTTTCAGGTTACCCGGTTCAAGTTGCGTCAACCTGAAACGTGAAACCTTGAAACCTGAAACTGACTTGAATGCTCTCAGCCACGATAACGGGGGCGCTTCCGGCAAAACATACTTGGTGATTTCTCACCTTTCAGTTTGCGACTCCCCGGTCCATTCGCCGTCGTCTGTAGGATCGCGCTCGCACCACCCTGCCGCGACTCTCTGCCCGTGAGACGCCGGTTACTCGTCCGGTTCAACGTCTTTCATTTGGTTCTGGCGCGAATATATCACGCCCACGCAAAAATGTCAAATTTGATGTGCGCGCGATGATCACGCCGCCGCGCCGGAACGCGCGCGCCGCGCGCGCTGCTGGCGACGCTGGTGGAACCCAGGTGGTCGCCGTGGAGGTAGGTGACGCCCGCGCTCGTGCGCATCGCGACGCGCGTGTTGCCAGATGACAACGGACAAGACCGAAAACCAACAGACAGACCTCGTTGGTCGGTGCGGATTGAATAGTCCGTTCCTTTTCGCACCTGTCCGTTGTACTCCCCGCGCCCGCTTGCGTCACCTGAAACCAGTTGCCGATGTAGTAGGTGGTGGTGCGCTTATGGCAAATGATACTTGTCGAGATCTACGCTTATCTCGACTTCAACTAATGGAGTAAAACGCACATTGGAGATTTTTGCTCTCTTGCAAGCGTCTCTCACGGATTGGGTAACCACAATTGCACCGCCAACGAGAAAAAAGTCACTGCCATCCCATTCTTTCTCGTTGAAGTAGAGTCCCTTATACACTTGATGAGACTTGCCTCCTGGCACGGGAGGCGGTTTGATAACGATTTCACTCCGGCTGCGATCGCGCTTGATGCGCGGCCCCGTGACGGCAAAGCCAAAATAGTCTGACAATGATTCGCCCTTGCGATCATAAACCGCTACAGGATACACCCCCCAGCCAGTAAAGCCGTGCTCTTTCCAAAGTGTCACCACACGGCGAGAGATGCATATTAGAGCCGTAGCACTCCAGAGAAAATCTGTCGCCTGTCCACCCATATATGCATATAGTCGAAGTGGGTGCTCCAATTTCGACAGACGTCCAGCGAAGAGTGCGCCGGCTTGTTCTGCGCTTATCCAATCGTATTCCTTTTGTCTCAACCGCAATGGACGGTTGGCAAGCGGATCATAGAGTTCGAAAAGCGTTCGGTAATCAATCGAGGGTGAAATGGACATCAAACCTGTACTCCCTTGCCAGCCCCCGAGCAAATTCCAGAATTTGCTCGGGAGATGGCGCTGTATCTGTTCTATCGAATTGGTCGAAAAATCTTCTCCACTCTCGGTTGTAATCGGAGCTCCAATGACGGTGCAGATTTTTGTCTACCCACGCTCCAAATGTTGGATCATGAATGTCCAGACCTGCTCTCTGAAATTTTTCGATGAATTCCTGCGGTAACACGTGGTGGGCCTCTAGGTCGCCAATCTCCTCCACCGCTTTGCCAGTCAAGCGTCGCAAGTTTTCTCGAAAGCTGTCCTCACTAAAACTCCTGAGGCCTTTCTCAATTGCCTCCTCCGCTATTTCTCCGCTGAAGAATCTGCTCAGCCCAAGTCGGCGCGCGATCTCTGTTGCTTCATCGCCATACTTGGCAACGCCTTTCGTCAAGAACGCCACTTTTTGGTAGTGTCCCTGTAACGGGTGAAGACCGTATTGGGGACTCACCAAAGACATCTGGGCGGTGGGCGAAAACTCAGCAACTCATCCATCGTCCAAATGTGATCCGTCAGTCCGGCGGCCATTGCCGG
>VGOB01000227.1 GCA_016865935.1 Chloroflexota bacterium | reverse complement strand
GAGTTACTCCTTGTGCGCCCATTCTCATCGTGTCCGTTTCCATTCGGCGCGGCAAGTGCTGCCCTCTTGAAGTATGCGTGCAAGTCCGTGACCTGCGTGCCGGCAATCGCATTCCGCGCGAGTTCGGTCAAGAGACCGCGACCAACGTCGGCGTTTTGAATCAGCGCGCCTTCAACCGCGTCGCCGTAGAGCAACTTGGCTGCGGCGAGTTTCTGTCCGATCAGTGCGGCCGCGCGATGTTCCATTGTGTTCACATACACCGCATACCACACCGCGACCGGCTGGGTTTGCCCCAAGCGCCACGTGCGCCGCGCCGCTTGCATCACGGTGTACAAACTGTAATCCGTTTCGAACCAGACTACCGTTTGGAACGCGACCAGGTCGAGGCCGGTCTCCACAAGTTTCGGATTGGTGATCAACACGTCGAGCATCCCTTGGCTCATTCGTTTGTGGAGCCATGCCTCGCGTTTGCTTGCCTCGATATTTGCCTTGAGTGTGTCCGCGCGCAGGCGCGCGGCGTCGAGGAGCGAGACCAGGCGCGGCGTAATGTCGCGCGTCGCAGTCTGACGGCAGTACACCAGCACCTTGCGACCTCGCTTCCGTTCTTGCTGGCATAAGTCAACCAGCCATTTTTCTTTTGGGAACATCGGCTCGTCGATCGCCGGCGCGGTGGCGACCACTTCGCCAGATTTGTCCATGACGACTTCGTCGCGGAACGACGCGGCAGGACGACCCAGAAGGGCTTGGAGATACGCGCCGAGGAGCGATTGATCGCCCCGCGCGAGACGATCCTGAAGTTCGTCGGAGAGCTCTTCGTCCAGTTTCGCATACGTTTCGGCTTGACGCTCGGACATCGCGACCTCTTCCGCAAACTCGGCGTACTCCGGCAAAGGGAAACCCAGGTCGGCGAGCGTCACGAACGCCGCGCCGTCGAGCAAGCGCGCGGCGAGCTCGGGTGACGCGCCCGGCAATTCGCGGACGTACGTTTTGCTCCGCCGCTTCGCCGAATAGACGCCGTTGCCCTCATCACCTTGATCGCGCTTGGTGACGCGCTCAAGTATGCCATAGCGTTCGGCCCAGCGTTGCGCATCGGTCCACTTGAATTCCATGCACACCTGAGGCAAGAGGCGATACAAGAGGAAGAAGAGTGACGTCGCGCGTCCTCCATAGATCGTGCCAGTGAGCGCGAGCGTCTTCGCGCAGGCCCGCGCGAGCGCGCCGAACGCGTACCCTTGATCGGTGGATTGACCCTTCGCCTGTAGAGTAGGGACAGGGCGCACCTTCTCATCTTTCAATGAGCGTGTTTCCCCATCCCCCTCACCGAACCGGACTTGAAAGTTTCCCTTCATCCGGCTCTCCATTGTTGCTTCATCCCGTAGAGTCTCGCTTACGACCATAACTGGGTGTCGTCACGTGGCATCGTTCGCACAGCGTTTCGAGGTTCGCCAGTTCGTGCGTTCCTCCATCGCTTAATGCTAGGATGTGGTGAACTTGAACTTTCTCTTGACTACCGCACCGCACACAGCGGTATCCGTCGCGTTCAAGGGCTTGGCGTTTTGCGATTTCCCGTTCTTCATACTCAGGATTGCTTGCGCCAGTCCAGAACGCGGGGAACGGTTCATCAGTTATTGGCAAAGGTAATGGCTCTTCACCCAGATAGGGATTGGTACGCTTTGGGGGATGATAGGTGATACGCGGAGCGTCTGCCATTTGGTACAGGTAGACCATCTCGCCGTGTTGGTCTTTCATACCCAACGTCCAGCGAGAGCCATTCTTTCTGACTTCGCGTACTTTATACATCTCCATTATGCGTCGTGCCCCGACTCGGTGTTTCTTCTTCAACCAGAGGAAGAAACGGTCATTAACCCACCAATCGAGTTTGTTGGCAGTTTTGATGAAACTGACATTGCGGTAATAGTTCGCCCAGCCACGGATGACACGGTTAATGGCTTTGAGCTTTTGCTCTGGCATATCGAAGAGCGTACGACTGGTTGTCATCTGATTGACCTTGTCGCGCAAACGTTGCACACTCTTTTCACTTGGCGTGATGTGTAGCCAGGGGTCGTTATCGCTGGGAAATCGCAGTTGAACGTGGTATCCCAGGAAATTGAATCCCTCGGTGGCGTGTGTTACGTGTGTCTTTTCGAGCGAGAGTTCTAGATGTAACTGATTCCAGAGGAACTCTCGCACTTCTTCGCGCAGTTTCAATACTTCCTCTTTCGACCCGTTGCATAGCAAGATGAAATCATCCGCGTAGCGGGTGAGCAGACAGTTACCGAGATGTTGGCGACGACGTTTCTGTCTTGCCAGCAAGCCAATATTTCCGTAGTGTTTCCACCACCATAGGTCGAACTCGTGCAGGTAAATATTGGCAAGGAGAGGAGAAACGATACCACCTTGGGGTGTCCCTTCTGGGGTATGTTGAAACAGACCCGCTTCAAAGACACCCGCACGGAGAAGTTGGTCAATCAGATTGACAATTCGTCGGTCAGCGATGCGTCGGCGTATCAACTTAAGCAAGATGCTGTGGTTGATGTGGTCGAAGCATCCCTTGATGTCCCCTTCGATGACCCAGTAGAATTTATTCTGTTTGTGAATGCGGTCATAGCACAGGGCGACAGAATCCCACGTACGCCGTCCTGGGCGGAAACCATTGGAACAATCCAAGAAATCACTCTCCCAGATTGGCTCCATCAACATTTTCAGCAGCATTTGGACTACTCGGTCTCGAATGGTGGGGATGCCGAGAGGGCGTTGTCCGCCTGAGGATTTTGGAATCCACGTTCGACGTACTGGCGTGGGCTGGATAGTTTCCCGCTTAAGGTCGTTTCGTAATTGTTCGATGAACTGATTACGAAATCCCTCGCGCTCGAAATCTTTTCGGCTGATTCCATCTATCCCGGCGGTTTTGCTCCCACTGTTATTGAGAACAGCATCGAGTGCTGTCTCAACCCAGTCTTTTCGGCAGATTAGGTGATACAGGTCTTCAAATTGATGCTGAGGCTCAGCAAGTGCTTTACGGGCAAAACTCATTTGCGTTTTGCGTAAGTCGTCCATACGTTTTCAGGACCTCCTGGAGGAGAGCATTGCGCTCCGAGTTTTTCTACAACAACTGTGGTCCTTCGCCGTGTAAATGGTTTTCCCATTCGCAGACTACTATGACCACTCCGACGCCTAACCATCCCTTCAACTTCAGCGAGTCCAGTCCCTTGTTCACCTGCTTGGGACGAATGGTTAGGTTTCCCACGTTCATACATCTGTACTCTGTGCCTGAAGTTAGGCTGTCTCTATACGCCCACCCGACACTGCCTAGTGCCGTCGTCATTAGCCGCTGGCTTACACCCCTGTAGCCATTGTCGGTTCGTCTTCCATCAAAGACTTTTCGATTGCTCTGCACCAAGAGCAGTCTATCTAATGACTTCCATCCCATCCTCATCGTTTGACAGGATGTTGACGATCCGGACGTTTTAAGCGAGACTTTCTTGCGTAGCCATATTCAGACTCGGGTTAGCAATCTTCGGGTTGGGATGAGGTAACCACCCTTCATTGCATTTCCATCCGGGTTTCAGACAGATTATTGCTAATTGTCCTCTGCCTGCCGGGATGACCCCAGGAGTGTTGGGGGACACTCCTGACTCTACGAGGTCTTTTGCATCACCTCCTTGATGACCTCATTCGAGCATTACAGATGTACGCTTCGTGGCACACGATGCACCTCGTCGGCAATCAGAAGTTTGAAGAAGCCAGGGTAGCGACGCGCGATGTAGTCGGCGATCGGATAGCGTTCGGTCACGGTCGCTTTTGCGCGACCATGACCGTTCTGAGCGGTAGCCGAAGAATCGTTTCCGTTTCCACACCGGCCCTGGTGGGCGGCGCCAGGATTCGAGCCCAGCAAGGGCAGGGACGAAGCACAGGCGCGCGTCACGCCGTTCAGATGGGTCATCTGAAAGAGCGGCGCGTGACACTCAAAGCAAAAGCGTTTGCGCTTGGCGAGGTACGCTGCATCGTGCACGTGTCCGTATTCGCGACCACCCTCCACCTCGCAAACCGGATGCCCGCAGTTCGGGCACGCGAATACCTCTTCAGCAGCCCAGCGCACCTCGTCGTGCCAACCCCACCCCTCGCCTTCGTCGCGCACGCGCACTTCCTCGCGGAGCACGAGACGCCGTTTGATGTACGCTGGTTTCCAGCCACTTCCCAGTTTCGCCATCTCGCGCGACACAACCGCGTACGCTGGCGTGCCCGGCGCGAGCGTTTTGACGCGGCGCACGAAGTCAGGCACGTCGCCGATCCGGCGCAGTTCCATCGCGAACGCGCCCGGTACCGTCTCCTGGATCTCGCGTATCCATTTTGCGATCAGATGCGGCGGGGATAGCACGAGACTTGGGCGCGTATCGTTCGAGCACATCCGCATGAGTTCAGAGACTGTGATAGAAATCGTAGTCTTCCCCGTGCCCATCTCGCCAACACAGATCGCGCTGTTCGCGGTCTGCAATCTTTTCCACAGTGCGACCGAAACGTGCTTTTGCGCGGGGAAAAGTCCGGTTTCGACGCGCCCTGGTAGACGCCGATTTTTGCTGAGGCCATCCAGCGTGGCGTTCACGCGCGGACCTTCTGCGTCAAGGTCGAATTCGTACAGCGGCTTGAACGTTTCTTGCACCCGCGCGACCAGCCCTTCGCGCCACTTCTCGATAAAGTCGGCGAGCGCCGATGGCTCGTTGACCTGCGTGTGCTCGCCAGTGTTGAGATCAAGCGCGATGATCTCGGTGACGAAGCGGTCACGCACAACCTCTGCTTCGTCGTCTTCTGCCGTTTCGACTTCCTCCTGCACTTTGTAGGTGCGACCTTTGACCAAGACGCGCTCACCTTGGTCATTTTCAAGCAGGATGTTTTGCATCATGCCGGCGGCGATCAGCGTTGCGAGGTGCCCTTTCTTCAGCGGCATGAGCGGACGAAATCCGGCGAACGCGCGATGTGGCTCGATCAGATCGCGCCATTCATCCGACGCCCAGACACCGCGCTGCAGAGCTTCGTCTAGGGCTTCCTGGGGATTCAGCTCGTTGCCGCGAAAGTAGAAGGCGCGTTTCGGGTCCTCCGGCAGAGGCGCAGGCAGCGTGTAGCATTCCTCTACGCTGGGTTCGTTGGGCAGGGCTGGCAGCGCGCCGCGACATGCACCGAGGAGCGCAAGCGCGGCGGTATCATCGCGCGCTGGTTCATTCTTCGCGATTCCGAAAATCACAACTTGCTTGAAGGTTTGATATTCGGGATCCGGAAACTTGTAGGCACGCAAGTCCTTGAAGGACGCGGCGAGGAAGCCCGCCATCCGCGCGTCGACGCGATATTGCGGGACAAGATAAACCAGAAGACCACCCGCACATAGCCACTTGGTCGTCTCGCGCAGGCAAGTGTATTCGAGCCGTTTGCCTTCGCCGGCGTCATAGTCGTACGGTGGATTAGCGTAGAGTACTTGGAATCCATGAAGCGGCGCGCGCGCCTGCGCGTAATCCAGGTGCAAGACGCGATGCAGTCGCGATGACGCCGCGAGCGCGCGCTCGGCGTCGATCTCGATGCCGTAACCTTCGAGATGCCACGCCCGCGCAACCGTCTGCGCGGCGATGCCTTCGCCGCAACAAGGATCGAGCAATCGTCCTTTCGTCGTCGGTTCAGCGGTAATCGCAGAAACGACAAACCGCGTGATCAATTCGGTCACGCGGTCAGGGGTGGGATAAAAACCGGCTTTCGCCGTTGAGGCAAGTCGGGTCAAGTGTGTTCCTCATTCTTCGGGACATCGTCCGTCTCCG
>VGOB01000226.1 GCA_016865935.1 Chloroflexota bacterium | reverse complement strand
AAGGCGTGGGTATGCGCTGGAGCGAGGACGGTTTCAATCATCTGTTGCATCTACGGCTCGCTTGGGTCAATGGGCGCTTCGATGCCTTGTTTGCATCCGAGCCCTCCCCCAATTGGTAGATGCGCCCTGCGCAATGTATTCTTCATCGGTCTTGTACCTGGGCGCCGGTTGCGCGCCCAGGATCCAATAGCGTTGCAAGGCAACCTTGTCGGGCGTAGCTGCTAGGGCGTAGGACGGCGGAACCCGGAGAATGTCTTCAAAGGCAGTCTCGTCAATCCAGCGATCCAATTGTCCTGCCAGCATATCTTGAAGGAACGGACGGTTGATCGGCGGAAGCGTGCCCAAGCCAGCCAAAATTGAAGCCACGCGCGAGCCAAAGAAAAAAGTCTTGCCGCGCTGGCAATACTGCAAAAGCCGCACGCCAATCGGATCGCGCGCGCAAAACAACTTGCGCTCGCGCGCGTCCCAGATTGCAAACGCAAAGTCACCAATGATGTGTTTGGGACACTCTTCACCCCAGCACTGGTACGCCGCCAGAATGAGATCGGCATCAGTGGGAGATGCGTCCCGTAAAAAACCTTTCGCTGTTAATGTGCCAATCAACTCCGTGCGGTTGTCTACGCGCGCGTCGGCGGTCAGGCAAAGCGCGCCATCGGGACTGAGCAGCGGCTGATGTTCTCGTAACGACTCGGGCGTCGTGTTGAGCGCGAGATGCGCCAAGCCAACATTGCCGCTGATCCAATAATGAATGCCGTCGGGACCGCGTTTTTTAACCGCCTCGGTCATCCGGCGCAAGAGTTCCGGATCAACCGGCGCGCCGTCAAAATTGATTATACCACAAATACCGCTCATTGTCGTATTCTAAAATCCTCTCCCGAAAATAGCCCGTCGTAAACGACAGGGCTGAGCGGCACAAGGACGCTTAAGCGTCCTTCGTTTGTTCAGCCCGAAGATTGATCTTCGGGCTTTTTCCGCGCGCCGCGCGTTATGCCTCCGCGTTCGCCGGTGCCAGCGGCGCAAACTCCTCCGTCACCCGCTCCGGCTGACCAATGATTTGTCCGTCGCACTCTACCCACGCGTGCGCCTGCAGCGCGCCCGCGTCCTTTCGCACGCCGCTGTGCAGCCGTCTTTCGCCTAGCGGTGCGGCGATTGGCGGGAGACGCGTTTACCACGGCGTCTTGACGATATGATGTTGCGATCGTCAAGATATTCCACTGGACGCCTGGCTTTGCCATATTCCCAGGTCAATGAAAAGAACCAAACGCCGCTTTCTCCAAGGGAAAAGTCAGCGGGGGTAAAAGTCATCTTGGAATCCAATGGAGGCTCCGGTTGTTCTGGGTTGTACTCGGCTGACCACCCAAACGCCTCTCCCACCCACGGCTTGCCTGCGGCATGAAGCTGCTTGGCGAATTTTCTCACGACGTGGAGCTCCGGGACGACGATAGGCACAACCGGCGTTATTTCGCTTTGCGGATGAACCTGCGCTCTAACGGTTAGCATATTTCCGTATCTCTTTTGCCCATGCTTCCAAAAGGTCGTTCCTGTGCGCGCTGATGATTCTTTCGATTTCGTTCAATTCGTGTTCTCGGAATCCACGTACCCGCGCTAATGCGATGGGACTGAGCCAATACTTTGCCTCGTTGCCTGCTTTGAGAACGTGAACATGCGGTGGCTCATCAAGGTCGGCTTCGTAGAACAAAAATCTATAGCCCTTGAGGCGCAATAGCACAGGCATACCATTTCCCCTGGGTGAATATCAGTCTTGCGTATTTCTTTGGTTGCGGCTGCGCCGGGCTTATGCCTCCACATTCGCAGACACAAGTCGCGCGTATCGTTCCGTCACTCGCTCCGGCTGACCAATGATTTGTCCGCCGCACTCCACCCACGCGTGCGCGTGCAGCGCGCCGGGCGCATTTACCAATTGGGGGAGAGTGCTGGCGCAAACAGGGCATCGAAGCGGCCATTGACCCAGGCAAGCCGCAGATGCAGTAGATGGTTGAAACCGTCCTCACTCCAGCGCATGCCCACCCCTTTGAAGCGTTGCTGAATTAGCCATTTGCACGCACTCTCCACCAGCCCGCTACCCAAGGGCAACCCCAGTTCCTTGAATTTGGCGTAGTCGATATGCTCACGATGCGTTTGGAGATAAGTGTACACTTGACTCAGCGTCTCGCGCGTCGACGCGGGCAAGCCTTCCAATTGCAGTGTCGCCATCAACTCGTCCAGCACGCGGTTGGACTCGCCATGTCGCAGGCTATGTCGCATCGCATCAAACCACGCCCGCGCTTGGGTGGTGCGCCCATCCAGCCACGCCGTCGCCCCTTTCCAGATGTTCTGTGCGGCATGGTAAAAGTCCAGAATGCCAAGGGCATACCGGGCAAAGCACTGGGCATACAGATTCCAAAAGCCACGCCCGCCATCGCTCAACCAGACGACCACCTTCGCGTGGCACACCCCTTGCCGCACCGCTTCAAGCCACAGACGGGGCCGCAGAGCATCAATGTCACCCAGCACAGCCACCAGGCGGCGGTGTTCCAGGTGCGTCACCGGTTTGCCGGCGCGTGTGCTACGTTGGCTCAAGCGTGCCAGGATCGCCACCTTAATTTCGCGCCAGCGGGTGCGTCCGTGTGGTTGACCACCCGCCGGTCGGAAAGGTACCATCACCCCATCCGCCCCGATCAGCAACGGTTGGCTCGCTGTCTTGGCATCCAGCGGCTCGGCGACTGGGGGCTGACCGTCAGCTAACTGCTGCAATTCGACTTGGAGCCGTTGCATGGCACGTTGCCCATACGCTTGCACCCAAAGCCAGACAGCACTCGGGCTGACCGGGACTGGCAACAGACGATTCAGCAAGGCAACGGCGGTTTCAAACGGCACAAAGACGGCCAAGGCGCACGCCACCTGTGTCAACTCACCACTCGTCTGTTGGTGGGATGCCAGACCCAACTGCTCGTCCAAAGGGGCCACCTGGCCAATCTTGCAACCGTGTGGGCAACGACCGACGCGGCGTTCCCAACGAACGACGCCCAACAACGTGGTGAGCTGACGAGGCAGCCAGCCCTTGCTCTGCAAGCGGGTACCACACTTGGAACAGCGTGGCCATTCGGTGGGTTGTTGCGCGCGCTGGGTCAGCACTTCCTGGACCAGCAGGATGGCGAGCGTGTGAGCGAGTTGCCCAGCAGCCGAGATCAGCGTGGCGAAGGACGCGGCCTGCTCGACCGTTACAACCAATTCTTGCAAAGAAGGATCAATGTGGCGTATACTATCGGCTAGACACGGCATTGGGAAGGGTATTCCTTTCGGTGTTGTGATGAACATCCGAAAGTTTACCGCATTTCCACTGCCGTGTCATCCTCATCCCCCAACCTTTAGTTGCGCCCCAGCGCGCCCGCGTCTTTCCGCACGCCAATTCGCAAATGCGCGTCCGCGCCACGCGCGCGCAGCAGTCGTTGCAAGACCAGCGCGCGCCGCAAGCAGGTCATCGGATACACGTGGTGGCGCGCGGCAATGTCAACCAAGCGATGCAACCGCTGGATCGGCGGCGGCGTCACCGCGCGTGGCTCGCGCGGCAGGTCCGGTGTAGCAAATGCTTGTACGCGCGGGAAGGGCAGGACGCGCAGACCCAGGTCGGCGATCAGGAGCAGCAGCCACGCTTGCGCCAGGGTCAGCCAATCGCCCAGAGACAACGCGCGCGCGGTTTGGAGTTTACGGTTCATTGACTAGAACCAATCCGTGCTTCGCCATCTCATCCACGAACGCGACCAAGTCGTGTTCCAGTTGCTCCGCGCTCACGTCGTATTCTTGTAGCAAGATGCCGTGCGCGGCGCGCAATTGTTTCTGCTCGGATAGGATCGCCCACATCCGCGTCCCGACCGCATCGAATCCGTAATATTTCCCGTCGTCTTGATTCAAAAGCACCGCTTCGCCCTCCACGTCATAAAAGAGGACGCTCGACGGAATCGTGATTGTAGATTCGAGATTTGACATTTCGATCATTTCGCGCGTGCGCTGGGCTAGGCGGCGACGCATCCCAAGGACAGCCCTCCTTCTCCGGACAAAAAAACCGCCGGAACCCCGACGGTCAATCTCGCCCTTGATTCTCATTTCAGGCGTAACTGCTCAGCCCATTGTCATGCTGAGCGAAGCGAAGCATCGCGCTAATCGCGAATTGCGAGATGCTTCGTCGCAAAAACCGCTCCTCAGAATGACAGCCTGAGCAGTTACTTTCAGGCGACCAATTGTAGAATGGAGTTCGCTCCTCGCGTTGCACTGGCAATTTGGTAAAGCGACGAACCGCTTTCTCATCCAGCCCAGTGGCAACAGACCGGTAGAGGAACCGCGCATCTCAATGCGCCGCTTGCGTTTGAATTGACTACGCTCGCATCATACTATAAAAGCGCGAGTGTGTCAACTCGTTTTTTTTCAAGCAGGAGCATCTTCATCGATTCAGTCAACCGCAGAGACGCCGAGCGCGCAGAGTTTGTTTTTCTCTGCGTCTCTGCGACTTGTGCGGTTGAATTCAAGCCGCGCGGTCGCGTTGCCACACTCTCTTTTTTTCTCACCCTGCCCGCTCCCGTCGCATCCGCGTCGCGGTTGCCCACAGCGCGCGCGGGACGCGAACCAAACCGCGCCCCAAGCGCAACGCGTATTGCCACAGCAGATCGCGGCGCGTGCGAATCGGCGCGCGCGCGCGCATAAACTCGGCGGGCGGAAAGAGCGAGCGCCACAGATACCGCGCGCGGGCGCGCCAACCGGCTTGCTCCCAGCCGTCGAACAGGAACGCGGCAAGATGCGCCGAGGGCTCTGCCAACGTGCGCGCCAATCGTTCGTGCTGGGTCGCGCGCTCTGTCGCCAGACGCGCCGACACACTCGTCGGCACCGGCGCGCCAAACGTCGTCTGCGCGCGTTCGAGCGCGACGCGCAGCGATTGTCCCCACTCGAATCGCTGCGCGGTTGCGATGACGGTCTCCCAGTCGAGCGTAGCGCCGAACTTGTGGATCAGCGCGGCGATGTCGTAGAGCCACCACAAGCCCGCGCCCGCGTGGTGCAATTCCAGGTGCGAAGCCAGGTGGAGCAGTTGCGCTTCGGGCGTCAGGACGCGGAGGCGGCGCGCGCGGAACGCGACCTCGACGGTATGTTCCCAGAACCATTCGGCGGGAATGTGGCGCGCGTAATACCCGGAATCAATCAAATGCCAGTGCAGTTCGAGGCAAAAAAAAGGCGGGGTCTGTCTCACCCAAGCGACCTGCGTGCGGATCGTTGGCGTGTCAGTCCCCGCGTCTTCATCCTGGGGCGCAAAACCGGCTGCGCCGAGCAGCGCGCCCGCGCGTTCGAAATCGGCGCGCGGCACCAGCACGTCGAGATCGAGCATCGGGCGCAGAGCAAAATCGCTGTACACCAGCGCGATCATCGCCGCGCCTTTCAGCACGATCGTCGGAATGTTCGCCGCGTCGAAACGCGCCAGCCCGTCTGCCAATTGCCGGAGGAGCCAGTCGTTGCGCAGCAGCGTGTGTCGGCGCGCTTGTTTGAGTTGCTCGCGCGCCGCAGGCGGAAACGTTTCGGCGGCGCGGCTGGCAAGCAACAACTCGGCAAGACGTTCATCTTGCGCGAGCGCGACGACCTGGTTCCAATCGGGCGGATCAGCCAAGCCCACCGCGCGTCCGGCGCGATCAAAGCGCAACTGTTCGATGATCCATTGCATCGGGCGCATATAAAGGTTAGGGGAGGGGGACGACACGGCAACGGAAATACGGTAAACTTTCGGACGTTCGCCACAACACCGAAAGGAGTACCGTTCCCGATGCCGTGTCTAGCCAATAGTATACGCC
>VGOB01000225.1 GCA_016865935.1 Chloroflexota bacterium | reverse complement strand
ACTGAAAGTCCAACGGCTCACATAACAAATGCACTTCGTTCAACTCACGCTTTGCGGACATGCGGCGGTAGGACGATGACCGCCAGGGCGAAGGTTGTTTCCCGCCGCACGTCGCAAAGTCTTAGTGTTCTCCGCTCGTGCGCTTACTCTCGTCATCTGCGTCCGAGTATCCAAGATTGATTGAGGGCATCTTTGCAATCAGTCAGATAGATGGTACTGGGTGCTTGTTCTGCCGCGTCTATGCAGGTGGCAAAGCGTTCGTTTTTGAATTGAATGCGATTTCCGACTCGGAGCGCGTCACGGCTCAGCGTGGCAATGTTGCCTTCAATCTGGGTAACTCTACCAGAGACTTGTTGCATTTGAGTTTGAATCCCAAGTGTCGCAGTCATAACTTGGGCGTCAAGTTCCTTCCGTTTGGTGAGTGTATAGTCATCAAGTTGACGTGTGTACGTCGCTTGCATACTCTTTGCGTTGTCACTGAATTCATTGCGTTTCGATAACGCGTATTCATCCAATTTGCGCTGTTGAGATTCACGTTCATTATCGAAGAACTTTTTCATATCGTTGGTAGCCGCTTGTAAAGTGGCAACATCAGTTTTCAGGGAGACAACTTGCTTTTGCAACCCTGATACATCTTGTTGCAGTCGGTCAATTTCCTTTCGTGCGCTGTCTAGTTGAAGACCCAGGAAGCCAGCAGCAATAGTTGCACCCATAACCGCACCCGCGGCTATCCACATCCATCGCTTTAGTTGGTCTTCGACTTGCCGTAATCGTTCATCAAACTTTTCAAAACGTTCTTCTGTCTTACTCGTTGTTTCAGTTGCCATTGGTTTTCTCCTCTTATACTCTGCGCGTGCCGCGCCTGTCTCGCTCAAGCGGCATGGCGGAGAACTTACATTCTACGACACACTTGTGTCGTGTAACACCAAAAATCAAGAGTGATTTTCCGTGTTACCCGCAATGGAAGTGTCGTGAAACCATTTTAACAGTTATCAGACGCGGAGACAGGTCTCCCCATCTCCGCGTCTCCTTGTCTCCGTGTCCTAACCCACGTTCTCAAAAATCCCCGCTGCGCCCATCCCGCCGCCGATGCACATCGAGACCATTCCAAACTGCACCTTGCGCCGTTTCATCTCGTTGATGATTTGCACCGTCAGCTTCGCGCCGGTCGCGCCGAGCGGATGCCCCAGCGCGATCGCGCCGCCGTTGACATTCACGCGCTCGGGATCGAGTTTCAGTGTCCGCACAATCGCCAGCGATTGCGCGGCAAACGCCTCGTTCAACTCGATCACGCCGATGTCGGCGAGCGTCAGCCCGGCGAGTTTCAGCGCTTTCGGAATCGCCTCGATCGGACCGATGCCCATAATTTCGGGCTTGACTCCGGCGACCGCGAACGCGCGCATCTTGACGAGTGGTTTTAGTCCCAGCGCTTTCGCTTTGTCGTGATCCATCACGACGACTGCCGCCGCGCCGTCACTCATCTGCGACGAATTGCCGGCGGTCACGGTGCCGCCCTGCATAAACGCCGCGCGCAGATTCGCGAGCGCTTCGTACGTCGAATCGCGGCGCGGACCTTCGTCCACGTCAAAGATGTACTTTTGCTCGTTCTTTTTCCCGTCGAGCAATTCGACGATCTTGACATCGAGCGGCGCGATTTCGTCTTTGAACTTGCCCGCTTCGATTGCCGCCGCCGCGCGCTGATGGCTGAGCAGCGCGAACTTGTCCTGGTCTTCGCGCGAGATGTTATAGTCGCGCGCGACATTTTCGGCGGTCAAGCCCATTCCCAGATACGCGCCGGGCCATTCCGCCGCAAACGTCGGATTCGGCGCAAAGTGGTAGCCGGTCATCGGCACCATGCTCATGGATTCGACGCCGCCCGCGATGATCGTGTCGCCCCAGCCCGCGATGATTTGCTGCGCGCCGAGCGCGATCGCTTGCATCCCGGACGAGCAAAAGCGATTGATCGTCATTGCTGGGACGGTGTACGGCACGCCCGCGCGCAGCGCGATCATCCGCGCCATATTCAAACCTTGTTCGCCTTCCGGAAACGCGCAGCCGATGATCACATCGTCCACAGTTGCCGCATCGAGCGCGGGCGCGTGCTTGAGCGCGGCGGAGACGACGGCTGCCGCCATATCTTCCGGTCGAAACGTGCGTAACTTGCCGCGCGGCGCTTTGCCGATGGCGGTGCGCACGGCGGAGACTATCACTGCCTCTCTCATAGAGTAACTCCTTGTGCAAATTGCGAATTAGGAATTGCGAATTAGGAATTGCGAATTAGGAATTGTAGATCGGTATCCGAATTCGCCTTTCGCAATTTGCAATTCGCAGTTCGTCAGTCGCAATTTGCAATTCTATTTTCTCCTTGACTTTTGTTGTGCAATTGTCGTTACTAACAGCGCGATGATTTCATCAAGCAAGGCAAGACGATGATCGAGCACTTGATCGCTTAGCAAGTGTTTGGCACGCAGATACCATCCTTGCGTCTCACGCGCGGAACCAAGCGCAAAACCTAGAAATCGCGCGTAATTACGTCCCAATCCTCGCCCGTAACCTTCCTCAATGTTCGCGCAAATTGAACCGGCGCTCCGAATGATTTGTTCGGTAATGGCTCTGCCGCGCAAATCCTTCAAGAGTTTCTCGCAATCAAACCACACGAGATCGTAAAGGAACAGCGCCTTAGGATATGCCACGTACTTCCACAAAGGGCTTTGGCGAATTCGTTCAGGAACCGTCAACTCCCAAGATTGAAACGAAGTTGGACGTGTTTCCATTCAACCCTCTCTGTGATCAGCCGCAATTCCTAATTCGCAATTCGCAATTCCTAATTCCGTAGAATTTTTCCCGTATTGAGAAAGTGCGAAATCCGATCCCGCGTCTTTTGCTCGCCGCACAACGAGATGAACATTTCGCGTTCCAGGTCGAGAATGTACTGCTCGTCCACCCAGGTCGGCGACGTGAGGTTGCCGCCACACAAAATGTACGCCAGGTTCCGTCCGACGACGCCGTCGTGTTCGGTCGCGTACTTGCCTTCGATCATCATATGCAGCGCGACGCGCAGCGCGGCGAGCATTCGTTCGCCAGCCGCGTAAATGATCTTGCCGCGCGCGGGCGGACGATGTCCCTGCGCGATCATTTCGAGCACGGTGCGTTTCGCCTCCGCGATCAGTTGATCGCGATTCAGCACCACGCGATCGGCGGGACCCAGGAAGCCGAACTGGCGCGCTTCTTCCGCGCTCGTCGCCACCTTGCCCAAGCCAATCGTTTCAAAGACGCGCTGCAAGAACGGCAACGGATCCGTGTTCGGCGTCAGCATCGCCGGCGAAACGACGCGGCGCAACATTTCCTTGCAGCCGCCGCCCGCCGGAATCAAGCCCATCCCCACTTCGACCAAGCCGACGTACGATTCCGCGTGCGCGACGATGCGTTGCCCCGCCATCATCGTTTCACAGCCGCCGCCAAAGGTGTAGCCGAACGGCGCGGTGACGATCGGTTTGGGGCTGTAGCGCACTGCCATCAGGAAATTCTGCAACGCCTTGGCGATCTCGTCAATCTTCTCCCACTGCTTTTCCTCCGCCGCCATATAAATCGTCATCACGTTCGCGCCGGCGGAAAACGCTTCGCCCTGATTGCCGATCACCATTCCGGCGAAATTCTTGTCTACCTCTTCCATTGCCGCGTGCGCGATCTCGACGATGCTTTCATCGAGCGCGTTCATCTTGGTGTGGAATTCCAGACACGCCACGCCGTCGCCCAGATCGATCAACGACGCGCCGTCGTTCGATTTGATCACTTTTTGATCTTTGAGGACGATGACATTCTGGGGTTTCGGCAGCGGCGCGTAAGCTTTCTTCTTCAGATCGTAGTACATCCCGTCTTTGTAGAAACTGGGATGACCGGTCGCCAGCATTTCCTTGACCCAGGGCGCGACCTGGATGCCGTCCTTTTCCATTCGCGCGACGGTGTCCGCGACGCCGAGCATATCCCAGACTTCAAAGGGACCGGCTTCGTTGGCAAAGCCCCACTTCATCGCGTTGTCCACCGCGTACAGTTCATCGGCGATTTCCGGAATGCGGTTCGACGCGTACGCCAGCGAGCGCGCGGTCGTGTCCCAAATGAATTGCGCGGCGCGATCATTTTGCGAGACGATGTAGCGCAGTTTTTCGCCGAGCGTGTCGTAGAACTCCGCGTTCGTGATTGATTCGTAATGCACTTTTTCCGGCGCGTGATACTCCATCGTCTTGGCGTCGAGGACGTGGAACTCTTTCTTGTCGCCGACGCGCACTTCTTTGTAGAACCCTTGCTTGGTCTTGTTGCCCAACGCGCCGCGCTTGACGAGTTCGCCCAAGAGTCCCGGTTCTTTCAAATCTTCGCGCGATTCATCTTCCGGCACCGCGTCGTACAAATTTTTCGCGACGTGGTACATCACGTCAATGCCGACGAGATCGAGCAGGCGGTACGACGCAGTCTTGGGGTGTCCGATGATCGGTCCGGTAAAATCGTCCACCTCGTTGAACGCGTAACCGTTTTTGAGCGTGTACTGCAACGCGAAAATACCCGCCTGCGTGCCGATGCGGTTCGCGACAAAGTTCGGGCGATCCTTGCATAGCACGATCCCTTTGCCGAGGACGGTTTCGCCAAAGTCCATCACGAATTTCAAAACGTCGGGCGACGTTTTTGGCGATGGAATGATTTCGAGCAGTTTGAGGTAACGCGGGGGGTTGAAAAAGTGAGTGCCGAGAAAATGCTGCTGGAACGATTCGGAGCGTCCGGCACAAATGTCCTTGATGGGAATGCCCGACGTGTTCGTCGTGACGATGCTGTCGGGTTTGCGCACCGCGTCGATGCGCGCCATCAAGTCTTGCTTGATCTTGAGGTTCTCGACGATCACCTCGATGATCATGTCGGCATCTTTGATGAAATCGAAATGGTCTTCGAGATTGCCGACGGTGATGCGCTCTGCAATCTGGGGAGTGAAGAGCGCGGCGGGGCGGGCTTTTTTGATCGCGTCCAGACCGGCGTTGACGATGCGATTGCGTACTGCCGGGTCTTTGAGCGTCAGCCCTTTTTTCTCTTCGTCCGGGGTCAACTTGTTTGGCACGATGTCGAGTAGGTAAGCGGGGATGCCCGCGTTCGCAAAATGCGCGGCGAGCGTGCCACCCATCGTACCGGAACCGATCACAGCGACCCGGTTGATCAAATGCGCCATTGCATTGCCCTCCTTTGAAATGTTGGGCAAATTGGGAAATTTGCCCTGTGAAAAAAATCTACCGACCGTTTGGTAGATTCATTATAACACGGCAAGCCGGCATTGTCAATGGCGCGCCAAACAAAAAACACGGCTTCTCCAAAGTCAGGCGTCCCCTGTCATTTCGAGACGCTTCGCGCATACCGCCGCGCGCGCAAAGCGTGTTCAAGCCGAGAAACTTGTCCTGTCATCGCCCGAAGATCAACCCTTCGACTTTGCTCAGGGCAGAGTCTTCGGGCTGAGTAGCCGAAGGACGCCCAAGCGTCCTTGAACTGCTCAGACCTGTCGTTCACGACGGGTCAAGTTTCTGGGTAGCGGAGCGAGAAATCTCAGGTAGCCCAACCGAGATTTCTCGACGCAAAAACCGCGTTTCGAAATGACAACGTGGGCTTGTCAAGCGACTTTTGAGAAGCCGTGAAACAAAAAAAACGGGATTGCCGGCACGGCAATTTCGTTTTTTGTACGCCCAGCACGGGCGTTGACTTGAAGGTGCAAGTCCTTTATGGGGGTTGATGGCACTAACCATTAGCCAGAGGCAAGGGCGTTGCCGCGAGGCAAGGTCTGAAGGAAGCCCGAGGCAAATC
>VGOB01000224.1 GCA_016865935.1 Chloroflexota bacterium | reverse complement strand
CACATTCCGGGCAATGGCAACTTGCCGGCGAGAATGGCGCGCGTTTCGGTCCGATCTTGACCGTCAAGATCAACACGATCGTGCCGGTCCCGCCGCCGCAAGCCGCGATCACCTCGCCGGGCGCGGGCTTTCAATTCACCTCCGGCACCGTCGTCCGCATCACGTTCCAAGGCACCGGCAACACCGAACTCTCATCCGTGTCGCTCTACATCAACAACACGTTCGTCACCAAAGCGACGTCGCGCTCGGCGACGCGCACGATCACCGGCGTCTACGATTGGCAACCGACGCCGGGCAATTACACGCTCCACGCGGTCGCGACGGACATCCAGGGTCAATCCACCACGTCGGGAAAAATCAGCGGCATGATCATTCAGCCGCAACCGCAATGTCAACTCTACGTCAACTTTCGCGCCGATCGGTACACCATCAACGTGGGCGAACACACGACGTTGCGCTGGGATGTCGAATGTGCGAACGCGGTCTATCTGAACGGTCAAGGCGTCACCGGGCACGAAGCGCGCGATGTCGCGCCGAACAATACGACGGTGTACACTTTGCGCTCGATCAAGAAAGACGGCGCGCCGGATGATCGCACGATCACGATCAACGTGAATCAAGCGCCACAACCGACGCCGGTGCCGGCGCGTCGCAACGCCAACGGCATTTGGCACGCCGGAGATTATTCCGTCGAATTGCAGGAAGCGCTAGGGTGCAACGTGGATTGCGGCATCCAGGGTCGCCTGATCCATCAGATCGGAACGACCTCGCCGCAAATCGTCGAAGTGCGCGGCAACATCAACACCAGCAGTGGCACCATTTCGTGGGCGGCGACGCTTCTCGGCGGACAAAGCTTCAGCGGCACCATCTCGGCGGACAGTCGCACAATGTCCGGCACGTTGAGTGGAGTCGGCGCGCTGACGTTTACGAAACAGTGATTTGGAAATTAGAGGTTGGAGGTTGGAAATTGGATGTTCCAACCTCCAACTTCCACACCAAAGGAGCAAAATGAAATTCCCAAAGATCATCGCGTTGATCAGCGCGACAATGCTTGCCACGCTTCTCATCGCATGCGGTTCACCAACGCCTGCCGCGCCGCCCGCTGTGACGATCAGCACGCCCGCGCCAACGAGCGCGCCGGTTGTCGGGATGGCAAATCCGGCATCGGTGTTCTGCCAACAGAACGGCGGCAAAACCGAAATTCGCAAAGATGCCAAAGGCGGCGAGGTCGGCTATTGCGTTTTCCCCGACAAGAGCGAATGTGAAGAATGGGCGTTCCAACGTGGCGAGTGCAAGCCCGGCGCGAAACCAACGCAGGCAACCACATTCACCGATCCATTCGCGTACTGCGCGAGCGTCGGCAATCTCGATGCGCCGGACGCGCGCTGGACTGGAGCGAAGATGCCGGACGCGGTGATCGCTGGCTTGATCAAAGCCGCGAACATCTCGCCGAATATGCCGCGCGATCAACTTGCCAACTCGTCGTTCTGGCGCTGTATGAACGGCAAGGTGTACGCTTGCACCGTCGGCGCGAATCTGCCGTGCCAAGAAAAAGCGGACACGAACAAAACGCCAGCCGCCGCGCTGAACGATTTCTGCAAAGCGAATCCGAGCGCGAGCGTGATTCCCGCTGCCGTCACCGGGCGCGCGACGGTGTACGAATGGAAGTGCGTCAGCGGCAAACCGGAAATCGCGAAAGAGTTGTTCAAACCGGATGCGCGCGGTTTCATCGCTGACTTTTGGTACGAGATCGCGCAGACCACCGCCGCGCCCGGATCGAGCATCGCAAATCCGGCGTCAACGTTCTGCGTTCAGAACGGCGGCAAGTTGGAGATTCGCAAGGACGCGAAAGGCGGTGAAGTCGGCTACTGCATTTTCGCAGACAAGAGCGAGTGCGAGGAGTGGATGTTTATGCGCGGCGAATGTAAACCAGGAATGAAACCCGTCGCGGTGACCAAAGCCGACAATGGCAAAACTGTACAAGTGGAAAAAGGCGGCACGCTCATCGTCACCCTGGAAGGCAACCCAGGTTCGACCGGGTACTCGTGGGGCTTGGAGTCCGGCAACGACGCGGTGTTGCGACCGCAAGGTAACTTCACCTTCACGGCTCCCGCGTCGAATTTGATCGGCGCGCCCGGCAAGTTCGAATTCAAGTTCACGGCGGCAAGCGCAGGAACTGCAACATTGAAATTTGCGAACAAGCGTCCCTGGGAGTTGAACGATCCGAAAGCGGAAACGTTTAGCGTGATCGTGAACGTCAAATAGCGCGCAAACAAAAACCCGAAGGGGCTGTGGCAACTCTTCGGGGCTGAATCACGGAGTTGAGATCCTAAAGATTTTAGAAATCTTTAGGGTCTTGGCAACTCGCCGCGCTCTGAATTTGGCGCAAGTCCCAATCTCGTGCCGGTCGAAAAAGAAAGGAGGCGGCAAGCCAAGTTGGTGTAAATCAACCCTGTTAGGATTTTTATTTATGCCTCCACGTGCGAGGCACGATCGGAGGCAAGATTACGACAGTCGGCAAGCAACCGTCGGCAGTCGAATTTTCCAAAGGAGGAAAAATGAAGACACAACAGTTTAGCGCGTGGCGCTGGATGGCTCGATTCGTACCGTTTGCATTCTTGGCACTGATGCTGGCAAGTAATGCTTCGGTCGTGCACGCCAAACCCACAGCGATCACCGTGACGAACGCCAACGACAGCGGCGCAGGCAGTTTGCGCCAAGCGATTAGCGATGCCTTAAGCGGCGATACGATTAACTTTGCCGGCGATTACACCATCAATCTCACGTCGGGCGAATTGGCGATCAACAAAAATTTGACAATTGACGGCACCGGATGCACCATCGTCATCAACGGACCTGGCGCAAGTTGCTCGACCTGCTTTCGCGTGTTTCGCGTCACCGGAGCGTTCACGTTCAACTTGAGCAACCTCACGGTGGCAAATGGCAAAGGTAGTGGTGGTGGTGCCATCTATAGCGTGACATCCGGTAGCACGCACACGATTACGAATGTCACTTTCTCAGGAAATTCCGCAGCGGCAGGAGGCGCACTATACTTTGATAGTGGCACCACAACGAATGTGACTAACTCGGCGTTTCTGAATAACTCGGCAACCAGCTCCGGGGGCGGAATCCTGAACTATGCAACGCTCACTGTTACAAATTCGACGTTTTCAGGTAACACGGCAGTTTTCTATGGAGGTGGGCTTGCCAACAATGAGGGTACTGTGACCGTCATCAACAGCACCTTCTCCGGCAACAGCGCGAGTAGCGGTGGTGGCGGTGGCGTCAGTAATAACCCTGGCACGATGACGCTCCGCAACACAATTGTCGCCAATAATACTGGCGGGAATTGCCGCAACACCATCACCAACGGCGGCAACAACATTGATGATGGCACCACGTGCGGCTTTGGCTCGACCAACGGCTCGCAGAGTAGCACGAATCCGCAACTGGGCACGCTGACGAATGGCGTTTATCCACTGAACGCCAACAGCCCCGCGATTGACGGCGTCACCTACAACGCGCCGAACAGTTGCCCCAGTACCGACCAGCGCGTACAAAATCGCGAGGACTTGGCGTGCGACATTGGCGCGTACGAAATGAAGATGAGTGACCGCAACAGCACAACGCTCAACCCTGGCGCAACGACGATGCGAACGTACGGTCCGCCGCGCGCGGGCATCCAGTACAGCGGCACGAATCCCGGCGCAACGACCGTGACCAAAGTGACGAATTGGACGAATCAACCTGAGAACGCGATTGGCGCGTGGTGGGAAATTACCCCCACCTCGAACACGGACTTGGAACTGACGCTCCAGTTGTGCTATTCGGACACCGAACGGCGCGGGCTGACCGAAGGCGATTTGCGCTTTTGGCGATACAGCGGCGGCACCTGGTCGCAAGTCGGCGATACACCAACGTTCTCCGGCACATCGCCTAATCGCTGCGCGCAGATTACGGGCGTGACCGCTCTCAGCCGCTGGACGCTTGCGACAGGCAATCCGGGCGGTAGCCCAACTGCTGTCACGCTCTCGTCGTTCAAGGCAAACACACCCGCGTTCGATCTGGGCGCGTGGATCAGGAGTTGGTTCAAGTAATGAGAATTTCAATGATCGCCAACAAGCGTCCCTGGGGGTTGAACGATCCGAAAGCGGAAACGTTTAGCGTGATCGTGAACGTCAAATAATCGCTAGAAACCAAAGTAGGGAACGCTGACGCTAGTAGCATTCCCTACTTTGCGGAGGAGTAATGCCCACCACGCTGATTCGCAACGGTCGCCTCATCACCGCGAGCGAAGATTTCGTCGCGGATATTTTGATCGAAGGCGAAACGATCAAACTGATCGGTACGGATTTGCCGCTGCAAGCCGAGCGCGTGATCAATGCGACGGGGTTGCTCGTTTTCCCCGGTGGCATTGATCCGCACGTGCATTTGCACTATCCGCAAGGACCCAATCGAATCGTATCGAGTGACGATTGGCTGACCGGCACGATTGCCGCCGCATTTGGCGGCACGACGACGGTGCTTGATTTCGTCGAAGCGAAACCCGGCGAATCGTTTTTGCGCGCGTTCGACGCGCGTCTGGCTGAAGCGTCGGACGCGGTGATTGATTTCGGTTTTCATATGACGTTCAATCGCGCGGACGATGCCGCGCGCGCACAAGTCCCGGCAGTGATCGCGGCAGGAATGTCGAGTTTCAAGATTTATATGGCGTACGACAACATCCGCCTGACCGATCGCGAAATGCTTGTCGCGCTGGAAACCTTGAAAGCGCATAACGGTCTGCCGATCATTCACGCCGAAGATCACGACGTGATTGTGAATCTCGGCGCGCAACAGATCGCGCAGGGACACACCGAACCGCGCTGGCATCCGTTCACGCGCCCGATTGCCGGAGAAGCGGACGCGACGGCGCGCGCGCTCGCGTTCGCCGAAATCGTCGGCGTGCCGATGCACATCGTTCACGTCAGCACCGCGCGCGGTTTGCGCGCTATCGCGGATCAGCGCGCGCGCGGTTTCCCTTCGACTCCGCAACGCTCCACTCAGGGCGTGACCGGTGAAGTGTGCGCACAACATTTATTGCTGACCGACGCGTTGTACGATCAGCCCAGCGTCGAACCGGCGAAGTACGTGATGGCGCCGCCGCTCCGTCCGGAATCGGACACACGCGCGCTGTGGGAGGGCTTGCGCGATGGCGCGCTGGAATTTGTCATCACCGATCATTGTCCGTTCACAATGGCGCAACGATTAGGACAGCGCCGCACGCCGGAGTTTCGCAAACTGCCGACCGGCGTCGTCAACAACCCAACGGAACCGGCGTGGTCGAACGAACTGCCCGCGTTCAATCGAATGCCCGGCGGCGCGCCCGGCATCGAGACGCGCGTGCCGTTGCTGTTTCACTATGGCGTGAACGAGGGCAGACTATCGCTCAATCAATTCGTGAACGTGACGAGCACCGCCGCGGCGAAATTGTTCGGGCTGTATCCGCGCAAAGGTACGCTCGCGCCCGGCGCGGACGCGGACATTGTGTTGTTCGATCCGGCGCGCCAAGTCACAATTTCCGCACAGACGTTGCATCAAAATTGCGATTACACGCCGTACGAAGGAATGCGCGTCAAGGGTTGGGCGCGCACTGTGCTTTGTCGCGGCGAGGTGATCGTCGAGAACGGCGCGTTCAAAGGCACAGCAGGCGGCGGCAAGTATTTGAAACGATCCAACTACGCAGCGAGCCCTGGCATCATTCACGTTTGCCGACCGGTTCGCTAAACCACAGTTCATTCAAGGAAAGTAAAGATGACCAATTCAGCATTTCTCACAATTGAGTTTTGGGCTTTGGTGCTGATGTCAGGACACATTTGGCAAAGCGGCTTCCAAGTCTAGGGTGCACTGTGGGTCCAGCCACTGCCATAACCTAGAGTCGGTTTTCAATAGCAGGAGAATGGCGTTGACCAAA
>VGOB01000223.1 GCA_016865935.1 Chloroflexota bacterium | reverse complement strand
CATGCGTCCCGACAACTCGAGCAAGGACAGAAAGCCCAGGACGTGTTCGCCCATTTATTCGCCAAGCAACAAATTTCTGCGATGGCGTGACAATTTATTCGCGATTTTTCAAAACACAACTATCGAGGAGATTAGAGATTAGAGATTGGAGATTGGAGGTTGGTGGTCGGGTGGTTTTGGAGGGTGATGGCGTTGGCGTCGAGCAAAGTTTGCAGGAACGATTGGACGTCCTGCGTGGCTTGCTCCGCCGTCACTTCGTATTCGGCGACGATGCGCTGGACGATCTCTTGCCCCGTGCGCTTGCCGTCTGCCAGTTCCCACACGCGCGAGCCGACCGGGTTCAGCACGTTCACTTCGCCGGAATCCGCCAGCACGATCACCGCCGAACCGTCCACGATGCGCGCGGCAACTTGGGGATGGGGAATGGGATATTGAGAGAGGTTCATTGACGATGCTCCAACATACGACCGCCGACGGACGACCGCCGACCGTCGCGAATTTGTTGACCGCGTGGCATTACGACCGCACGGCTTGATTTAACCGCAGAGGTCGCAGAGACGCAGAGAAAAATCAAACTCTACGCTTTCGGTGTCTCGGCGGTTGGCTGAATCGGTAAAAATGCTACACACTCGAATTCTTGATTGAAACGATCCGACGTTAGCCGCGCAAGCCCTGGGCGCGCAACAGCGCGTCCGCCCACACCGCGTCCTCCGCGCTCAACGGCGGCACCGGCTCACCGCGATAATCAATTGCCAGATCGTACCCGGCGCGGTCATACAATTCGGCGAGCAGCGTTTGCAGATCGAAGCGCGGCTCGGCATCTTCGCGCTGCAACGGAAGTGCGAACGCCGGAATCGGTTGACGCACGCCGAACGCGTACAAATCGGCGCGCGGACGATGGTCGCCGCGGCTGATCAGAATCCGATAGTCGGCACGCGCAATGTCGCCGGACATTCGCATCGGCTCGCCGCCGCGCAAGAGATCGATCTCGATCAGATGCGTCACACTCGCCAGCACACGCTCGCGCTTGGTTTCGTACACCCGGCGACCCTCGCCGGGGCGTTTGTTGCTGGGCGACAGAATTTCGATGGCGGCGATCACGACCTCCGCGCCCACCTCGCGCACTTCGAGATACGCTTCGTGGATTTCGTCGTAGACCGGCACACGCACCGCCAGCGGCAAAGTGGGCGCGGTAGTGTACGCCACCATAGTTTGCTCGCGCAACACGGCAACGCTTGTCCTGAGCGTAGCCGAAGGATCCGGTCGCCCGATGAACGGCTCTGCCAATTCTTCGCGATAGACGCGCGTCTCGATCGCGACGCGATACTTGGGGCGCCAGCGCGTACGCGATACTCGAAATCAATCCGTGATGAACTTCGTGCCACAAATCGGGACGTTCCAAAAACGGATCCATTCCCGGAAACGGAGAAGGCATCGCCTCACCTCGCTTGATCGATCACCGACCAAAATCCATCGTCGCGGCGAAAGTGCAATTCGCGCAACGGCACGCGTGTCGCGAGATCGAGACAAACATTCGTGACGCGCTGCGCGTTCTCCGGTTGCGCCATCACGAACGGCACACACCGCACCAGTTTCGCCACCGCATCAGGCAACGCGAGCGGCGCGAGAAAATGTTGCGTGTCCTTGACGAGCGTAAAGATGCCGCGCAATTCCGCCGACGCGTTCGTGCGCGGCGCTTCGGGCAGATCGCCGCGAAACGGCACGCCGCACGCGTGGTACGTCCCACCGATTTTCTTGATGATCACCAGATCGTCGCTCAAGATCGTATGCGCGGCGGAAAGCGTCGCGGTCGTCGTTTTGCCGCTGCCGGAGGGTCCGAAAAAGACATAGCCCTTGCCCTCGCGCAGGATGCCGCACGAATGAAGCAACAGCGAATTATGCTCGAGCGCGAACCACGCGTAGAGGACGCGCAAATAATTTTCGATGTTGCCCTGGGCGCGCAGAACCAATTCGCCGCGCCCGGCGGCGCGATCCATCCAGCCCTTTTCCGCGTGCGACTCGAATTGAATGACGCCGCGCGAAGCGTCCGTCGTCGTGCGAATTTGCCAGACGCCGTGCTGTTCGAACGGAATGAAGAGCGCGCCGGGCTCGCTTCGCACGCGCACCGTCAGCGCGGCGGGATCGAACGGGACGATGAACGCGGCGTAGCGTTGCGCGATTTTGGCGCGCGTCGTCGCGTCGCACTCGTCCAGCAACAACGTCGTGTGCCAATCGGCGATGGAGAGGGTCAAGCGTGGATCATTCATTCAAGCTCACTTGACAACGCCGCGGCAACCGCGCGATCCCAGTATTGACGCCTGCCGTCGAGAAAGACCGCCACCTGACTATACTCTACCGCGCCCTCATAGCCCGGATGAACTTCCTCGCCGGCGACGACCGGCATCGCGCGATACCCCGCGCGGCGGAGGATGGCGGCGCGGCGTTCCGCGCGGCTCACATCATTGCGATCAATGAGACGCGAAACTTCCAGCACCAGCCAAATTTCTGGCAGTCCTTCGACCTGCCGCACGCGTCCGCGAATCAACGCGTCGGTGAGCATCACGTCGTCTACCTGCTCTTCCGGCAGCCGCGTTTCCAGATCGTCGCGCAGATCATTCGGCGACACGACTTGGATTGACTTGAGCCATTTGCCGAAATAGACTCCGGCGCGTTCGCGATACTTGCGTTCCAGATTGTCGCCGACCAATTGGCTCAGTGTGTTTTCCATGCGCTTTTGATTATCCGCCAGGACAAGCACCGCTTGTTCAGTGCGCGCTTGCGCCGCCGCCAGTTCGGACAATTTCGTCGTGACATCAAATTGCGCTTGCGCGAGTTCCGCCATCTGCGCGGTGAGCGCGTCGACGCGCGCGGTCAAGGCGTCCAGCCGCGCCTCGGTGCGCGCTTGCGCGTGCGCCAATTCTTCGACGCGCGCCTCGGTGCGCGCTTGCGCGTGCGCCAGTTCTTCGACGCGCGCCTCGGTGCGCGCTTGCGCGTGCGCCAGTTCTTCGACGCGCGCCTCGGTGCGCGCTTGCGCGTGCGCCAGTTCGCGCACCAGCTCGGGCAACGCCAGTAGTTCTTGCGTCAATACGATACGACGCACTTCTGCGAGCCAATCTGGGCGCGAGACGAGAAGTTGCGTTAGGTCGTGCATTTCGGAAACGGTAAATGCCATAGGTCGGTCTCCACCCGGACGCGATTATATCACATTGCTAGACGGAAAGCAACGCGCGCGCGACACTGACGCGCTGGGGCTTTCCCAAAGTCGCGTGGTGTTGTTGCGAGGAGCAGTTTTTGCGACGAAGCGATCCCCACGTTGCAAGGAGATTGCTTCGCTCCGCTCGCAATGACACGCAGCCACCTACTTTGGGAAAGCCCTAAGACAATCTGCCAAACCTGGCTTCTGCGCCTAGCGCACGCGCACCGTCAGCGCGCTGGGATCGTACGGCGCGACGAACGCGGCGTAGCGTTCCGCGATGCGCGCGCGCGTCGTCGCAGCGCACTCCGCCAGCGATAAGGTGACGCGTCAATCGGCGACGGAGAGCGTGGGCTGATTCGCAGAAATTTCAGCGCGAGTCTCGGTCACAGGGTTCCCCAATCCTCATCCATTCCGAATGCTCCAAACATAGAAATACGCGGTGACACCCCTTGGAAAAAGGTTGCACGTCACCGCGTCGAAAACAGCCACGCCCCCAACCCTACGGAACGAGGATTTGCTCGCCCTCAGATAGCCCGGAAACAATCTCGGCTTGGTTGCCGCCGCTCACCCCAACCTGCACCACCGTGCGTTCCCATTTGTCGCCGCGCAGAACCATCACATAGGGAGTCGCACCATCCGCCTGAATCGCTTTGGAAGGAACGAGCAAGACATCGCTTTTGTTCTGGCGCAAGAATGCAATATCTGCGCCCATCCGCAATGTTGCCGGCACCTGAGCCGGATTATCGAAGGCGAGCAAAACGCGATAGACGTTTTTGCCTTGAAAGATGGAAGCTTTCGAAGCGATCTCCTTGACTTTGCCAGAGAGCGTCTTGTCGGGAAAGCCATCCAGCACGATGCGCGCCGGTTGTCCCTGTGAGACCGAGGGAATGTCTGCCTCAGGCACACTCACCTCGACTTGGAGTTGAGCGGGGTCCGCGATCGTTCCAATCGTTTCAAACGCCTGCACATAGTCGCCGACTTTTTTGTCCAGCGAAACGATCAATCCGTTGAAAGGCGCAGCCAGCTGCGCGCTCGCCAAGCGCCCTTGCAATGCCTCGATCCGCTTTTGCTGATACTGCAGTGTTTTTTGATAGAGCTCGATATCCAGCGCCGTAATCTGCTTATCGGTTCTGAGCGCATTGATTTCCGTCGTGTAGCGGCGAACTTCCGTATCGGCGTTCAGGAAATTCTGATATTCGCCGATGGCGCGCGAATGATCCGCCGGAGTAGGCGCTTTCAACTTGTACATCTGGAAATACTGGTCGCGCAATTCCGTATTACGCGCCAAGGAATAGCTCTTGGCTTCGATCGCCGGATCATAAGTCGCCAGGCGGGTCTGGGCTTGGCGCAACAGCACCTCGATCCGATCGGCTTCGTACCGGACCGCGTTCTGATCTTGCTCCAGCTGAAACGCATCCAATTGACCGATCGCCGCGCCTTGCTTGACCTGATCGCCCGCCACCACGGCGATCTTGCTGAGCGTACCCGCAATGTTGAAAAAGAGAAACGCCTCGCGCACCGACCGAACCGTCCCACGCGCGTTGAGCGATTGGTCAATGACGCCGCGGGTGACTTTGACGATGCTTCCTTTTGCCGCGGGCGGCAGCGGAGTGCTGGTTGCACGCGCCGCAAAGGTCGGCATCGCACGCGTGGGTGGCGGCGAGTCGCATCCCATTACGCCCGACGCGAGCAGCGCGCCGACGGCGCATAAAACGATCTTGACCCAAGTTGTTCGCTTTGCCTGCAATGTCCACCTCATTTGGGCAATGTTTCCGGTAACGTTTCCGGGCTCGCAGCTTCGTTGCCGTTGCCCGATATGAACGAACCGGCGGACGGCACGACCGCGGTTTCGCTGTGCTTGCGCTTGTGCTTCGCGCCATCTTTCGAGTCATAGTAATAATAGTAGCCGTAGCCGCTGCCGGAAGCGATCCGATTGAGGACGACCCCGACGACTTTGGTATCCGCCTGCGCCAACGACTCGCGCGCGCGCCGCAATAAATCGGTGCGCGTTTTGCCTGCGGCAACGACCCACAAGAGATGCTGGGTCTTGGATGCCAGCAACACGGCATCCGTCACCGGCAGAATCGGCGGCGAATCGAACAGGACGATGTCGTAGCGTTCCTTCAGCGCGGCAATCAAGCGATCCATCCACGCCGACGCCAGCAGTTCAGCCGGGTTGGGGGGCAGTTTGCCGCACGCAAGCAAATACAACCCCGGCACCGTCGTCTCGCGGACCACTTGATCCAGCGTTTGGTTATTCAAGAACAAATCGGTCAAGCCCGGCTCCGGAGGCACGTGAAAAATCTGATGCAAGACCGGGCGACGCAGATCGGTATCCACCAGCACGACGCGCTTGCCGGTCTGCGCCATCACGACCGCCAGGTTTGCAATCGTCGTAGATTTGCCTTCCCCCGGCTCGGCGCTGCTGAGAACAACCGCCGCCGCCGCGTCCACCGCCAGCGCGAATTGCAGATTCGTTCGCAGATTGCGATACGCTTCGGCATACGGCGCGCGCGGCGCATCGGCGGCAACGAGCGCGCTTTTGGCGTTCTTGGGAAAGCGCGCGACGGCGCCGAGCGTGCTCAACTCCAACACGCGGTTGACATCATCGGAGGACTTGAGCGAATCGTCCAGATACTCGATCAGGAACGCGATGCCCGCGCCCAGCATCATTCCAACCGCCAAGCCCATCAAGCCGTTCTGAAACGAGTTCGGGCTAATCGGAAAACGCGGATATTCCGCTGGCGCGGAGACACTGATCGTATCAATGTAGCGCGAGGCGGTGAGGCGCGTGTTCTGCGCGCTCTGGAGCAGCACGGAATACTGC
>VGOB01000222.1 GCA_016865935.1 Chloroflexota bacterium | reverse complement strand
GAGGGCAAAATCGGGTATAATCGGCATGGTGGTCTCTCGTGTGCGAAAGGTTGTTGGTGGGCACCACAATCATCGCACATTTTGAGACCACTTTCAAGTTCACGTTACTGAATTCTGCAACACTCTCCTATGGCGATTTCTGGCGATTTTTGCGTCGGCTTCCCTGCCAAAAGCCACCGATTAACGCTCAGGAACTGGGCTGTGGCGGCGTCAGGCAGACCGCACCAATCACTAATTCCGAAGCCCCCGCCTCTGGCGGGGGAGTCCGCTCGCAGGGGGCGCAGGGGGACGGCGAGTCCCCCGCAAGCGGCGGTGGTCAAAGCCACCGCCCGCGTACCGAGCGAAGCGAGTTTACTTTCAGCCATAAAAACCGCATGGTTTGCTTATCTTAAATTGTCTGCAAACGATCCAGTCGCCGCGCCGAAACGCGCGCATCGAAACGCGTTTGGATCGCGCGATCAAGACGCGCGGGCGCGGGTGAAAAATCATTGTCCCAGAATCGAACAGCGATTCTGGGACAATGATTTTCAAGGAGACAGGCGCGCGGCATCCAACACTCGCGCGATTTCGTCCGTCGCGTTTGGATTCAGCTGCGCGTACGCGCGCACCAACCCGAAACACCCCGTCAGCATCATCGCGCCGTACGGCGCGGCAAAATATGGACGATAGCGCGAGCGCGCAAGTTTCTTGCGCTGCGGTCCGGTCACCGCGAGAAAATCGAGTGGTTGCGGGCGCGCGTCGAAAATCAGCGCGCCGTGACCGTGCGTATCGAAGACCGGTCCGTGCGAAAGCGTGCCGGCGGCAAGTTGCGCCAGCAAGTCTTCCAACTGTTCTAACGCGAGCGCGCCGGTGTGATGTTCGAACATTCCGGTGATCGTATTGTCGCTAAAACGAAACGCGAGCGTGTGCGAATTGCCGATGTTCGCAATGAGCGCGTGGCGCGCCGCGTGCGCGCGGACGCGATCGTCTTCCAGCGCGCCGAGAATCGCGGCGGGCGCGGTGTCTATCACCAACAACGGGATGCTCTCCGGCGTCGTTTCCGCGACGGCGAGCATTCGCGTCAGGCGCGCGGGGATTTGCTCGCGCATAAACGCGAACGCAAGCGGGCTGTTCCGCGCGCGCAATCGCTCCGCCAGAAACTCAAAGCGAAAGAGCCGGTCGCTGTAATTCGGCGGCGCGTCGCCGTGATCCAGCACCGCAATCGCGAGCGCGTCGAATTGCAGATCAACGCCGAACCCCGCGAGCAAACGTTCCAGCGCGGACAGATCCACGTCGCGCATTTCGATCCGCGTCACACCGCGCACGCGCGCGGCTTCGTCTGCGCTCACAATCGTTACACCCATCTTTTCAACCAGCGTGAGATCGTCGTCGAAAGTTTTTGCCGCGTTCGGCGTGGCAAAGACGCGCCGTCCCGCTTTCAAATGATCGTTCGCGGCAAAGCGGCAGGGACCGCCGCCCATAATCACGCCAGTGAGCAACACATCTTCGCCGCGCGCGGTTGCCGCGCGAATCCGCCGCGCGATCAAAGCCGTTGGCGATGGCAGCACCATCTGCAGACAATTCTCGATTTCGTTTTCCGTGTCGAACAACAAAATATCTTGCGTGCCGGTGCCGATGTCAATCGCGAGAATTTTCATACGGGTTGTCTCATCATAATCGAAATGCGTGATGCGTGGTGCGCGAGTCGCGCGTTACGTCTCGCGCATCAAGAACTCGTTCGCCTGGCGCAGAATTTCTTTCCCGCGCGCAAAATCCACGCGCGCCACGGCATCGTCGAATGACAGCCACAACAGATCGTTGTGCTCTCCAGAAAGGCACGCGGCGCGCGTCTGCGCTTGCCCGAGAAAATAGACGGATTGTTTTCCCACGCGCTCATCGTGCCGTACAAACGAGTACGTGTCGACGCGGCGGAATCCATCGAGCAACGCGACGCGCAACCCGGTTTCTTCGCCCACTTCGCGCAGCGCCGCGGCGCGCTCGCTTTCGCCCGGCTCGATGTGTCCCTTGGGAAAGCCCCACCGCGTCGAAAGGAGCAACAGATATTCGATCTGCGCGCCGCGATAAAAGACGACCGCGCCCGCCGATCGCTCCATCTTCATCGCGCCGCCTGAATGATTTCGACGCGATCATACTCGCGCAAGAATGGATCGGCGCACTGAGCGAGCGCGTCGGCAAGCCGTTGGCGCGCGGGCTGGGTCATCGGCATCGGCAATTCGGCTGGATCGAAAAAGCGCGCCTCGGAAATTTCCGCGCCGTCCGCGTGCAATTGACCGCCGACGACGCGGCACAAGAACTGAAACCCGAGTCCGTTGCGATCGGTAAAATGATAGACACTCACCAAACGCGCGATTTCAACTTCGAGTCCGGTTTCCTCTTTCACCTCACGCACCGCTGCATCCCAGGGCGATTCGTTCGGCTCGACCCCGCCGCCGGGCCACGCCCATTTGTTGCCATCGTACGTTTGATGCACCAACAGCACCCTACCCTGCGCGTCGAAGATCGTCGCCAGCGCGCCAATCTCTTTCATTCCTTACTCCCATCGTCCCCAAAATTCTTGCTCCGATTATACTTGAAAACGGATAACGCGCCAAGCGAACGCCCGCGGCAATTTCTATAAAAATTTTTGCACTTTTGACACGCCGCGCGTGATCGTGCTATAATCACAGTGATGTTGCCTCCGCGTCAGACCATTCTCGAAACGCTCAACCAGCGCGGCGCGTTGCCGCTCGACGAAATCGCGCGCGCGGTGCGCCGTTCGCCCTTGGCGACGCGCTATCACGTGGGCTTGCTCGTCGCCGAAGGTTTGCTGGTGGCGGAGGACGTGGCGCGGCGCGCGTGCGTGGGGCGACCGCAAACGCTGTACGCGCTGGCAGAAGACGCGCACGCGCAGCTGCCTAAGGAGTACGCCTGGTTTGCCGCGCAGTTGCTGGAAGAAATCACGCGCGCGCGCGGCGAAAGAGAGACGCGCGCGTTGTTGCGTCGCATCGGGCGCCGGTTGGCGGAATCGGCGGCGCCGCGCCGAAACGCGCGCATCGAAACGCGTTTGGATCGCGCGGTAGATTTTTTGTGCGGGCGCGGGTATGCCGCGCAGCGGGAAAAATCGGAGGGGGGACTGGCGTTACACATTCACAACTGTCCCTATCGCCACATCGCGCGGTCGTGGCGCGCGGCGTGCGAACTGGACCTCGCGCTGATCGGCGAGTTGACGCACGCGTCGTTGAAAATGACGAGTTGCATCGCGCGGCAGGACGCGCGGTGCGCGTTTATCGTCAGAGCGGCAACGCGCTGAGATCGCCCATTGATTTTTTGCGCGCTTTGCGTATAATCAGACCAGTCGTTTTTTTTGGAGGAAAAATTGGATACTTTGAACACAATGTCGGATACGGCGACGCTCAAAGCGATGGTTGCCTTGACGCCGCTCGCCGCGCAAAAAATTCAGGCACTGCTCACGGAAAAGAACTTGAGCGGATATGGCTTGCGCGTTTTCGTTTCGGGGAGCAGTTGCTCGGGTATGCAATACGGGCTGGCGTTCGAAAACAAAACCGAAGAGGGTGATTTTGTTTTCGAGTCGCAAGGCACGCGCGTCTATCTCGATTCGCAGAGCGCGCTGTACCTCGACGGCGCAACAGTGGATTTCATCGAAGGACCGCAGGGCAGCGGGTTCAAGATCGAAAATCCGAACGCGGTTGGCGGCTGTTCTTCGTGCGATAGCGCGAGTAGCGGTTGTTGCGGCTAACACAAACCCGAAGGATTTCTGAAATCCTTCGGGTTTTGTCTTTCGTGGTTTTCGTTTCTTTCGCGAGTTTCGCGTTCTACTTTTTCGTCACCTTGAGCGCTTCGATTTGCGCCTGCCGCGCGTAGTTGAGCGAGAGCGCCAGGACGCGCGCAGCTTCTTGCGGGCTGTGAAAGCCGGTGCTGTTTTCCGCCGCGACGTAATCCCAATAGAACGTCGCTTTGCGATGAAACTCGCGCGCCTTGACCAAGTCCGGATCGCTCGCGCCGGATTTGATCGCGGCGACAATCGCGTCAATCGCGTCGAGTTGCGCGCTTTCGGACGCGCGCAACAAATCGGCAGTCTTTTTCTGGATGGTGAGGACGCGCGCCTTCATCTCCTCTTCGCTCTGCCGATGGCAGGGCAAGCACGCCTGCGCGATGTTTTGCAGTGGACTGCGGATCCAGTGATCGGATACTTTGAGCGCGCCTTCGCGCACGTACGGCATATGACAATCCGCGCAGGTCACGCCGGAACGCGCGTGAATTCCCGTGCTCGACATTTCGAATTCAGGATGCTGAACCTTGAGCATCGGCGCACCGGTTTCCTTGTGGGTCCAGTCCTTGAACCCGTACTGATCATAGTGCGCTTCGATGTCTTCAGCCGTGTAGCCCTTGCTCCACGGGAACGTCAAGATTTTGTCATCGCCCTTGAAGTAGTACTCGACGTGGCACTGCGCGCAAACGTACGTCCGCATTTCTTGGCGCGACGCCTGCGTCCAATCAATCCCGCGTTCTTTGAGTGCGTTGATCAGCGCGGGACGCGTCAGGCGCAGTTCCAGCGTTTGCGGATCGTGGCAGTCCGCACAGGATGAACCCAGGTTGAATTTGCTCCCCAGCTCTTTCCACGGTGTCTTGTTGAAATTCACCCAGCCCATTTGCGCGATCAACTGCGTTGATTCGGCGGCGTGGCAATTCGCGCACGCGCTCGGCTGCGCGACGACTTGTTGGCGCTTGGTGTCGCGCTGATCGATCTGCGACCAATAATGCCCGCGCTCTTCCTTGTGATCCACGCTGAACGGCATCGCCGCCCAAATCCGTTTCAACGCCGGAAATTTTTCCAGCTTGTCGTACGGCACCGACCCGCCGTAGGGACTGCTGAACGTGTCTTCTTTCGTCTTGACGAACGAATCGTACTGGCGCGGAAAGTTCTTGCCCCACACCGTCGGATCCAATTCCGTATTCGAAATCTGGACGATCCGCAGCGGGTACTGCGCGGCTTCGGTCTTGCGTCCCTGAATGTTGACCAGCAGCGCGCCGATCCCCGCCATCGCCAACGCGCCGATGACGAACGCGGCAACGAGCCAGATGATTGATTTGGATTGCTTCATTGTTCCTCCGTTCTGAATTTTCGATTTTCGATTTGTGATTTTCGATTGGAAAAATCAAAAATCGAAAATCGGCAATCGAAAATTACTTGCCGTGTCCAACGCCGGCGTGACAACTCAAACAGTCAGTCGGCGATTTTGCGTCTTCGCGCGCGATCAGTGTGACCATTTCGCCGTGACAAAACAAACAACTCTCTTGTGTAACCGCGCGATTGAGCGCGGTGATCCGAATCGGCTCCGGAAAATCGTTCAGCGTGAATGCTTTGCTGTGATTGAACCCGTTCAGCCCTTTGAGCGCGTACTTGGCGAGGAACGACGAGTGCGGCGCGTGACAATCGTTGCACGCCGCGACTGCGCGATGGCTTGCTTTGTACCAGCCCTCGTACACCTCGCGCATCACGTGACAATTCGCGCACGCGCGCGGATCGTCGGACAGGTACGCGGTGCCGTGGGCGTAATCGAACGTGAACGCGCCCAAGCCAAAGACGCCGCCCCCTAACCCAAACAAGACCAGCCACGCCGCGAACGGAATCGCGGAGAAATATGATCCGACTTTTCCCCACCGCAAGTTCACGCTCATTCAAACTCCTGATACGCGCAAGCACCCCCAGTCGGCGCGCGACGCGCAGATTTGAGGGTGCACTCATCACACCGACAGATCGATTTTCTCGCACCGATCGCGAGGTAGCGATATTCTAGCACACCCACGCGATTTTGACAATGACGAAAGTCAAGCGCGTAGGGCTTTCAAAGTCGAGCCCCCGCGTCATTTCGAGCGGAGCGAGAAATCTCCGCGCGGGCAGCCGAGATTTTTCGTCGGCACAAATCGCCTCCTCGAAATGACAATGACAAAACCCTAATCTGGACAAGCCAGAACCAAACAGGTTGAGTTGACATTTGTATCGGTGATGGATTAAACTCTTGGCTGAAATTTCTGTCTCGGAGAACAAATCATGTCCGCCCAAGAGCCAAACCCATCTCA
>VGOB01000221.1 GCA_016865935.1 Chloroflexota bacterium | reverse complement strand
GTCTGCACCACGGCACTGATGGCGGGCTTGATTGATCAGAAACAGCTGTTGGATGAAAGCACGCTGCGCAAGGCGATTGCAGACCTGGATCACGAATAAATGGCGGACACGTCCCGCTCGCGGGCTCGCGGCGCCTTGCCAGAGCCCGCTTTTTGTCCAATCCTGTCACCATTTATCTCGGACTTGCACCACCAATCAATTCGGCTCGTAACAGAACGGCAAGCCGCAAAACAGTGAAAATGAGCGGCGCACGTTGACGGAACGACTTGGACGCCTGAAACAGCAATTCGAGTGGGGCGATATCGAAACAACGGAATACGCACGGAAACGCGATGAAATCAAAACTGCGCTTGCCGCGTTGAGGTCACCCGAGGTGACAGAAATCGTCAACGCCGCGGACTATTTGCAGAACATGGCGCGGGTATGGCAAGAAGCCACCGCGGAAGAACAGCGCGATATGATTCGTGCCATCTTGGATGATCTGATCTGTGATCCCGAGATGAAGCGGCTAGTTGCACTCAAACCTAAATCCGCATTCCGTTTGCTCTTCCGACAGATTCGCGGTCTGGTTGAGCGCGATAATATGTTTGCAATTGAAGCGGAAGTGAGTTAGAATAGCGGTGACAAAAAGACGTGAATATCTAATGCAGGGCAAGACCCCTGTTTCGCCCACACCACGCAGGCGATTTCAACGATGAAGTCGCCTTTGTCGTATCCGTGTGCAGTCCCCGCGCGCGACGCATCCAAACCGCGCGCGGGGTGTTAAACTCAAAGAACACAAATCCCAATGACTACCGCCAAACAAATCCGCCTCACCTCCTACGCCGCGTGCGCGGGCTGAGCGTCCAAACTCGGCGCTGCCGAACTGGCGCAGGTTCTGCGCCCACTCTGCGATCAATTCCACCCGCGCGATTTTCCCGCGCTCCTCGTCGGACTTGGCGCGCCGGACGACGCGGCGGTGTACCGCGTCAACGATACGACCGCGATCATCCAAACGCTCGATTTCTTTCCGCCGGTCGTGGACGACGCGTACGCGTTCGGCGCGATCACCGCGGCAAACGCGATGAGCGACGTGTACGCGATGGGCGGACAAGTGATCTTCGCGCTCAACCTCGCCGCGTGGCGCGATGATCTGCCGCTCGAATTGCTCAGCGAAATTTTTCGCGGCGGCGCGGACAAGGTCGCCGAAGCCGGCGCGGCAATCGCGGGCGGACACACGATCACCGACAAGGAACCCAAGTACGGCTTGTCCGTCACCGGCATCGTGCATCCGGATCGCGTCATCACCAAAGGCGGCGCGCGCGTTGGCGATGTGTTGGTGCTGACGAAACCTTTAGGCAGCGGCTTGATTACGACTGCCGCGAAAAATGGCGTCGCATCGGACGCGCATCTGCAAAACGCAATCGAATGGATGGCGCGCTTGAATCGCGGCGCGGCGCAAGCGATGCAAGAGATCGGCATCCGTTGCGCGACCGACATCACGGGCTACGGCTTGCTGGGACACGCGTACGAAATCGCGCACGCGTCGAATGTCGCGCTGACATTTCGCGCCGACGCGCTGCCGCTGCTCGACGGCGCGCGCGAGTACGCGCGCCAGCAAATGATCCCCGGCGGCGCGGGGCGCAACAAATTGTATCTGGACGACAAAATCGAATTGACACGCGCGCTCGACGATGATTTGCTCGAAATTTTTTTCGATCCACAAACGTCGGGCGGCTTGCTGATCGCCGTCGCGGAAACAAAACTCGACGCGCTCGCGCGCGCGCTCAAATCGCGGCAGATTGAATATTGGGTTGTCGGAGAGACTGCAGGGATCAGGGATCAGGGATCAGGGGTCAGGATCGTAATTCGCTGATGGCTGACCGCTGACTGCTAATCGCTCAAGGGGGGAGATCAATGTCGAACAACCAGCGACGCGTTGTCGTCACCGGAATGGGCGTCGTTTCGCCGCTTGGAAACACCGTCGCAGATTTTTGGCGCGAGTTGCTCGCGGGTACGTGCGGCATCGAGCGCATCACGCGTTTCGATCCGACGCGCTTTGCCGCGCAGATCGCCGCGCAGGTCAAAGATTTCAAAGTCGAAGAGTACGCGGAATATATTGATTATAAAGAAGCGCGCCGAATGGACTGGTTCATCCAAATCTCAGTCGCCGCCACCGCGCAAGCGATGAAACAATCGGGCTTGAAGATTGATGACGCGAACCGCGACTGGGTCGGTGTGTTGATCGGTTCGGGTATCGGCGGCTTGATGACGATGCAAGACAGTTTCCGCACGCTGTTCGAAAAAGGTCCGATGCGCGTCAGCCCGTTCACGGGTCCGTATATGATTCCGAATATGGCGGGCGGTCAAGTCGCGATCACGTTCGGAATGATGGGTCCGAATTTTACCGTCTCGTCCGCGTGCGCGACCGGCACGAACGCGCTGGGCGAGGCGTACGAGATCATCAAGCGCGGCGACGCGGACGCGATGATCACCGGCGGCGTCGAATCGCAGATCACCGAATTCGGGCTTGCCGCGTTTCATCGCACGACCGCGATGTGCACTTCGCGCAACGACGATCCCACGCACGCCTCGCGTCCGTTCGACGCCAAACGCGAAGGGTTCGTTTTCGGTGAAGGCTGCGGCGTGATGATCTTCGAAGAACTCGTCAGCGCGCAAAAACGCGGCGCGAAAATTCTGGGCGAAGTGATGGGGTACGCGGCGAACGACGACGCGTTCCACATCAGCGCGCCATCCGAAGGCGGCGCAGGCGCAGCCAAAGCGATGCAACGCGCGCTTGCCAAAGCCGGGTTGAAACCGGACGATGTGGATTACATCAACGCGCACGGCACGTCCACACTCTTGAACGACGCGGCGGAAACGCAAGCGATCAAAACCGTCTTCGGCGAACGCGCGTACAAAATTCCAATCAGCTCGACGAAATCAATGGTCGGGCATCTGCTCGGCGCGGCGGGCGCGGTCGAAGCGGTCGCGACGATCAAAACGATCGAGACCGGCTGGATTCATCCGACGATCAATTACGAATTCCCCGATCCGGCGTGCGATCTCGATTACGTGCCGAACCACGCGCGCCAGCAAAACGTCCGCGTCGCAATGTCCAACTCGTTCGGCTTTGGCGGACACAACGCGATAATCATTTTCAAAAAATACGAAGGATAGAAATACGACAAGGAGACAGGGTGACAAGGTGACTCGCGCCTTGTCACCGTGTCCCCTTGTCTCCTTGTCACTATGAATCTGGAAGAACTAGGAACCGCGCTCGGCGTCACATTCAAAGACAAATCGCTGTTGACGCGCGCGCTCACGCATCGTTCGTACCTCAACGAAAATTCCGATCTGCCGTACCTCGACAACGAGCGCTTGGAATTTCTCGGCGACGCGCTGTTGGATTTTATCGCGGCGGAATTTTTGTACCAGCGTTTCCCCGAAATGCCCGAAGGCGATCTCACGTCGCTGCGCGCCGCGCTCGTCAAAGGCGATACGCTCGCGCGCTTTGCGTTCGACCTGGGCTTGCCGCAGTGCTTGCTAATGTCGCGCGGCGAAGAAGCCGCGCGCGGACGCGAACGCGCGCCGCTCCTCGCGGGCGCGTTCGAAGCACTCATCGGCGCGCTGTATCTCGATCAAGGGCTGAGCGCGGCGCGCGAATTCATTCTGCGTTTTTTGCCTGCGGAATCGGAACGCGTGCACGCGCTCCGGCTCGACCGCGACGCGAAAAGTATGTTGCAGGAATTGAGCCAGGGCAAATTGCAGGTGACGCCGCTGTACCGTCTAGTTGAAACACGTGGACCGGATCACGCGAAAGATTTCACGATCGCGGTCATTCTCAACGACATCGAGTACGGACGCGGCACGGGTCGCAACAAGCAAACCGCGGAGCAAGAAGCCGCGCGCGTCGCGCTGGAAAACCTCCAAGCCGAAGTTTCGCGCGAGGATCACGCGGCGCTGATTGCGCTCAAAGGCGAAGTTGAATAGTTGTAGCGTTTGATAGTTGGATGGTTGCATCGTTTGATAGTTGAATAGTTGCATCGTTTGATAGTTGGATGGTTGCATCGTTTGATAGTTGGATAGTTGCATCGTTTGATAGTTGGATAGTTGCATCGTTCGATAGTTGGATAGTTCGATTCGTTCACAAGCCAAACTATGCAACGATAAAACTACCAAACTACTAAACTATCAAACTATCAAACTATGAAACTACTTGTCACAGGCGGTAGCGGTTATGTTGGCGCGGGGATTTTGCGCCGCGCGCCGCGCGAATGGAAAATCGCGGCAACGTATTGCGCGCATCCCATCGCGCGCGCGAATGTTGCCGCGTTTTGTGTTGATGTGCGCGATGCGAACGCGGTCAATCGCGCGTTCGACGAATTTCGTCCCGCCGTGGTGATTCATACCGCCGCGCTGATGTCGGGCGACGAAATGTTGGCGACGAACGTGGAGGGCTCGCGCAATGTCGCGCGCGCGGCGACGCGTTTCAACGCGCGCTTGATCCACTTGTCGAGCGACGTGATCTTCGACGGCGAGCACGCGCCGTACGACGAAGCCGCCGCGCCCGCGCCGATCACGCCGTATGCGGAATCGAAAGCGCGCGCGGAACGCGCGGTCACCCAGACCTTCCAGGTTTCGGAAACCTGGAAGGTCTATTCAAGCGCGCTCATCGTCCGCACGTCGCTGGTGTACGGATTCGATCCGATGGATCCGCGCACGCGGCAAACACTCGCGGGCGAAATGCCGCACCTCTTCACCGACGAATATCGCTGTCCGATCTTCGCTGACGATCTCGCCGACGCGCTGCTCGAACTTGCGGTGTCATTGCGAGCGGAGCGAAGCAATCTCCACAGTTCTCTGGGGATTGCTTCGTCGCATCGTTCGACTACGCTTCCTTCGACTATCGCTCAGGACTCCGCTCACGATGCTCCTCGCAATGACAAACCAGGTTTCTCAATCCTCAACCTCGCCGGCGCGCAGCGCGTCAGCCGCTACGAATTCGGCGTGAAACTCGCGCGCGCGTTGCGCGTCGAGCCGAAATTCGCGCCCGCGCTGAGCGCGTCCAGTCCCACGCCGCGCCCGCGCGATTGCACGCTCGACATTACGCGCGCGCAGAGAATCTTGCGGACGCGCCTGCGCGGCGTGGATGAGGTGTTCACGCGATGAACGTGCTGGCTTCTTATATTCCGATTGACCGCCGCCTCGCGCTCGCGCGCGGTGAAACGTTGCCTGATCGCGCGCGCGGTTCCGCGCTCTTCGCCGATATTTCGGGTTTTACGCCGCTCGCCGAATCGCTCGCGCAGTCGTTGGGCGCGGCGCGCGGCGCGGAAGAATTGACGCGCCAGTTGAACCTGGTGTACGACGCGCTCGTCGTTCAAGTCCACAACTATCGCGGCAGCGTCATCAGTTTTGCGGGCGACGCGCTGACGTGCTGGTTCGCGGAAAAAGATGAAAGCGGAAAAATGAAAGATGAAAGATGAAAGGGATTCATCTTTCATCTTTCATCTTTCATCCTTCAGAGCGGCGGCGTGCGCGTTGGCGATGCAAACCGCGATGCGCGCGTTTCCGCAACTCGCGATCAAAATCGGTATTGCGACGGGACCCGCGCGCCGCTTCGTCGTCGGTGATCCGCAGATTCAGTTGATTGACACACTCGCGGGCGAAACGATTCGGCAAATGGCGCGCGCGCAAGAACTGGCGGGAAAGGGCGAAGTGGTGCTTGCACCCTCGACCGCGCAAGACCTTCCAGGTTTTTGGAAACCTGGAAGGTCTATGGACAATTTCACCGTCATCGGCGAACTCACAACCCAGGTTGCTCCAACTCCCTGGGACGATTTGCCCGACGACGCGCGCGCCGACGCGCGGCTGGGTTCGTGGATCCTGCCCGCGCTCTATGAACGCATCCAAGCGGGGCAGGAACCATTCACCGCCGAACTGCGCGCCGCCACGGCGCTCTTTGTTCAGTTTGAAGGCATTGACTAGACATTATCGGAAATAGTCGGTCAGCGGTTGGTGGCTGAATCTCGGGCGTCGGAAACTGATTCGCCAATTGTGCAACGCACAGGCAACGCGCATCACCAAATCCGAGAATCCACTTTTGGTATTC
>VGOB01000220.1 GCA_016865935.1 Chloroflexota bacterium | reverse complement strand
CGAAAAGCTTTCAGTGTGTTAAGGTACACATTGGCAGGTTTGGATGTAGGCATACTTCCATTATCTGCCAATGGGCGATTCGTTCCAAATGCGGATCGCCCTCCGCTATTTTTAGTCTAAACTCGAATCCCAAGGATCGCGATTTCAACGCGCTGCTCAACATCATCGCGATGGCGGCGTGCTACTCGCCGAACGCGAACGCGCCGCATGGTTTCGATCTGCCGTTCGATCTTGAAACTGGCGAACTGCGCGAGGATGTATGGAAACGCTGGCTCGAATGGGATCCGGTTTGTCGCGTGGACAAGCATCTCGACGCGTTGCGCTCGCTGCGTCTGATCTATCTTGACGCGGGCTTGCGCGACGAGTTCAATTTGCAGTACGGCGCGCGCATTTTTGCCAAACGCTTGAAGGAACGCGGGATCAGTTTCGTCCACGAAGAATTCGACGACGGACATTTCAACATTCAGTATCGGTATGACGTATCGTTACAGGCGATCTCTGACGCGATGGGCAAATAGCCATCAGCGCTCAGCCCATTGATTCCGATCTACTGTCCAACTGTCTAACTGACGACTATTCAACCGAATGAGTATTTCCAAAACCGCACTCGCCACAACCTATGCCCTCGGGCTCGGACTGTCCGGCATTATCGCGCTCGTCGCGCTGACAAAATGGGATGCGCTGTTCGCGCAATTCGCGCCGCTCGCGTTTTTCGTCGCGCTGTCGTTCATCCTGAAACGCGCGGGCTTTCACGCCGCGCCCGAAGTCACCCACTCGCTCGTCGGCATCATTGACCTTGCCGCCGTGCTGATCTTCGGACCGATCCTCGGCGCGTGGGTGGCGGCGGTCAGCGGATTTCTCTATCTGTTCCTCAACGCCGCGCGGCGCGAGAAACACACCTTCGGCGATCTGATCGAAATGCCGGTGTTCAACGCGGGACTGAAAATCGGAATGGCGTATGCCAGCACGCACGCCTACACCGCGCTCGGCGGAAAATTTCCGCCGCACCAGGTCGCGCCGGAAATCATTTTGCCTTTGCTGGGCGCGTCGCTCGCATGGTTCGCGATTGACAACCTGGGTTGGGCGCTGCTCGAATTTCTGCGCGGTGGCATCGACGCGTTACAAAGTTTCCTCCAGCGCACGATTGGGTACTCGGTGTTGATGGAACTGCTGCCGCTCCCCTTTGCGATTGTCATCGCGATCACGTACTCTCTGCGCGATTCCGGCGTCTTTGCGCTGATCGCCGCCGGGTTGATCGGTACCGCGATCGTCGTCCAGCGTTTTGCAGACACGAGCGCGCGCCTCGAACGCCGCAGCAACGATTTGACCGCGCTCAACGAATTCGCGCGCGCCGTCGCGCAAGCCAGCTTCGATTCCGAAAAAGTGATCGATCTGCTGTACGAACACGCGCGGCGCGTCGCGCTCGCCGATCTGTACTGCGTTGAGTTGTTCGATCGCGAACGCACGTCCGGCGGCACGCTCGTCGTTCTGCAAGCCACCGCGCAAGCAATCCAACATCCGTACGAAACCCTTCCGGTCTCACCCTTGCTCGAATATTTTTCCGCGCACCGCGAGCCGATTCGCGCGGTGGATCTTCCGCGCTCGTTCGTCTATCCGCTCGAAGCGACCTCCACCGTGCGCGCCCTGAGCGACCGCGCGCAAATCGCCGGGCAAGCCGCGCGCGGCGCGCTCGTCGTTCCGTTGTTCGCGGGCGACGAATTGCTCGGCGCGCTGTCGCTCTTTAGTTTGCGCGCGCGCGCGTTCTTTCCGCTTCAGGCGCGCAATCTGACTTCGATGTGCGCGCAAGCCGCCGTGACGATCCAGAACGCGCGCCTCTACGCCGTCGAACGCAAACGCGCCGCGCAACTCGCGACCGTCAGCGAAGTGAGTCGCCAGGTGACGGCGCTCTTCGATCTGGACGAACTGCTGCCGCGCATCGCCGCGCTGATCCGCGAGCGGTTCGGGTACACGCACGTTCACCTGTTCACGACCGATCGTGAAGCGGGGCGCGTCCTCTTTCGCGCGAGTACACATCCGCACGGACCGGAATGGCGCGCGCGTAATGTCGGCGTGCGCATCGGACTCGAAGGACTGGTGGGCTGGGTCGCCGCCACCGGCGAGCCGTTGCTCGTCAACGACGTGACCAAGGAGCCGCGCTTTATTCCATATCCGGACAAACCGGTCGAAGAGACGAAAGCGGAACTCGTCGTGCCGTTGACGATAGGCAACAAAGTGATTGGCGTGTTGGACGTGGAAAGCGATCAACGCAACGCGTTCACCGAAGACGATCTGTTCGTCCTGAAAACCTTAGCCGCCCAAGTCGCGATTGCGATGGAAGACGCGCGGCTCTACAGTTCGCAAAAAGAAGAAGCGTACTATCTCAACGTGTTGCTCCAGGTCGCGCAAAATCTTTCGGCGACGCGCGATCTGGACGAGGCGCTGGAGACGGTCGTGCGCATCACCCCCTTGCTCGTCGGCGTCGCGCGCTGCGCGATTTTTCTGTTCGATGCGCGCCAGCGCGCGTTCTTGCCCGCCAAGGCGTACGGCTTGTCGCGCGAGCTGCAAGCCGAATTCCAGAAATTGCGTTTTTCCGCCGAGAACGAATTCGTGTTCGGCAGACTGGTGCGCGAGCAGACGCCGTTGATGATCGAAGACGCGACGGCGAGCGAATTGATCGAAGCGAAATATTTGGAGCCGTTCGGCGTGCGCTCGCTGCTCGTCGTGCCGCTCGCGACGCGCGGCGAAGTCGTCGGCGCGATGTTGGTGGACCAGGGCTCGCGCCCGTCGCGTTTTACGCCGCACGAAATTGACGTGGTGATGGCAATTGCGAATCAAGCCGCCGTCGCCATCGAGGGCGCGCGCCTGACGCGTCAAGCCGAAGACCAACGCCGGATCGAATACGAACTGGGGCTGGCGCGCCAAATCCAAACGAGCTTCTTGCCCGAGTCCTGTCCCGCCATTCCCGGCTATCAAATTTGTTCGATGTGGCAAACCGCGCGCGAAGTGAGCGGCGATTTTTACGATTTCGTCGCGCTCAACGGCGAACGGATCGCGATCACGATTGCCGACGTGTCGGACAAGGGCATCGCCGCGGCGATGTTTATGGCGCTCTCGCGCACGATTCTCCGCACGATGACGATCGGCAAGCCGACGCCGCGCGAAACGGTCGAGCGCGCGAACGACGTGATTCTGGCGGACGCGCGGGCGGAAATGTTCGTCACCGTGTTTCACGGCGCGCTCGATCCGCACGCGCATCGGTTCACGTACGTCAACGCGGGACACAATCCGCCCTTGTTCTATCGCGCCGCGCAAAAAGATTTGACGACGCTGAAGGAACACGGCATCGCGCTGGGCGTGCTATCCAACATCACGCTCGAAGAACACACGCTCGAATTCGCGCCCGGCGATCTGTTGCTGATGTACACCGACGGCGTGACGGACGCGATCAACCCCGCCGAAGAAGAATTCGGCGCGGAACGCCTCGCCGATCTCGTTGCGTGCAACGCGCACCTCGCGCCGGACGCGCTGCTCGACGAGATCCAGCGCGCGGTGGCTGAACACGCGGGCGAGGGTGTGCATTTCGACGATCTGACGATGATCGCATTGAAGCGCGTATAACACGTGTGTCATTGCGAGGAGCGTTTTTTGCGACGAAGCAATCCCCGATCCGCGAATTGGAGATTGCTTCGCCGCAAACTGTGCGGCTCGCAATGACACAGCACAGCAAAACAAAAACTCAGGGGGAGGAGGCTCCCTGAGTTTTCGGGGGGTGAAGTTGCGCTGCTTGTGCGCTTACTTCACTCGTATTGTATCGCGCGTCAAGTTGTTTGTCACTAGTACTTTTTGGTATGCCCCTGTGGTACCACGTTCGTCGTGTGGTCGTCTAGTCGCCTAGTCACAGTCAAATGGCCGTGTGGTCATCAAGCGACTATGTGACCACCTGACCAGCCGACCAAGCGACGATGCGACTTTATTTTGCCTTTCTGCGTTTCGCGTTTCACCTCTTCTACAATCCCTTTGCGTTCACGTACGATTTTGTGAGCGCGCTCGTTTCGCGCGGGCAGTGGCGCACGTGGACACGCGCGGCGATCCCGTACGTCGCCGGGTCGCGCGTGCTGGACATTCCCTCTGGCACGGGCAATCTCCTGCTCGATCTACGCGCCGCCGGATACGCGGCAATCGGCGCAGATGTGTCTGCGGCGATGCTAAACCTCACGCGCGCGAAATTTCGGCGCGAGCGTCTCGCCGCGCAGATTCTGCGCGCGCGCGTTCAGAGTTTGCCTTTTCCCGCTGGCGCGTTCGATTCGATCACGCTGACGTTTCCGCCCGGCTTTGTGCGCGATCCGCGCGCGTTCGCGGAACTGGCGCGCGTGCTCGCCGAGGGGGGACGCTTGATCTGGGTGGACGCGGCGCGCTTGTTGCCGCGCGATGCGCCGAGCCGCGCGCTCAACGCCGCGCTCGACGCGGTCGGGGGAAGCGGCGCGCCGTTTGAAGTTTTCGCGCGCGCGGCGCTGACGCGCGCCGGATTCCAGGTTCAGATCGAGTACGTGCGCGATGAGCGGAGCAGCGTGCCGGTCGCGCTGGGCACCAAAGTGCGGCGCGATTGAAATCGCGCGAACATCGGCGCGTTCGCGGCAAGACAGCGCGCGCGGTCAATTATCAAGCGCGCGTACCCCGAAAAAAAGACCTCGAAGGTTTTCAGAAACCTTCGAGGTCTCGCGTTACTTTGTAATCGTCACCTTCGCGGTCATACCCCAGCGCAGGCGCGGGTCTTGCTTGTCCAACTTGACGACCACCGTGTAAACAATGTCGCCTTGCTTGTTCTCCCCAAAGCCCTTGATGCTCGCGACTCTGCCGGTCAATTCCAGATCCGTGATCGCGTCCGGGGTGACCGTCGCCGCGTCGCCCTCTTTCACGTTGACGACGTTGATCTCGGTCAGGTCGGTCGTTTCGATTTGAAAGTTCGCCGTGTCCGCGATCCGCACGACCGGCGTACCCACCGCGATCTGTTCGCCCACTTTCGGCTCGATGGCGACAATCGTCCCGGCAAAGGGCGCGGTCAACTTGGCGCGCGCCAATGTATCGGCGGCGATGTCGCGCGCAGCTTTCGCCGCGTTCACGTTCGCTTCCGATGCGGCAATATCTTCAGCGGTCGGCGTCAACTTACTGAGATTGCTCTTCGCGCTTTGAATCGCGGCAATCGCCTGCTGAACTTGCGCGTCGGTCGGATTGACGCGGCTGTTGTACAGCGCGATCGCTTTTTGATAATCGAGCCACGCGGTTTGCAATGCGGCGCGCTCCATCGTCATATTCGCGAACGGATTCGAATCGCCGCCGATGCGATCGTACGCGGCTTGCGCGCGATCCACTTGCGCCTTCGCCTTTTCCATATCGGACTTGAGCGCGATCAATTCATTCTGCGACGGGCGCAACAAATTCGTGTACGCGGCTTCGGCAGAGGTGACCGCCTGTTGCGCGGCGGTCGCGTCCTGGGTTGTGGGACCGCGCTTGATTTGCGCGTGCTTGGCAACTGCGGCGGCATAGTTCGCGTCCGCTTGCGCCAGTTGCAGATCGAGCGTCTTGGTGTCCAGACGCGCGATCACCGCGCCCGCTTCGACGCGATCGCCCACGTTCACCATGATTTCGGCAACGGTTCCGCCGACCTGAAAACTCAACGCCGCGCCTTTGACCGGCACGACCTTGCCTTCGGCGACGACCTTGTTCGATACCTTGATCGCCGGAAGTGTTGGCGCGGCTTTCGGCGTCGGCGTTGCCGCCGCGCCGCACGCGATTACGCTGAGCGCGAGCAGAATTAGAATTGCGAGGGTGAGAATTTTTTTCATTGCGAGATGCCTCCAAGATGATTGCGTGGGGCGAGGGGCGAGAGGCGCGTCTTACATTCGCCTCTCGCTCCTCGCCTCTCGCTATTCATACGCCAAAATTTCGCGCACGGTCAAGCGCGAGGCGTTGTACGCCGGCAGAAAACTCGCCAGCATCGAAAGGATGACGACGATGACCAGCCACATTATAATCCCATTTACGTATCTTCTCAATAACTTGGGGTAATTCTACGGCGAACTCCAAGACGCATCGAGTGGATCTCGCTGGGCGCGCTCCGTGATCAAATCAGCGAGCTTGGGCAATCGGTACGCGCCAGAAATACGGTCTTGGATGTACGCGTAAAAACTTACCTCCAGTTTCTTGGCCGTGGCGACCAAGGTCATGAAGGTGTC
>VGOB01000219.1 GCA_016865935.1 Chloroflexota bacterium | reverse complement strand
TAAAAGATGGGAAGGAATGATCGCGCAATGTCATTCGCTTGGTTCCTCAAGATGTTCTGCTCGATAAAGTGTGGATGCCATCATCAACTTGTAACCCTTGCCTGTATCTTCGAGATGATAACTCAGGATATAACGTCGGTCGTCGGCAAAAAACTGGGTCTTGCGCTGAACCATTGCCCCAATCAGGGAATACATATCGGCGCGTTGTGCTTCGGTCATGTCCTTAAAAAGGGTGGGCAAAATTTTGTGGATAAACTCGAACTGGGCGTCCTCTGGCAAGAGCCCTGCATTCCACGCGCTGACACCCAAGCCGACCAGTTTGATATACGCGGCATCGTTCGTCGCATAATGACGAAATGGTTCGAGAAATTCGGAAAACACGGCGGAGATTTTCGATTCACCGGCGGAACGTTCGACAATTTGAGCATCACCGGGCAGTTGCTCGCGCACATCGTCCATCCATTGGCGTAGTCCATTCGACTTGGCTCTCGGTTGGGGTTTCTTTCGTTTTGACATGGTTGTGTATCCAAACCCGGAAATCTCACGGATCTTGCGCCTCATCTTCCTCCGTCGAAATCATTGAGAGATGATATTGGTCGCGCGTCACGTCGAGCTGATAACTCAGGATGAGCCGCCGGTCGTGCGCGAAACGGCGTTCCTTGTGCCGGATGAGATCGTCCAGCACTCCCATCAAATCCGACGGCGCGGGCTGCCCTGTTTCCGAAAACATCGTCTTGGAAACCTCGACAAGCATCTCTTGACGTTTCGCGCCCTCGAACAAGGAAACGTTCCATGCGGCAACGCCCAGCCCAATGAGCGTTTCAAAGCGTTTGCGATCCGGGGCTGCATATCGAAAGGGTTCGATGAACCGCAGGAACGCGGCAGAGATTTTCGCATCGCCATCCTCGCGGCGGACGAATTGCGTTCCTTCGGGCAATTTGCCGCTGGCGCGTAGCTGTTGCTCTAAACGCGCCACCATTGCTTGCGAGTTTTTGCGTTGTGGTTTTCTTCGCTTTGCCATAGCGCCTCGTTATGGATTCGACTTGTCAGATAACACGGTCGAAACCATCGAAAGGCGATACTGGGCGGCGGTGGAGTTGAGGCGATAACTCACGATATAGCGCTTGTCCTTCGCGAACATTTCGCGCTTGCGCGCGCCGAGTGAACTAATGATGTGCTGGACCTGAGTGCGCCATTCCGTCCCTGTTATTGCCAGAATGTCTCGCGTCAGCGTGTCCAGAAACTTTTGCCGTCCATCGGGCGCAATGACCTCGGCGTTCCACGCGCAAATGCCCAGCACCACCAACTTGTCCATCGCCTCGTCGGTCGTCGCATATTCTTTGAACGGCTCGATGAATTTCAGAAACACGTCTGCGATTTTTGATTCGCCTGCGGGACGTTGGATGATTTTGGTGTTGGGCAGTTCAGCTTGCAATTCTTGCATCAATTCTGTCAGTTGGCTCGACTTGCGCTGGGGTTGTGGTTTTCTGTGTTTTGACATTGTCGCTCTCTCACGGCGCGCAACGGCGTGCGCGCTCTACTGTCCCACTGTTCCACTGTCTCACTCGTCCTCTCCCTCTTCCTCTTCGCCTTCCTCTTCCTCAAACATCGCGCCCTGCTTCACCACCGGCATCTCCGGCTCTTCTTCCGCCGGCGCGGTGAGGTCGTCGAAGAAGGCGAGGCGGAGCGATTCGAGTGTGTCGGCTTCATCGCGGACAAATTTGCCTTTGATGCGCGCGCGCGGGATCGCGTTGAGGAGTGCTTGGAGCAACGCCTTGAACGTCGCATCGTTCTTCAGTCCCGATTTGCGGAGGAACACATCGCACGCGCCTGCGCCGTCTTCGGCGTAGACCATCATCGCGGTGTGCGCCGCGTCAATCCAATGCTCGAACGATTGCGCTTCGTCGTCCACGACGGCTTTGCGGCGGCGTGCGGTCGGCGTTTTGAGAATGACGTACTCGCCTTTTTTCTCGACGAGGCGTTTGGTCTGCATCAGCGTTTTTTCGACGTCAATGTTGAGCGCAATCGCGAGTTTGCGCGCTTCGTCGTACGGGAATTGCTCAGCGTGAAAGGCGTCCCACGCCATCAAGTACCAATCGGTGACGGCATCGAACTTGATGTCGCGTCCTGCGAGCAGTCCTTGCTTACGCAATCGCACCACTTCTTCGCGCGCGAGGTCGAGTGCGGTTTCGGGGCGGAGTGGTTTCGGCTCGCCAGTTTTGGGGTCAACTTCGCTGGTTAGGACGGGCCAGTTTTCGGAGATGATGCTGAGTGTGGGACCGAAGGTGCTGATGTACAAATCCACGCCGCTGATGCCAGCTTGCGCGAACTCCGCCGCTTTGGCGCGCGCGGTCTCGCGAACCTGGGATTGCAAGTCATCCCACCACACAGGCGAGTGGGTGAGTGGGTGAGTGGGTGAGTGGGCGACGGTCTCCCCCTCTCCTTGTCTCCCTCTCTCCCCCTCTGCTCTTTTGCGACACACCAACAAAATCGTTGACGCCGCCGCGTTCTGTCTCGCTTGGTGAAGCGAGTGTTCAAATTCGGTGTGAATGGGCCACGAGGCGCGAATGACGAATCCTGCGCCGATGAGCGCGGACGCGAGGGTGTCCCACGCTTCGACTTTTTTGTGCGTGAACATTACGGTGAGTGTGCCGTTGGGATGGAGGACGCGGTGCATCTCGCGGAACGCGGCGAACATTTTGCGCTCGTAATCTTGCTCCGCGAGTTTGCGCGCCTGTCCCGTTCGCCGCGCACCGACCTCTCCCCCTTCCCCTCTCCTCGTAGGAGAGGGGTGAGGGGTGAGGTTAAAGCGTGCGGGGTTGGCAACGGCTTCGTCGTCTTTGTTTGTCAGTTCATCGCGGAAAAATTCTGGAAAGAGGTGTCCGACGCTGCGTTTGAGCCAGACGTAGAAAAAGTCCGAGAGTTCGGCATACATCACGTTGTCATAGTACGGCGGGTCAACGGTGATGTTGTATACCGAATCTGAAGCAAGTGAGGCAAGGTCAGTTGCTGAAGCGCGTATAACACTAACATTATCGGCTCTTTTATTTTGCGACGGAGCATCAAGAGATATTTGAGTTGATGCGATTAGTTGACAAATACCTTTGTAAGCATCAACAATTTGACTCGCCGCCCAGGGCAATAGATTCCCAGCGGCATCAAACTCGGCAAAACTCCATTTCATTGCGAAATCATGACGGTCAAATGTGTTTGCTATCACTGACCTTTGCGAAACCCATCGCGTCTGATAACTATTTCTATCTGCGGATTTATCAAGTGCAAATGACAATAGCGCAATAATTGCCTTGCCTTTAATATCGCCCGATGCAGAAATAATTTCGTTTTGAAGTTCGCGCCAAGTTTCCAGAAAAATTCCCAACGCGAGTAATTGGCGCGGAGCAAAAATGTCTTCCCAATTCTTCATCCCATAGCGAAGTGGCTCGGACGTTTTTAGACCTGACGGGATTGTTTCGGTGGGAGTCAAATTCTTCGCAATCCAACCTGGCTTTTTCTTCGCCAGTTCTTTTTCCGCAAGCGCAACTGCATCGAGGTCGGCTTGGGTTGGTGCGCGAAATTCAAATCCACCTGGTTTCTTTGTCGCAATTGCGTAGAGGATTTGTCCCATTCGCCCCGCTTGCGCCTCGGCTTTGATGTAATCGCCATCAATCGTTTGCCCAGTCCACGGCGAACGCGCTACGCCGCGCGCAATCGTTCCTTCGTCTGGATTGAACCTCTCCCCTGCCCCTCTCCTACGAGGAGAGGGGTGAGGGGTGAGGTTCACAATTTCAAAACGCGGTACGCTCATTCCTTCATCGGCAATCATTTTCACAGCGACGGGATTGCTCCCAGTCGAGAGCCACCAATTGGGACTGAGCGGGACGGGCTTGCCAGTGGAAGGACAAGCGACGGTGCGCGCCCAGAGATACGCAAAAATACTTTCGCCTGGTTGTTTCGGAAAATACGGGTCGAGTTTTTCCTTGACGCGTTTTGCCCACTCATTGCCCCATTTGCGAATGTCGTCCGCGAGTGACGTGCCAAAGCGCGCGGGATAATCGAGCGTGGCTTTTTGAATGACGGACGCAACGGGGTTGAGGTCGTTCGCAATCGTCGTGAATCCGTAACGCAACGCTTCAAACGGAATCGAGCCGCCGCCTGCGAACGGGTCGAGGACGGAGAGTTCGCGCGTGCCCCACGTCCATTCGAGCAAATCGCCCATCGTTTGCAAATCTTCGGGAGAGGGGTTGACGGTAAATGCGCGCGGCGCGCCACCGTACGGATGATAATCGAGTTTGATGCCTTTGGCTTTTGCCCAGTCCACCAACTTGCGCCCCTTAACTGGGTCGCCGCGAATGCCAACTAGTTGCGTAAACCACGCGCGGTACGAATCCTCGTTTGGAAATTTCGCGCGCAGGGCTTCGGGAAAATCGGGAGACCATTGCGGCAGAACACTCGCGAGAATCGCCGCGCGGCTTGTCGTAAGCGGGCGGCGCGCCCACCACACGTGCAAAAAGTACAGCGGCGGCAGCGCGGAGCTTGCGCCGCGTTCGCGCTTGGATTCCGCGCCAATCGCTTCAATCGGGAGCCAGTGTTCAATGAGGACGGGGGGAGGAGTGGTCATTTTGGATTTTGGATTTCAGATTGCAGATTTTGGATTTGTCATTGCGAGACGCTTCGCGCATACCGCCGCGCGCGCAAAGCGTGTTCAAGCCGAGAAACTTGTCCTGTCATCGCCCGAAGATCAACCCTTCGACTTTGCTCAGGGCAGAGTCTTCGGGCTGAGTAGCCGAAGGACGCTTAAGCGTCCTTGAACTGCTCAGACCTGTCGTTCACGACAGGTCAAGTTTCTGGGTAGGAGCGCGAAGCGGTTGCGACGAAGCAATCTCTAATTCCGCGTTGGAGACACCTGCACTTGCGTGCGGTGCAAGTGTTGCTTCACTCACTCCGTTCGCTCGCAATGACAGGATGGAAAACTCGTTGTATAATCTGGACGATGAAAACGGTGCGAATGACCGACGAACAAATTCGCGTGACTGGACTTGCGGCGTTGCTGGAAAAACTGGGACCCGATGGAATGATTCGCTTTTTGCAGCAGTTTGAAACGGGCACGGGCGATTATTCCACTGAACGGCATCGCTGGGTAGATCAATTGGATATGGATTTGCTAATCAAGAAACTCCGCGAGCAACAATCCAAGACCTAGCCGACCTTCCAGGTTTCAGCAACCTGGAAGGTCTTTTTGTGTCATTCATCCGCCAGCAACACGCGCAACGCTTTTTGCGCGCGGTCGGCGGTCGTCTTGGTCGTGCACTTGCTGTACCAATAGTACACTTCTTCGCTCGTCATTCGCCGCACGCCCTCCGCAATCGCCTCGATGCGATTGACCTTGCCGATTGGCTTGACGCAGAGAAACAACAGACCCAGCCGCACGCCCGCTTCTTCCGAGAGCAGAAATGGCTCGCGGCGCTGCGCGCTCAATTCGGTGGCTTTGTAGCCGGAACGCTTGAGCGCGTCGAGAATGTTGTCGGCAACCGTTCGCAAAACACTCCCGCCGATTTCGACGACGCGTTGCATCTGCGGCGGCTCTTCGCGATACAGCACGCGTTGCGCGCCCGGCGTCTCGACAAAACGCTGATACAACGCGAGCGCGTACGCCGAATGACGCCGCGCGTCCGCCAGCACGCGCAACTCGAACGGCTTGTCCGGATTCCAGGTCGGTTCGAGCGCGGGCGGCGCGGGTTCCGGTTCCACGGCGCGCGCGCCGGGCGTCTGCAAACAATCGTCTGGGATCGTAAACAATCCCATCCTGCCGTGGACGATGCAGGGATGCGGCAACGGGCGCGGATTCGCCAACTGCCAACCGAACAACGGCGTCGTGTTGAAGCGCGCATCGGCGAGATGTTCGCTTTGACGCGCGGCAAACGCGGCGGCATCCAATTCCACAACATCCACAAGTTCAACGACGCCGATAATCGCGCCAGCCGTGACGCGCTCTGGATCAATCCCGTGCGTCACACACGCGGCGCGCTCGATGTTCTGCGACGCGTGAATCGCGAGCGGCCCGCGATACTTGACCGACCAACTGCGGAGTTCGAGCGTCTTTTTGCCTTGGATGATCAAGTCCGCCCAGGGCTGGCGAATGGAGAGTGCTTTCATAAGACAGTAACCAGAATTCAGTGTTCAGTGTTCAGAGAACTGAATACTGAACACTGAACACTGAACACTATTTTTCCACCGGCGTTGCTTCGATTATGATCTTGCCCACTTCGAGCGCGGC
>VGOB01000218.1 GCA_016865935.1 Chloroflexota bacterium | reverse complement strand
CACACTCAGAAACTTGAGCCAGGCGAAAGCGCGTTGGGTGATCAACGGCAATGTGGCTGGCGCGCTTCCACGATCTCGCATCAGTGCTTCGACGGTTGACGTTTGCGATTGGACTTGATGCAAAACGGTTGCAACCTGGGAATCGTCGGCGGGCTTGTCTGCTAAGCGGGCGAATTCTTTCTGCACCCACTCGCAAATTCTGAGCAAATTCTTGATCCGAATCGGCGGAACCGTTGGCGCTTGGTCCGTTTGACGCATCGGCAATCGGTTCAGATCGAGCGATTTCAGGAATTGGTACGCTTGGTAGGACGGGGGCGGGAGTTGACTGGGCGCGCGACCATGTTCGCCGCACAGTCGCTCGACTTGAGCGATCAAATGAGTCACCTGGTTTTGAAACCGTTCGATCTCTGAAGGAAGAATCCCAACACGAAGATCGGCTCGGATGTGATTGGTTGCCGCCACCAACCCCGCGATACGAAATGAATGTGTCATAGTGATTGCTTCGAGAATGGTTCTTGCACAAGACCCGCTGGTACGTTCGGGCTTTTTGCCTCGCTCAGTACGTGGAACGTTTCACCTGAAAAGTCATCGCCGCCTACGGCGTCTTTGGGGGCGACGCAAAGCGTGTAGCGGAGTTCGTCGCGTCAAGTCCGTGGAGGCACATGGTCAATCCATCTTGTTCTAGCCAACAGCACGAACGTGACTACGCCAGTGCCAAATCAATCTGCTCCACCACGCTCTTTTGCGCCGAGCCGTCCCCAGGTTCGCGCTCGCGTGCGATGCGTTCGGAAACGGGCGAAATCGTATCAGGGCGAGGCGATGTTGTTGTCACCTGTCTTCCATCCATCACGCAATGTAATCGGCATCACATCAAACCCGCGCGGCGAAAGCGGTCAGCCAGTGCGGTGCTTTTTCCATATCGTTCACGAATGGATTTGAAACGTTCGGCAAATTGGCGCTGTCGCTGTTTATACTCAGCCATGTCCCGCAATTCGACCAACAATCGGGTGGCTTGCTCATAAGTCGAGCCGCGTTTCTGGCTAAGCAGGCTTTCGACATTTGTCCAGGTAGATTCTTCCGCCTCGGCAAGTTTCTCCAGTCGTTGGATTCTCTGGCGTTCGGCTTCTGCTTGCGCCTTGCGGCTCGCTGCCTGTTGGATTTTTTCGGCTTGCTCGAATAATTCTCCCGCACGGCGCTTGGAGGAGAACGGCGAATCGGGTTGGACTTGAACCAGACCGGTCAATTTCTTTTTCAAAGCCAACACCGCGCCTGGTTCGCCGCGCACGATTTGGAGCAGGTGGGCATCGCTTTCGGCGCGCGTTAATTTCGCCAGCGCGGCTTGAAAATCAGGTTCGGCGGATGATTCCGCTTTCTGGCTTGCCTCCGCCGCCGCCGAGATGAGATGCGGATCGATCTCGAAAAAATCCGCAAACGCTTGCAGACTGGCGTTGAGTTTTTTTAACCCGACAGGTACGGGCGGTTCAGGTTCGTCTTCCGTTTCTTCAGACTCACGCATCGAGATAACTTTGAGCCAAGCCAGATACAGCATCCGCAGATCGCCTTGCAAGAGTTGATCGCGCAACGGTGTGAGTTGACCGAGGACGCTGTCCGATTCGACCCATTCAAAGAAATCGGAGTCTTCGTTGATTTGAATCTCAAGGACAAGGTACGCGCCGTGTGCTTGAAGCGTAATCTGATCTTCAACCAAATAGGGCTGGATGGCGGAAACGTCCACCAGGTTTTTGGGCAGACGGAACATCAATCGGCGTGTACCGAAATTCGAGTCGTACAAAAAGGCGTCGAAATATTTCAACAACACTTGTTGGGGATCATGTTTGAAATCGCCCCACGAGTAGGTGACAACTGCCTGCGTGGACGTGACTGTATCCATGTGGCTGGACAGCGCGTTTACCTCGCGTTGTTCAGATGCCGTCAAGGGTCGGTCGATGGTTTGCCATTCATAGTATTGGTATTCGCTCATAGTACTCCTTCAATCTGCTCCACCACACTCTTTTGCGCCGAACCGTAGGACAAATTTATAAATTTGTCCTACAGTACTGCTTCAATCTGCTCCACCACGCTCTTTTGCAACGAGCCGTCCCCAGGTTCGCGTTCACGTGCGATGCGTTCTGCTTCCAACAACGCAATGCCTTCCTGAATTGGTGAAATCGTATCGGGGCGCGGCGTGCCAATGTCGTTGACGCCTGTCTTCCACCAATCGCGCAACGCGATCAACATCTTGCGTCCTTCTTCGCCACGTTCCAAGCAGTACGGAATGATGGGGCGCAACGGCGTGCCTTGCGGTCGTCCGCTCAACACCTCGTCCAGCAAAAAGCGATTGTAGCGCAGAGCGTAAATCATTGCTTGCTTGAAATAATCGAGTGCGGTGAGACCTTCCAGGTTTCCAAAAACCTGGAAGGTCTGTGCTTGCGTCACCCTTAACGACGCGAGATGGTCGTTGTATTCGTACTGCTGTGCGAGTTGCTCTGCTTCTGCGAGCAGTGGCGGGATGGCGTGATGTTCACCTTGCGCGTGCTTGACACGGACGAGACCTGTGAGAGCGGCACATTCAAAGTAGCGGCGATTAGTCCATTTATAATCGAGACTACGTTTGAAGTAATCACTTGATTTATCAAATTGTTTTCGTGTTTCACACAATATTCCCCACCAGAAGAGAACCTCTGGGAGAGACAAAGTGTATTTTGTTTGTTCCAAAATCTCCAGGATTCTAGCCAAATAGCTCTCAGCAACAAAAAAATCTCCTTTACGAATCAGCATTGTTGCCTCAAAACGTAGTGCTGTGGTATCTTCAAGTCTGTCCAACTTGAGAGATTTCGCGTTGTCAAGACACTTCGCAAAATATCCTTGCGCTTCCTGATACCTATCTTCGAAACCTAGAATAAGCCCAAGGTCGCGGAGTGGGCCCAATAAATCAAGATATCCCAAATTCTGCTCAATTGTTAGTTTTTCCAGTGCGCCCCTTTCGGATTCTGCATAGTGTCCCATTGAGAATGGCAACAGTCCACCAACAAGGTGAGACCTAAGCGATGGTCGGTTTCCAAGTTTCGTCAACATTTCAAGACCGTTAGTCCTACAAGTCCTTCCTTCTCGCCAATTTCCCCAAACCCTGTGGCGTTCTGCCAGATGCCCCCACATAAATGCCGTTCCATATTCATCTCCACTCTGTCTAAATGCATCTAATGCCAGTTCGAAATATCGTTTACATTCATCGTGTTCGCCAAGAGTTTGGTAAACACTCCCCAGATTGAAATAGTTCAAGACAAGTTTACTATCGAATGCGGTTGTCAGTGATAGGCTTTTCTCGATTGTTTGGATGGCTTGCTTGGCTCCACCTGGTTCAACCACAAATTTTCTCTGCGACCACAATTCGCCTAGATCGCACAAGGCATAAGAGCGCAGTTTCTTCTCGTTGTAATCATTGGCACCTATCTCTTGATAAATTTGCTGTGCCTCTTCCCATCTGAACTCCAAATGTGCTACCCTAGCATCATAATACTCCCTCCACAACCTGCTATTCTCTCGCTCCAATGGATACGTGTTCACATCATTTAGCAACGCGCGCAAACGATTGACGAGACGATACCGCGTCAACTCTTCCGCCATCTCTTGAAACAATTTGATGCCCGCTTCCTCATCTGCGCGGACGCGGTGATACAGTCGCTCCAGTCCCAGCCGCTCGGCTTCTTCGCCTGTTGCTTTCTCCAATCGCTTTTCAAAATACGCCGCCGCGCGCTCGTGCAGTTCGCAATGCCGTTCGGAATCTTGCGCGCGCAGGTTCTCGTCCATAATCTCGCGCACCGCGTCGTGCAGTGCCAGCCCTTCCACGCGCGTTCGCACAAATGGAAAACGCCGCAGTTCATTGTAGACATCGCGCACATCGGCAAGCCCAGTCACTGCGCGCAGAATCGGCTGGTCGAACCAGCGCACGATTGCCGCCGCTTCAAGCGCGGGAATCAATTCTTTCGGCACGCCCTCCATCAAGCGGTCAACCAGGTTCGCCACAATTTCGGCTTTGACCGATTGAAAATCTTCGACGCCGTACTTGACCCACAACTGCACCGCGCTCGTCACGACCATCGGCAAGCCGCGCGCAAAGCGAATGATGGCGTCCACCTGGGTTGGATTCGGCTCGCCGCCGCGCATCGTCGCGTAATAACGCTGAATCAATTCGCGCATTACGTCTTCGGTCATTGGCTTGAGTTCCTCGACCTGCGCCGTTGCCATCCAGCCCGACCACGCGCGATTCCAATTCGGCAAAGCGCGTCCTGCAATGACGAGTAAGGGCTGGGCTTGTCCCTGCCCCAATCGTTGCGCGACATCGCGCGCCCAATCATCGAGCGCAGTCATCTGCTCAAACGTGTCGAGCATCAACACGATGCGTTTCTTCTCCGCGATTTTTCCCAGGTCGTCCAGAAAATCGTCGGTCAGTTTTTTCGCGGGGTCGAGGAGCAAATCAATATCGGGCTTGGTCAGAAATCCGCGCATCCAATCCACCAACGCCTCTGCGCCCATCCCGCCCAACTTGCCAATCAACGGACCCACACCTGGAATTGTGCTTGCCGCCGTTTCGATAATCGTCTTGGTCGCACCCTTGGCAAGTTTCTCCGCGGTTTTCGCCGACTCGTTTTCCACCTTCGCCTGAATCGCGCGATAATGCTCGAACGTTTTACCGAACGCTGGAAACGCGATGCCGTCCGCTTTCAAATCGTCCGTCCAATGCGTCAACACGTCGAGCGCGGATTTGGAATCATCGCCCGATGCGAGCGCGACAGGAACGTTGACGCTTTTGCAGTGCAAGCGAAACATTCTCAAGAGCGACGACTTGCCCACGCCGCCAACGCCGTGAATGACAAGGATGCGCCTTGCCAATTCTGGCGCGGCGACAGCGTTGTTGAACCAATCGCGCAGGTGTTCAACATCCGTAAAAAATTCGGCGAGTTCTTTGTCGTGATTGAATGCTTGAGATGGCATATTGGCTCCTGAACAAGGATGGGCTGAGCGTACTCTAGATTCGATAGGTTTCGACCTGGGTTTCTGTTTGGCGCATTTCTGGTTCTTGCAATGCCGTCCGCATCGCGTTCAGTCGCGCAGCGGTCTGGCGCGCTTCATTCGTCAACTGGGCAAAACGCGCTTGCAGCGACTCGCGGCTGTCGCTTTTAATTTGGAGATAAAAGGTATCATCCTCTTGGGGACGCAAGCCGGTTTCAAATGCCAGGTGCACCAGTGTTCTCCACGGTGCCCCGTGCCTCTGTAACCCGGTTACTGCCTGCTCACTGAACGATGCGGGATAAACATCCGCCTCGAACAAGGTGCGTTGGTGACCCAGCGCGATTTCGACGAGCGCCGCTTTGACGAGCAGGCGTTGCGCTTTGACCCGTTCCGCCAGATGCGCCGCACTGTGGCGTTGCTGAACGATGGTTTGTTGCGCGTCGCGAAGACGCTTGGTCTCGCTCACAAACAGATCGCGTGCGCGCGCGGGATCGCCTGCCGCGTCGGTTGGTACGCGTATCCGGGCGCGCAAATCGCCGAGCGTTTCGATTGCCGCTGGCGCAGCACCGGCGTACCAACCCCGCAGGTCGAAATCGCGATCCGACTGCAAGCGAATCACGTCGCCGTTGGCATCTGTATCCGGCGCAGGGATGCTGTGTAGTAGTTCATCCAGCAGCGGACTACCGTATGACAAAAAGCGAACCGTCTCCGGATGCGCGTCAAAACATTTCGCCGAAAAAGTCACCGGCAAAGTTTCGTCATTCCACTTGAGAAGATAACTGTCTGGAATCTCCGGATGGCGTTGGAATAAATGCGCGGTGGCTTGACTTGTCGTGAAAAGATTTTCCAAATCGGTGAGTGATACCGGCGATGTGCTTGCGCGCAAATCGTCTTTCGCCTGCGCGAATTCGTCGAGGTTGAGCGACTCGACCGCGCGGTTATCGAGTCGCGTACGCAACTCGGCAATCTCGCGCTCCAACTGCGCCTCGCGTTCGGTCGGGGGAAGCATCGCCAGACGCCGCGTCACTTCGCCTACTTCGGCAAGGATCGGTTGAAGGTCGCCGACGACCACCTCGAACCAATCAATGCGATCTTTGAGTCGTTGGTAGATCGCGTCTTCAATCGTATCGCGATAGAAATAATTGGTGATCCACACTTGATCGAATTGCTGACCGATGCGGTCAATGCGTCCGATGCGTTGCTCGACGCGCATCGGATTCCACGGCATATCGTAGTTGATCAGCACGCCGCAGGTTTGCAGGTTGAGAC
>VGOB01000217.1 GCA_016865935.1 Chloroflexota bacterium | reverse complement strand
CGAATCGCGGCAACACCGTCGTGATTCGATTGACCGTGACGCCGCGACCTTGAACCTGGGTCAGTCCGGCAAAAATCTGGGGAGGAATCTCACGCGTGAGATTCCTCCCCATTTTCATTCGCAAAGATCGCAAACGCCGATCTCAGATATTCGCGCTCGCGTCATCCGCTTGCGTCGGCGCGCTTGGCGCGACGGGTGCGGCAGGGAGCGCGGGCGCAACCGGCGCGACCGGCACCGGAGCCACCGGCGGATACGCGCGCGTTCCAAAGCGCGTCAGCACAACCGCGCCCACCGCGAGCGTCGCGACAAACAACCAGATCAGCGCGCCCAGGATCGGCAGCGACGTGATGAGCCACAAGACGATCAGCCCGACGACGAGCGCGAGAATCGGCACGATCGTTTTCGCTTTCAGCGCGTTCAGCAACTTGTCGCCGATGATCACACTGATCGCGACCCAGCCCAGCACAATCGCCGCGATGAACGCAATCGCAAGCACGAGCGTCAGCGGAATTCCCAGACAGGTGATCGCAAAAAGGATCGCCAACGGCGGAACAATCAGCCAAGTCAAACAACCGACGCCCAGACTCGGCGCGGCGGATTTTTGCGCGACCGTCGCGACTTGGTTCAACTGCGTCGGCAGGAACACGATGATCAGCGCACCGAGCGCGGCGAGCGCGAGCGTGTTGATCAAGTTCTTAAAGAACCAGCCGAACGCGCTATCGAAGAAATTCCATCCGTCGCGAAATGGCGAGACCGTCGGCGACGCCCAATTCCAACGCACGTTTGAGTTTCCGTTGCGTTCGATCTTGCCGCGCACGACCGCGCCTTCTTTGCGATCCAGCGATCCGCCGAAGATATTCAGGTCGCCGTTGACCACCGCCGTCGGTTCGAGCGTAACGTTCCCGCCGCCAACGACGACTTCGTTCTTCACCTCGCCCGCCAGTTGCACGATCCCGCCGAAGACGACAACATCGTGACCGACGAGCGTTCCCTCTTCCAGCACCAGGTTTCCGCCAAAGACGACGACATCGCGTTTCACCTGCGCGCCTTTTTGGATTCGCCCATTGCACCCAAAGAGTACGACGTTGGTCGGCGATTCTTCCGCCGTCACAGTCGTATTGCCGCCAAAGCAAACGTGATCGTCCGTGCGCGGTCCGTCCGCCAGCGCGGGCGTCGCGAGCAACGCGACCAGCACCAGCGCGATCAAAACTTTCATTCCGATTTTCATTTTCCAAAACCTCCCACGTAGTTTGAGGACAATTGGAACGAGCCGGTCACCGCGCGCCCCCAGAGCATTGTCAACGCGAAAACTGCCAACGCGCACGTCATCATTCCCAGCGGATCGAGCATTGCCGCGATCACATTCACCGCAACCCAGATCGCGTTCACGAGCGCGCCGAACCAGAACGCCAGCATCTCGAACGCGTTCCACAGTACGATGAGTGTTTGCGGATTTTTGATCAGCGCCCACGCCACCGCCGCGAGTTGCCACGCCGCGAGCGCGAGCATCGCGATTGCTGCGCCGACAAGCAATGCGGATCCGATCATCGCTCGTCGTTGTGTGCGCGCGCGTTCGCGTTCCGCCAGCCGCGTCATCACGCGATTCGTAAACCCCGGCGCAGGCGCGATCATTACAAAACGCGTTTCATCTCGCATGCGTCACCTCCCGCTCAAAGGATGAAGGATGAGGGATGAAGGATAAAGTTGCCTTTTCATCCTTCATCCTTCCGCCTTCTGCCTTCGACTGTGTGGTCATTTCACGCGCCAACATCTTGCGCGCGCGATGCAGTTTCACTTTGACCGCGCTCACCGAATCGCCGGTCGTCCGCGCGATTTCTTCGACCGATTGATCGTGCCAGTATTTCAGCACGACCACCAGCCGATACGCGGGCGCCAAGCGTTCCAGCGATTGCGCGATCTCGTGCGCGTTCTCTGCGCGCAACGCGACGTCGTCCGGCTCCGGCGCGTCGCTCGCCAGTGCTTCTTCCAGCACTTTGTCTTCCAACGACAGCCAGAAGAACTTGCGGCGGCGCAGGCGATCAATGCAATGATGCGCGCAGATCGAAAGCAACCACGTCGCGAATTTCTGATCGACGCGAAACGTTTTCAGTTGCGCGAACGCGCGCAGAAAAGTTTCCTGCGCCGCGTCCTCCGCATCATTCACGTTGCTCAACATTCGATACGCCAGGTTGTAGACCGGCGTTTGGTACATTTCGACAAGTTGAGCGAACCCACTTTGATCGCCGCGTTGAGCGCGCGCGATGAGCAACGACTCTTCCAAGCTTGTCCTCTCACCACAATCTACGTGAGGATCGTGTAATGGTTACATCACAAAGGATGAAGGCGGAAGGATGAAGGATGAAAACATTCTGCCTTCATCCTTCATACTTTATCCTTTAACTGCGCGGTACCCCAGCGTCCAGTACGCGGACTCGAACGCGCGGAACAAACCGCTGATGAAAATCAAAATCAGGAGCATCGGGATTCCCAGGACGACTCCAGTGATGATCGCCGGTGTGAGCGATTGCGCCAGCCAGTACACCAGCACACCCACCACTGCCGGAATCGCGATCAGGAGCAACGCGACTGGAATCATCAGGATACTGAATCCGATGCCGATGCCAATCGCGAGAATGTACAGCACCGCGACGTTGCCCAGGTTCGCGCGCACGAGCCGATACCCGTCGCGGATCGAATCCTTCACGCCGGTCTTGTTGATGACGCACGCGCGCATGATGAATTCGTAAAACGGGTGAATGATCAAGCCAACCAGCGCGAGCAAAATCACCACGCAACAAATCAGCGCGAGCGAACCGATGCCGCCCGCCGCCGCAACCGCGATCAATTCGCTCGGCGCGGTACGGCCCGCGTTGATCAACGGCAACACGGCAAGCAGAATCGGCAGCGCGGCGAGCAGAATCAACACGAGCGAAATGAGCATCAGCGGAATGTTGATCACCAGCGCGATGCCCAGCAATTTCCAAAAGCGTTCCGCGCCGAGGCTAAAACCGCGCTTGACGGTTGGCGTCGTCTGATCCGCTTCCACCTCTTGCACCAAGCCGATTAGCGCGGCGCGGCTGACAAAGCGCAAGATGATCGAGAGGATGATCCAAATCAGCGCGAAACAGATCAGCGCGACGATCAGAATCGTGATCATTTGCCACATTTCCGACGAGACGGCTGGCATTGTCGGAAAATCGCCACGCCCGGCGCCGCGTCCACTGCTCCCCCCGCCGCTGGGAAAATTGAAACTGCCGCCGCCGCTCCCGCCGCCGAAAAGCGCGAGCAACACGCCAAAGAGCCACAGCGCGCGATGCGCGCGCGTAATCTCGAACGCGCGCTTTAGAATTTTGCCGTAATCCACCTTGCCTCCATTTCTGATTTTCGATTTTGGATTTTATATTTTCGATTGCAAGCGCACAATCGAAAATCGGCAATCGAAAATCGAAAATGCCATGATTGGTTTGACAAACGCGCCAACACCAAGTATTGTCGCATCGTTTTCCCTGGGATCACAATGCAACTCGCTCTCATTCGATCTACGCAGAAGACAACGACAGGTTACACTCGACGGATGTCCGATGACCGACGACGGAGGACACTCACCTTCGGTCATCGGTCTTCCGTCCTCGGTCATCTCCCCCACCGCGCTTTTTCCTGCTCCGTCACGCGCGCCGTCAAATCCAGCGTCAACGGCGAAACCGAAACGACGTGATCGATCATCACCGCGCGCACATCCGAATCCGGTTCCGGCGTTTCGGGATCGAGACACAATTCGTACGTGTCCAACGTTTTGCCGCGCGGCGTCGGCGTGATGATCGAGCGATAGTAATTGCGGCGCGAGACACGCGTCCAGCGCCACGGCGTCGTCGCGCGCGCGTTCTCCGGCACGTTCACGTTGACGACATCCGCGCCGCGCGGCATCCCGCGTTCCAGAATTCGCCGCGCGAATTTCTTGCCGAAATGCGCCGCCATCGCAAAATCAATTTCGTCGCTGTGCGTGAAATGATATTTCGCATGCACGACGCGCGACACCGCCAGCACCGGAAAACGCATACTCGCCGCTTCCAGCGCCGCGCCAATCGTGCCGGAAATCGTCACGCCATTGCCGACATTTTCGCCATAGTTGATCCCGGAAACGATCAGCGCAGGGCGACGTTCCGCGCACACCAACACCGCGTAGCGCACCGCCATCGCGGGCGACGCAGCAACCGCGAACGCGCGCACGCGCTTGCCATCCACCGGAAAATCAACCGGCTCGGCAACGCCCCCGCCGATGAACGCGCGTCCGCGCGACGTTTGCTGATCGCGCGGCGCGACGATCAACAACTCGCCCAAGTCGCGCAACGCTCCCGCCAACGCGCGCAACCCCGGCGACGCGATGCCGTCGTCGTTGACGAGAACGATTAGAGATTGGAGACTAGAGATTGGAGATTTTCTTTTTGTCATTTGTCATTTGTCATTTGCTCATTTGTCATTTGCTCATTTGTCATTTTGAAGAAATTTTCCCGCCCTCAACCATTCCTCCGTCCGTTTCATTCCTTCGTCAAACGACACGCGCGGCGCGTAGCCGAGCAAGCGTTTTGTTTTTTCGGCGTCGAACACAACGCGATGCGAATAAAATTCGACGCTGGAACGCGCGAGACGCGGCGGATAACCATCCACGCGCGCGAGCAACTCGAACGGCAGTGTCAGCGCGAGCGCGACGAGGCGCGGCATTCCGAACAAGCGTTTGCCGCCCAACATTCGCGCGTACGCGCCGTAAAATTCGCGCCAGGTCACGCCGCGTCCTTCCGCGCCGATGAACGCGTGCCCGATTGCAACATCATTTTTCAGCGCGAGCAAAATCAGGTCAACGAGATTATCAATGTAAATCGCGTTGCAGATTCCATTGCCGCCGCCGATCAACACCGGGCGATTGCGCCGGATGCGCGCGAGCGGCGTCAGCGTCCACGCGTTCGATCCGGGTCCGTACGTGCAACCCGGACGAATCACCGTCAGCGCGATTTTATTTTCGCGCGCAAACTGCCACGCCGCGCGTTCGCCTTCCGCTTTGCTGATCGAATAGAAATCGCTTGTACGGGCGCAATTGAATTGCGCCCCAACGAGCGGCGAATCCGCATGCGCGTCGCGCGGTGGGGGCATCCCGTGAACATTGATCGTGCTGAGGTGAATAAAGCGCGCGGCGTTTACATCACGCGCGGCGCGCAACAGATTCAGCGTCCCGCCCACATTCACGCGACGATACTCGTCCAAGGGCGCGCGTCCGCTTTGCATCGCCGCGCAATGGATCACCACGTCGCAATTTTCCACCGCGCGGCGCGTGGTGTCTGGGTCAACGATGTCGCCGATTTGTAGGGACGTTTTATTAAACGTCCCTACCGAACGTACCAAACCGCGCACGCGCGCGCCTTCTTCCGCGCGCAAGCGTTCCGCCAAGCGTCCGCCGATGAAACCGGCAGCGCCGGTGATCAGGATTTTTTTGCCGCGCAAATCCATTTTGCTTCATTGGACCTTCCAGGTTTTTAGAAACCTGGAAGGTCTAAATGTCCCCAGCAACAAGTTTGGCAATTTTCTTCTCGTCAACCAACTCTTGGTGTGTACGCAAAAACCAATCCTTGCCGCTGAACCATTCCAGAACTTGGGCTCTCTTGAGTCTTGTGGGTTGGGCAGAGCAAATTGCATCGTAAGAAGAGTACGGATATTCGCGGAAATCGTCAACAAAGCCGTGCTTTTGCGGGTTGCGATGAATGTACATAACGAGGCAGGCAAAGTACTCGTCGGAGGTTACTGGAATTCTACCAAAGCGTTCTTGGAACAAGCCACCTGTTCGATGATATGTCTTGTTGATCGCTTTGGCGTATGCGTTGAAAAAATTCGAGAATTGTTGTGTGGGGCTTGAAACCTGGAACGCCTCGGAGACCTGGAAGGTTTTAGAAACCTTCCAGGTCTGTTCCTGTTCCTCTTCCGTCTTGATCCGCACCAACAAGTGAAAATGATTTCTCATCAAACAATACGCAAACGTATCCGCAATCGGCTCGACATATTTCGCATACAAGTCCAAAAAGTACCGATAGTTCCGCGCTTCGAAGAAAATATCTTCGCGGTTGATGCCACGGTTGTAAATGTGATAGTAACTCGACTTTTGCAGTAACATAAAATCCTGAGTCTTCTGGCACATTGACAACCGAATATTCAAGCACTCTGGCATCTTCCGGGAAATCGCGTACAATGCAGAGGAGTAACATGCTGAGGGAGGTGTCCCATGTTTCCTCTGATC
>VGOB01000216.1 GCA_016865935.1 Chloroflexota bacterium | reverse complement strand
ATTGCAACCATGGCGCTCAAGTTGCGCGAGACGTACGTTATCCCAACACTGGCTCAGACGGTCCGGTCCACCGCCTGATTTTCTTGCCCAATGTGCAAGGATTCTGTTGGAAAGGTACTAATTCGCAATTCCTAATTCAGACTCATTCCTAACACGATCAACGCCATCGCGCCCAGCATATAGAGCGACGCGAATTTGTACAGCGCGAAATTTAGTGTGGACGAACGCCGGAACACGCTGAGCAACGCGACGCCGACGAGCAATGCGCTCAACCACAACGCCAGGTGGAAATAACCCGCCGGTAAACCGATCTGGGAGGCGGCAAGCGACATCGCGATCGTCGCGCACGCGGTTGAAAGCGCGATCGTGCCGCGCGTGAACGCTTCGCCGTACCGATTCGGAAAGATCGGCACGCCCGCCGCGCGATACTGCTCGGCATACTTGATGCCGAACGTCAACAGATGCGTCGGAATCCAGAGCAGGATCGCCAGCGCGAACAGAACGCCGACGAGATCGATCTGTCCCGCGCCCAACACGCGCCCCGCCAGAATCGGCATCGCGCCGGCGATACCCCCCCAGAGTATCGCCCACACGCTGCGCCGCTTGAGCCACAACGTGTAGACGATCACGTCGAAGCACCAGCCCGCCAAGACGACCGCGCCGTACAGCGGCGACAAGGCGAACGCCCACGCGATCCCGATGAGCGAGAGGACGCCGCCGAGCCACAACGCTTCGCGCGCGGACATACGATTCGCCGGCAGCGGACGCCGGCAGGCGCGCAACATCAACGCGTCAATGTCGCGATCGTACACCATATTCAGCACCGTGCTTCCGGCGATTGCCGCAAACAAACTGCCCGCCAGCGCCAGCACGAGCGCGGTGCTGTGGGTCGGACAGCGCGCGCTGAAATAGCCCGCCAAGCCGGTGAGCAACAATAACCCGGTTTGCAGACTCTTGGTCAACGCCCAGTACATGCGCACACGCGCCCAGATCGTCTCAGCCAACTTGATCCTCGAATTCTTCAAAAGCATTTCGCGCCGATTATACAACATTCAGTTGCGAATTGCGAATTCTCCCCTCTCTCCCGCGCACCTACTTGCCCCGCGCGCAGCGAAAGCCCACGCTCGCCGCATAGTAATCCGGCTCGGCGCTGTTGCGCGTCCAGACACGCAGATTGTACTCGTAATTTTGTTTGCTCCCGCCGCGCAAATACCGATAGTGCGTCCCTTTGTACACCTCGCCCGTCCATTGCCACACATTGCCCGCCATATCGTACAAACCGTACGCGCTCTGCGCGTCGCGCGTCGCGTAACCGGCGTACGTCTTGCCATTGTAAAAACCGACCGGCGTCGTGTCCCCTTGCGCGCCGATGCCGCGCTCGAACGGATCCAAACTGTTGTACGAGTTCGCCTGATTCTTCGCGATCGCGTCGCCCCAGGGGTACGCGCGTCCGTCCGTGCCGCGCGCGGCTTTTTCCCATTCGATTTCGCTGGGCAACCGCCAGCCGAAATATTCGCAGTACGCTTTCGCGCCGAACCAGGTGATCGCCACGGCGGGATGGTTTGCGTACTCCGGTTTCGCGTGGAACGATGCGCCGTCATACACGATACGCAGATCCGGCGCGCCGACGACTAGGTGCAACTTGTCGCCCGCCTCGATCTTCTTTTCGTGGCGATAGCCGGTGAACGCGTCGCCCGGATACGCGCCGACGATTTGGCGGTTGACGATTTTCACTTTGGCGTCGGCGAGCGCGCGATTGAGATAGCGCGCGTACTGCGCGTTCGTCACGTCCGTCACCATCATCTCGAACGCGTAATCCACTTTCACGCGTTCACTCTGCTGTCCGAACAAAAACTCGCCCGCCGGGATCGTCGCCCAGGATTCCGGATCAACACCGGTATCAAATTTCGGCAACGCTGACGTTTGCGCGGACGCGCATGCGGCAAGCGCAATCGCCAAGAGCGCGACGCAAATGCCCGCCACGCGCTGTCTGTTGTCTGTAATCTGTGATCTGGCATCGGCGGTCGGTGGTCTGCGGTCTGAGTTCATTCTGCCACCTCCTCGCGCGCCTCTTGCGCCCACTTGCCGTTCCGTTTGAACAGATCGATCAAACGCCACACCATCAGCGCGGCAAGCGCGATCAAAACCGTCGCCAGGGCGGCGTCCAGCGTCAGCATAATCGCGTCCACGAGCGGTTGTTGCGCGGATTCCGTAACGTACAAGCGCTTGGTCGAAAACAACGCCGCCGCGCCAAACGCGATATTGGAAGGAATGACGATGAGCCAGCCGAACCATTTTCGCACGCGTCCTTGGAGTCCGATCAGATCGGCGTAGTACAGGATGATGATCGTCGCGATGATCGACGCGAGAATGTGCCAGTGTCCGGTCAGCGTGATCCGTTCTTCGCGATGGGGCCACACGCGCATCACGCGGCTGAGTTGGAGCGCCATAAAGATTCCGATGAAGGTGACGACGAAATTCATATACACCATCTGCCACAGCGCGCCAAATTTCACCGGGTCCTCAATCAGCGCGCGAAATTTTTGCGCGAGATTGGCTTGCGCGATCTGGCGCGCCGCGAGATTTTCGCGGATCAATTTGTCGAACCCGAAAATCACCAGAAACAACGCGGCAAGCAGAACGCCCACCGAGCCGACGTAAATGATCGTGTGCGCGATCTCACGGAACGGCACCACGAACCACGCGCCCAGCGAAATCGTGATCGTGCCCGCGATCATCAACGGCATTGCGATCTTGTGCAGTCGCCCTTTGAAATCGAACCAGCGCCCCACCAACAGCGCGAGCGCGATCGCGACCAGCGTGAGCATAATGTGCAAGTGTCCGATCACCGCGAGTTGGAACGGCGTCTTGCCCACTTCGCGGATCGTGTCCTCGGCTAGAAACACCGTAAAGCCGTTGCCGAAGAACGAACCTGGGATCGCGCCAAAGAGCGCGGAGCCGAGCGTGGCGACTGCCATCGTGAAAAACGCGGCGCGCTCCAGATCGATCCCGCGCCACGACGCGTACGCAGGGTTCGGCGCGCGATACTCGGCGCGCCACGGATTCAGCGCGGCGGCAAACAAAATGCCCGCGAAGAAAACGAGCGACTGCCCGGCGATAAAGATGCCGTGCAAAATCCAATTGTGCCCAAAGTACCCAAAGCCCAGCCCGCCGATCATCGCCGCGAGATAGCCAACGGTGATCGTCGCGTTGATGTGCGCGCGTTCCGGCGCCCTCATCGGAACGCGCGCGCTGATCAAGTACACTTCAATCGCGACAATCGCCAGCGCGATCGCGTGATACAACAGGATGATGCGTCCCTCGCGTTCGGCGGGTTCGAGCACCATCCCGGTCAAACGCACGACGAGATCGCGCAGTCCCAAGTCCGCCATCGGTCCCGATAACATTCCCCAGATCGCGGTGACGAGTGCGATCAGCGCCAGCGCGACCAGCACAAGCCCTCTGGTCGAACGGAACAAAAAGTTGTAGCGCTCCAACAAGCCCTGCATAGTCCTCCCAAACAAAACGCCCCGCCGATGTCAAACGCATCGGCAAGGCGCGTACGATCTTCACGCCAGCGGCGCGCCACGTCACGCGCCTCAAGTTGTCATAGCGGATTTTACCACAACCGCGCGCCGGCGTCATTGACTTTGGTCAATTCCAATTTGCCGAATGGGTTGTCTGATGCTATAATACGCTGGATGTTGGATGTTGGAAATTAGATGTTGGACGTTGGAAATTAGGCATTGGAAGTTCGGCGAGCATCTCTCGAATCTCCAGACTCTAACCTCCAACCTCTAACCTTCAATCTCCGACCTTCAATTTCCAATTTCCCGAACAAAGGATAGATTCTGTGGGACCGTATCTCAACATCATTCAAATCATCATCTCGATTACCTTGATGGTAATCATTCTGATCCAAGTCAAAGGCGAAGGCGCGGGGAGTATGCTCGGCGGCGGCGCGGGCGTCGCGCGCACGCGGCGCGGCTTGGAACGCACGCTCTTCAACGTCACCATCGTGCTGGCGACGATCTTCCTCCTGGTTTCCTTCTTCAGCGCGTTCTTCGGCGTGCGCGGCTAGCGCGCGCCGCAACGCGCACGCGGGCAAAGCACCGTGAGGCACATCCGCTGGCAATTGCTGATCGCGTTCGTCGGCGTCACGTTTCTCAGCGTCCTCTTGGCGTACCTCGCGTTCAGCACCACGCTGATCGAGCGCCCGGACGCGGGCGGCACCTACATCGAAGGCATCGCCGGGCGCCCCAACACGATCAACCCGATCTTCAGCCAATACAACGACGCCGATCGCGATATCGTCGCGCTCGTTTTTTCCGGCTTGACGCGCGCCGACGAAAACGGTACGCTCCAGCCCGAGCTCGCGACGCGCTGGACGATCTCACCGGACGGACTGCTCTACACCGTCACGCTGCGCGCCGACGTGGTGTGGCACGACGGCGCGTTCTTTTCCGCCGACGATGTGCTGTACACGATCCACGCGCTCCAAGATCCGGCGTACAAAGGTCCGCCCGATCTGGGCGCGTTTTGGCGCACCGTCGCCGTCGCACGCGTGGACGATCTGACGATCCGATTTCAACTGACGCAGCCGTACGCGCCTTTCCTCGATTACACCACCATCGGCATCCTGCCCGCGCATTTGCTCAAAGACGTACCACCCGCCGAATTGTTTCAACATCCGTTCAACCGGCGTCCGATCGGCACCGGACCTTTCCACGTCATCGAATCTACGGCGGGACAGATCACGCTCGAAGCGAATCCGCGTTTTTACGGCGCACGCCCGTACCTCAACCGCGTCATCCTGAAATTCTATCCCGATCACGAATCGGTGTTCGCCGCGTACACGCGCGCGCACGTCGAAGGAATCGCGCGCGTCCTGCCCGCCTACCTCCCCAAAGCGCGCGCGATCGATCAGCTCAAACTGTACCACGCGCGCATCGCCGGGTATTCGCTGGTCTATCTCAACCTGAGCAAGCCCGCGTTCCAAGACAAAGCCGTGCGGCAGGCATTGCTGTACGCGATCGATCGGCAGCGCCTGATCGATCATTCGTTGCAAGGACAAGGACGCCTCGCCTCCAGCCCGATCGCGCCGGACACCTGGGCGTACAATCCCGCCGCGCCGATCTATCCGTTCGACCCGGAACGCGCCAAAGCATTGCTCGACGGCGCGGGGTGGCGCGATCCGAACAACGACGGCACGCGCGAAAAAGATCGCGTCGAACTCGCCTTCAACTTGATCGCGCCGGACGATCCGACGCGGCTCGCGCTGGCAAACGAAATCGTCAAACAGTGGCAGGCGATTGGCGTCAAGGCGGCGGTGCAACCCGTCCCGACTTCGTTGCTCGTGCAAAACGTTTTGCGCCCGCGCCAATTCGACGCGGTGCTGTACGAATGGCGCACCCTGTCCAACGATCCCGATCAGTACGAAAATTGGCACGAGTCGCAAATTCCCAGCCCGACGAGTTTCGGACAAAACTATAGCGGACTGCGCGATCGCGATCTGAGCGAAGCGCTGGAAACCGCGCGCCGCACGAACGATCACGGCAAGCGCACCGAAGCGTATCGCAAATTCCAGGAACGCTTTGCCGATCTGACGCCCGCGCTGTTGTTGTATTACCCGATCTACACGTACGGCGTGGACGCGCGCGTGCGCGAGGTCAAACTCGCGCCGCTGCTCACCGCGAGCGATCGGTTCCGCAACATCGCCCAGTGGTATCTCAAGACCAAACGGATCGCGTTCAGCGCGGACGCAAGCGAACCGACGCGCGCGCCCACCGGCACGCGCGTGCTGCCGCCGCGCCTCCCCACGGCGACGACGACGCCCCTGCCTACGCCAACCGCCGCGCCGACCGCGCCCCCAACACCGGGCGCGACGCCTGCCGCCGCGCAATGCGCGAATCTGGCGGGCAACATCAAATCACCAACGCCGGACGCGGCGATCTCCGGCACCGTCGAAATTCGCGGCAGCGCGACGCGTCCCAACCTGACGTTCTGGAAACTGGAATATCGCGCGGACGCCGCAACGACGTATACCCAACTGTATCGTTCCGATCAGCCGGTCGCCGACGGCGCGCTGTCGCTCTGGTCCACCAGGACTTTGCCCAACGGCGTCTACTGGTTGCAACTGACCGTCGCGGATAACACCGGCAACGTCAGCGTGCCCTGCCAGGTGCGCGTGACCATTTCGAATTAAGCCCCGTCCGCTCCGGGTAGTCTCGAAAACATCCGTGTCAAATCAAATGATAATGTTACCGGAGCGGAACCGCTCTGTCAAATGATAATGTTACCGAACCAGCCTTCTCCTTTCTACAAAATAGTGGCACTTGGAATCTTCACGCGTCGGTGGCCGTAGC
>VGOB01000215.1 GCA_016865935.1 Chloroflexota bacterium | reverse complement strand
GTGAAACCCATTGAGTCCTACAAGGCGTAGTGGAAAATCCTTCGATGAACCACTACTGATTGTATCCAAAAGTAATTTCACCAACCAGCGAACGGTCACTATCCCAGCCTTAGCTTGACGCGTATGGACACCAGCCCTGTAGGTAACTACCCGACGGGCGCGAGTCCGTACGGCGCGCTGGATATGGCAGGTAACGTGTGGGAGTGGGTGAACGACTGGTATGGGTATGATTACTATCACGTCTCCCCTTCAAGCAATCCGCCTGGACCTTCAAGCGGGAGATCCAAGGTGATGCGTGGGGGCAGTTGGCGCACCTACGGGGGTTACGACCTGCGCGTAGTTTTCCGGGACCGCAACGATTCCTTTGACCCAGGTAGAAGGGAAAACAACGTCAGTTTTCGGTGTGCGGTTTCTCCGTGATCGGACAACAGACACGGCTTGCCCTGAGCCCTTCACCTTCGTTCAGGGTAAACTCCGTCGAAGGGGCGGATTAAACGGACGCAAAGACCTTCCAGGTTTTCGGAAACCTGGAAGGTCTCTTTCGTCGCGCGCGCGATAATCAGAGACCCGTCAGGTTCGCTTGCACGGAAACCTGACGGGTCACTTCGCTGAAATCAGCGCGTAAAATTGGGATGATCACTTCGCGGGCTGCCAACCAGCACGCACCCAGTTCCGGCGCGCCGGCACGATGTATTCATTGTTCAGACGCAACGCGGTAACAGTGGCTCGTCCGCAGGGTGTCAAGCCGATGATCTCCGTCCCATCGTCGCTCCAACGAAAATGCTCCGCCCATATCTGGGTTCGCGGGTTGAACAAAGGCGTTTCGGCGCCAGTGAAAGGATCGGCGCCGCGGGTCCTTGCGCTCTTGTGGCTGTTACACCACGCGCAGGCAAGCCACAGGTTCTCCTCGTCGGATGTTCCGCCCTGCGCCAGAGGAACGATATGTTCGATCTGCATCTGCGCGCCACGCGCCACTGATCTCTTCTGGGGTCAGGCAATACCCGCAGCGATGATGTGCTGTCTCGGCAATCGTGCGGCGCAACGCTTCGGGAATGTAATCGCTGCTCATGGCACTAGGAATCGGCAAGCAGCGGGCGCCCGCCCCGTAAACTCAACAAAGCAAAGGCGCGTGATTTGCGTAACGTGACGCGCCCATACTCCCGCCGCAGCGCGTCCAAAGTTTCCTGTTCGTCTCCGGCGAGCGGATGGCGGGTCTGCGTCTCGGTCAACGCATGCAGTTGCTCCTGTTGCGCGGCGGACATCGCGTTGTGAGCAATCTCCCACAATTCCTTATCGCTGAACCAGGTCATGCGCGTCAACTCGTCCCGCATCTCTGGAGGCGCATCGTCTACACCAGGAAGCGCCGCCGCCAGCGTCGCGGTGAGGACTTCTTCCATCGGACGCTGGAGCACATCGGTTGCCTGCTGTACCTGCCGCAGAATAGTTTCCGACAGGCGCAGAGTAACACTTTGAATGGTCATCGTCTCAACTCCTCATTCTGAGGTGATTATACTCTGCTTTGTTGCGGCTGACAAGATGGCATCATTTGCGTATGGAACTCTCTCACTCTTTTCACCGTCTCATAAATGAAAATTCCGCTTGCCCCGTCGTCTCATTCGTGTTACAATCTAGTCAGGTAGTCAGTTAGTCCCGTAGTCGTCTAGTCGCATAGCCAGACAAATTGACCATGCGACTATGTGACTACGTGACAAGGAGACTCTTATGAACACCCTCCGTTCCATCGTCCGCGCGTTGTGGTTGCACCGCATCGCGGTCACACTCGCGCTCGCGTTCCTCCTCGTCGCCGGACTCTTCGCGGCGACGTACTACGTTTTCAATCTCCCCAAGTTCGCGCTCGATCACCAGCAAACGATTGTTCTGGGTCCCACGCAATTCGCACCGGAGAATCCCGGCGCGCTGCGCGTCGTCGTGCGCGACAACGAAACAAACCAGCCGGTAGCGAACGCGAACGTCGTCGTGCAAATGGTTCCCAAAAGCGGCGGCGCGTCGCAAACGCTCTACACCGGCAAGACCGACGCGCGCGGCACCGCGCCGGTGTCGTTCGTTCTACCGGCAAGCACCGCGCGCGATCAAACGCTGATCATCGAAACGCAGTCCGGCGCGGGACGCGATCGCGTCGAGCGCGCGATCACGGTGGCGCGCAGTTACAAGGTGCTCGTCACCACTGACAAGCCGATCTACCAACCGGGACAAATGATTCACTTGCGCGCGCTCGCGCTCGGCGCGATTGATCGCGTGCCCGCTAAAGGTCAGGATGTTGAATTTCTGATCGAAGATCCCAAAGGCAACAAGATTTATCGCAAGACGATCAAAGCATCCGATTACGGGATCGTCAGCGCGGATTTCCAACTTGCCGAAACGGTCAACGCGGGCAATTACAAAATCACCGCGAGCACCGGCGACACGAAATCGGAAAAGACGGTGAACGTCAAGCCGTACGTGCTTCCAAAATTTAAGGTTGCCACCGAAACCGAGCGCAGTTACTATTTGCCCGGCGAACGCGTCAGCGGCAAAATCCGCGCCGATTATTTCTTCGGCAAGCCGGTCGCCAAGAGCGATGTGACGATCAAAGGCGTCGTCTACGATGTGGCGCGCGCGGAGACAATCAATCTCACTGGCAAGACCGACGACAACGGCGTGTATTCGTTCTCGTTTACGCTCCCCAATTATTTCGCGTCGAGCGGACTCACCAAAGATCGCGCCGATTTCGGCTTGGAAGTTTCCATCACCGATCAAGCGAATCACACCGAACAAACCTCGCGCGTCCTGCCAATTGCCAGCGGCGCGATCATCATTGACGCGGTGCCGGAGAGCGGACGCCTCGTTGCGGGTGTCGAGAACATCGTCTACGTTCTCACCTCCCTGCCCGATGGTTCGCCATTGGAAACCGGCTTGACGATTTCCAGCGCGAACGCGCAAACGCAACAAACGCGCACCGGCAAGTACGGTCTCGCCGAAGCGAAACTCACGCCGCCACGCGGCACGACCGCGCTGACGATCAGCGCGCAAGACGCGCAAGGTCGCCGCGCGACGCGCACGATTCAACTCCAAACCGAAACGACCTCGAATCAAATTTTATTGCGCCCGGATCGCGCGGCGTACCGCGTCGGCGAGACGATGAAACTGGACGCGCTGACGAGCAACAGCACCGGCACTGTCTATCTCGACATCATCAAGGAACGCCAGACGATCTCGACACGCGCGGAAGACGCGGTCAGCGGACGCGCGACGATCAACGTGGACATCACCGCCGAGATGATCGGCACGCTGCAACTGCACGCGTACCACATCGAACGCGACGGGACGATCACGCGCGACGTGCGCGTCGTCGTCGTCGAACAGCCGAGCGAATTGAATGTCGCGATTCTGCCGGACCGCGATGTGTACAAACCGGGCGACACGTCCAAGATCACGTTCAACGTGACGAACGCGCAAGGTAAGGGCGTACAGAGCGCGCTCGGCGTCGCAGGTGTGGACGAAGCGGTGTTCGCGCTCGCAGAGCAAGACCCAGGTTTCGCCAAGTTGTATTTCCTCTTGCAAAAAGAATTGCTCGAACCGAAATACCAGGTCAAGGGTTTCACCTTGCCCGAAGTCGTGACGTATCAACCGCAAGCCAAGCCCGCGGAACTGCGCGTCGCGCAAACCCAGTCCGCGAACGCGGCGTGGGCGTTGGCGACGCCGTTCGATTTCGTCCTGCGCGCGAATTCGCAACAAGAAAAACGCGCGAACGCAACCAAAGCTCAGACCGAAGGATTCAACAATCTTGCCGCGTGGCTCGCCGTCTTTCTCGCGCTCGTTCCGGTGTTGATGGGCGGATTCGTCGCCGCCGGACTAGCCGCGAATAAAGTGCTGAGCAAATCGCTGGCGATGTGGCTTGCCGCGACGCTGGGCTATTGCATCGCGTCGCCGTTTTTCGTCGGCGCGATCGCGATCGTTGGCGCGCTGTTCATTCAACTGAAACTGGGCGTGATCGTCGTCGCGCTCGTCGCGCTCGCGCTGCTCGTCGCGTTCGCCATCGTCGCCGCGCACGCGATCATCAAACGCGATTTGTGGCTGCAAGCCGCGCTGATTTTGCTGTCCGCGTATTTCGTCTTGATGGGAATGTTCGCGTACGTCGCGCCGAAAGCAATGACGCTGAACGAGTGGGCGGCGTTCGCGGTGATCCTGACGTATCTCGGCGCGCTGGCAACGGTCGTGTTGATCGGCATCGGCTTGATCGTGCAAAAGGAAACCGCGCCCGGACTCGCCGCGCTGCTCCTCGTTTTGATTTTCATTCCCGCGACGATTCTGCTCGCGCTGATGCCGTCGTCCGGACCATTCTTGCGCGCGCTGGGACATCCCGCGCTGTACATTCCACCCAGTTGGCTCACCGGTTGCGCGGCTGCGCCCGCCGGAACACCCGCGCCCGGGTCCGGCAACCTCTTTCGCGATTTGCAAACCGGCGGACTGGGTGCGAAAGAATCCGCGGTGCAACCGGCGGCGATGGCAACTGCCGCGCCCAAGCCGGGCGAAGCGCCTGCTTCGGCTGGGCAAGCCGAGCAGCCGCGCTTGCGTCAATATTTTCCGGAGACACTGTACTTTAATCCGCAAGTGATCACAAACGAAAACGGCACCGCGACGCTCGACATTCCGCTCGCCGATTCGATCACGACGTGGCGGCTCGCGGTGACCGCGTCGTCGCAGCGCGGCGAACTGGGTGCGAACTCGAAAGGCGTCCGCGTCTTTCAAGATTTCTTCGTTGACCTCGATCTGCCGGTCGCGCTGACGCAGAACGACGAAATTTCGATCCCGGTCGCGGTGTACAACTATCTCACGACCGCGCAAAAAGTGCGCCTGCAAATCGAAAAGCAACCCTGGTTCGAGTTGCAAGATCAATCCGAAAAAACGCTGACGATTGCGTCGAACGATATTGACGTGGTGTACTTTCGGATCAAGGCGCTGAATTTCGGAATGCAAAAGTTGAAGGTGACCGCGCTCGGCGAAAAAATGTCGGACGCGATCCAGCGCGAGATTCGCGTGTACCCGGACGGCAAGCCGTTCGAAACGACGACGAGCAACTGGCTCAAAGACGCGACGACCCAGGTCGTCGAGATTCCGGTGCAAGCGATTCCCGGCGCGTCGCGCGTCGAAGTAAAAATTTTTCCCGGCGTCGTGAGTCAGGTCATCAACGGACTGGACGGATTGTTGAGGATGCCCTTTGGCTGATTTGAGCAAACGACGTCGGTGACGTTCCCCAATGTGCTCGTGCTGAACTATCTCAAATCCACCAAGCAGGCATCGCCCGAAATTCAGATCAAGGCGGAGAATTACATCGCGCTCGGTTATCAACGCTTGCTCACGTTCGAAGTGCAAGGCGGCGGGTTCTCGCTCTACGGACGCGCGCCCGCGACGGTGATGCTCAGCGCGAAAGGTCTGCTCGAATTCGGCGATATGGCTAAAGTGTATCCGGTCGATCCCGCGCTGATCACGCGCACGCGCAACTGGCTGCTCGCGCAACAAAAATCGGACGGGACGTGGACGCCCACTTCGGGCTGGGACGCGCCCGCGAGCGGCGGCTCGGACGCGCTGCCGCTGACCGCGTACGTGACGTGGGCGATTCTCGAAAGCGGTTTGAAAGACGATGCGCGCGTCAGCCGCGCGATCGCGTACATCAAAGAGAACGCCGCGCGCGCAACCGATGGCTACACAATGGCGATGGTCGCGAACGCGCTTGTCGCGTACGATCCAAACGATGCGATGACGCGCGACGCGCTCGCGCGCTTGAACGCGATCCAGGTCGCGGACGGCGACGGCGCGTACTATCCAACCCGGATCGGCTCGTTCACGGGCGCGTATGGCGTCTATGGCAACATCGAAACGACCGGACTCGCGGCGTATGCGTTCATCCGCGCCAGACAGTATCCCGAAGCGGCGCAGCGCGCGCTGACGTACCTCGTCCAGAAAAAAGATCCGCGCGGCACCTGGGGCTCGACGCAAGCGACGATTCTCGCGTTGCGCGCGCTGATCCAATCAGTGATCGAAGCGGGCGAAACATCCGGCGACGCGACGGTGCGCGTCGCGTTCAACGGCGCGCAAGCCAAGCCGATTGTGATCAACAAAGAAAACGCCGGAGTGATGCAGATCATCACGTTCGACGACATCAATCCGGGCACGAATCGGATCGCGTTCCAGGTGGAAGGCAAGGGCGCGCTCGCGTATCAGGTTTCGGCGAATTACTATTTGCCCTGGCAGTCCGTTCCGCCCGTCGCCGAAAAAGATAAACTCGTGGACATCCAAGTTCGGTACGATCGCACCGCGCTCGCAGTGAACGACGAAGTGCGCGTGACGGCGACGGTGCGCCTGACGAAAGACGGAACGGCGCGGATGAGCAT
>VGOB01000214.1 GCA_016865935.1 Chloroflexota bacterium | reverse complement strand
GCGTTCTCCTGACGCGGAGGTCGGATTCGCACTCCGACTTCAGCGGGATTGCGAATCCCGCGTTCTCCTGACGCGGAGGTCGGATTCGCACTCCGACTTCAGCGGGATTGCGAATCCCGCGTTCTCCTGACGCGGAGGTCGGATTCGCACTCCGACTTCAGCGGGATTGCGAATCCCGCGTTCTCCAATCTGTCTACTGCCGACTATCTGTCTACATCCCCCAAAATAATATCCGTCATCGCGATAATGCCGACTAGATCTGCGAGGTAATATCCTTTCGAAATCATCGGCAGCGTTTGCAGATTCGCGAACGACGGCGTGCGGACCCGGACGCGATGGGGCTTGGGCGTCCCATCGCTCGACACGAGAAAACCCAGTTCGCCGCGCGGCGATTCCACAGACGCGTACGCGTAGCCGACCGGCGGCGTGATGCCTTCCGTCCACAATTTGAAATGATGAATCACGGCTTCCATCGAACTCTGCAATTCCTGCTTGGGCGGCGGCGCGACTTTGCGATTGCTTGTAACGTACGGCTGACCGCGCGTCTTTTCCAATTTCGCCAACGCTTGCTCGACGATCCGAATGGACTGCCGCATCTCTTCCATTCGAATGTAGTAACATTCCAGCACATCGGCTTTGGCGCGCGTGCTGACGGGCACCTCGAAATCGTACTGCTCATAACCGGAATACGGCGATGCTTTGCGCAAGTCCCAGTTCACACCCGTGGCGCGCAACATCGGTCCTGTGACGCTGTGCGCGAGCGCTTGCTCGGCGGTGTACTCGGCGATGCCGCGCGTCCGCATCAACCAAATCGGATTTTTGTTGAGCAGGTCTTCGTACTCTTTCAAGCGCGGTGGAATCATCTGGATGAACGCGCGCACCGCGTCGGAAAAGCCCAGCGGCAAATCTTGCGCGAGTCCGCCGAAACGAAAGTACGAAGTCATCATCCGCGCGCCCGCGACCATTTCGAAAATATCGAGCGCGGCTTCGCGTTCGCGGAACGCGTACGTCATCACCGTCACCGCGCCAATGTCCATCGCCTGCGAGCCGACGGCGATGAGGTGCGATTGGATGCGTTGCACCTCGCACAAAATCACGCGCGCGACTTGAGCGCGCTCGGGTACGTCTACCTCCATCAATTTTTCAACCGCGAGGCAGTACGCCAGATCGTTGAAGAACGTGGCAAAATAATCCATTCGATCGAACAGCGGAATTGCCTTGAGATACGTTTTGTACTCGGCGTTCTTCTCGATGCCGGTGTGCAAGTAGCCAATGTCGGGCATCGCGTTGACGATTTTCTCGCCGTCCACTTCGAGCGCGACGCGCAAGACGCCGTGCGTGGAGGGATGATGCGGTCCCATATTGATCAGTAGCGTTTCCGATTGCCCGCCCGACCAGGGCGTCGCGGGTTCGCCCAGCGTCAGCGGCAATTCCGTCACCGCGCCGCCGACACTGCCGATGAGCCGGCGCGGTTTGGGCGGCGCGACTGCGTTCGGTTTGCCGGGTTGAATTTCGGCGTAGGTGTGCGTGAACTCGACCGGTTCGTAACCGAGCGGATGATCTTTGCGGAGCGGATGTCCCGTGACGTAATCGGGCAAGAGGAGCCGGTGCAAGAATGGATGCCCGTTGAACGTGATGCCGAACAAATCGAAAACTTCGCGCTCGTAGAAATTCGCGCCGGGATAAATCGTAGTGAGCGAGGGGATGTTCGTGTCGTTGCTCGCGAGTTGGACGCGGAGACGCAAGCGCGCGTTGTTTTGCATCGAGAGAAAATAGTACAGGATGTCAAAGCGCGGTTCGCGCGGCAACCAATCGAGCGCGGTGAGGTCAAGCAACATTTCGAAATGCAAGTCGGTATACAACCAGCGCGCGACTTGAAGCAACGATTCGCGCGGAAGCGTCACCGTCGTCTCGCCGCGAAATGGGTAGATGTTTTGAATCGCGTTCGGAAAGCGTTCGCGCAGTTTTTGGAGTGTGGTTTCTGTAGACATCGGCAAGACCTTATCTGGGCTGAACGGCAAGTTCGCCGAATGAAAACACGGGCACGCGGACAGTTCGGCGCGGCTTGGCTTTTTTTAGCACGGCGCGCTCCATTGTCCCCACGACAGGCGCATCAAAATATTTTTCGCCGCATTGACGACATACTTGCGCGGGAACATTCTCGAAGAGATAGATTTTACCATGCCAGGAATACGGATGTTGCACCGATCCGTTTTCAAGTTCACCATCACAGAAACTGCAGGGAATATTCTTATTGGGGGTTTTCATTCGACATACTCCTGCCGCGCGTCCGTGGGGGCAATCCACTTGGGGCGTTGCGGCAAGTAAACTGTAATCAAACGCGCGCGGTTATCGGGTATGATTGTCCTGACAGAATGAATCGCGCGTTCCGATTTCGTAAATCCCAGAATCAGACAACTATGTCCGCGTTGGTCCTCGGGATAATCTTCCAAGATTTCACCCGTCAAAACAGTCTCGACGATTTCGGAGATTGTAATGCCTTCGGCTTCACGCTCCGTTTCGGCGTGCGCGGAGATTTGATACTGTTTGCGCGTGACGCGTTCGCGAATCTGTTGGAGGAAATCTTGCATCGTTGGTCACCTGTGACGAACGATTGATGCTACCCGCGCAAGCCCCACTGTTCGATTTTGATTTGACCGCGCGGCTCGCCGTTCTTGATTTTTTCGTGCAACATCAAGATGCCGTTCATCAACGCTTCGGGACGCGGGGGACAACCGGCGACGTAAACATCCACAGGAATGATTTCGTCCACGCCTTGCAGGATCGCATAGTTGTTGTAGATGCCGCCGCACGCCGCGCAATCGCCCATCGCGATCACCCATTTCGGTTCGAGCATCTGATCGTACAGTTGGCGGACGACGGGCGCCATTTTGCGCGAGACGCGTCCGGCGACGAACATCAGATCGGCTTGGCGCGGCGACGCGCGATAGACTTCCATTCCAAAGCGCGACAGATCAAAGTGCGGCATATAGACTGCCATCATTTCGATCGCACAGCACGCGAGCCCAAAGAGGAGGGGCCACATCGAACCCGTGCGCGCCCAACGCAACACGTCGTCGAGTTTGGCGAAGACGATGCCGGGCTGCGCTGATCTTGCTTCGGGTGTGCTGATAGGGGATTCGTCCGATTTTAGCGTCTGAGCGTTCATTTCCTTTGCGCTCCTTGTGCCTGGTTACGCTTTCAATTATATCACATCGCGATTAAGAAAACAAACGCGTGTAGGGCCGTTCAATGGAACGTCCCTACACGCGCCGCGTCAGCAATTCGAGCGCGACTTGCCACAGCGTCGGCGGATGCAGCAGCATATTCGCGTACGAGGCGTTCGCCATCGGACACGCGCACTCGCCCGCCGCGATGCTGTAGCGTACTTTGCGCAATGTGCCGATTTGTTCAAACCACAGCGGACGTAAATCGTAGTTCGTCTCGCGCAAATTACCGATGGGTTCGGCGCGGATGCAGCACGACCACACGTCGCCGTTCGGCGCGATGTGTCCGCTTGCCCAGCCCGCGAAGCAAGGAATGATCTGGCGCTGTTCGAAGAGCATGCGCTTTGCCAATTGATAGTAGCGCGCGCGGAACGATTGCGTGATGCGCGCAACGCTGCGCGCGCGCGCAGGTGTGGCGTGCGCGTGCGCGCGTTCGCTCAAAAAATCCGCAATGGGCGCGTACTCGCGCGCCAGTGGCGTGATGTTTTTGCCCACTGTATCCAGTTCGACGCGCTCTTCGGCGACTTCGGTGATGTACGAGTCGGGCGCGAGCGGTTGCAGTTGCGCGTAAATCTCGCGGAAACGCGCAATGTTAAATTTCGAGATCACCGTGTGGATGCTCAACACCAGATTCGTGTACTCGCGTTTCAACTCGTTCAGCGCGCGCCACGTTTGCATCGCGCGTTCCCAGTTGCCAGGGATGCCGCGCAGGTCGTCGTGTTCTGCGCCGATGCCATCGAGCGAGAGGTTGATGCCGATTTTCGACGTGCGCGCCGTCGCGCAAATTTTTGCGACGCCATCGCGGACGCGATCAGTCAAGATGCCGTTCGTCGGAATCGTGATGTACTCGGGGCGGCAATGTTCGTACGCGGCGATGACCATTTCGGGCAAATCTTTGCGGAGGAATGGTTCGCCGCCCGTGAACGTCAAGTAAATCGGCTTGCCGATGTGTTGAAAGACGCGCGTCCATTCGTCGAGCGTCAGGTCGTCGTTTGGTTTGCGCCACACGTCGCACGTGCGGCAGCGTGAGTTGCAGCGAAACGACACGCTGACGACGATGCTGAACGGCAGCAGTTTCGGAAAGCCGAATTTATAGAACGACCAGTAGAGCGGGATTTTGGGGAGGAGGGAAGCGATCATCTATGCTGAATTATACGCGAGTTTGAATTTGCATCAACCTCTGGAGAACTGTCGGGATAAAATTTTGTTGCGAACAGTTTTCAAAATGTTTTTCATGATGATAATAGATAGACCAATCTAACAAGAAAATAATCGTTGTTTCTTTTTTCGGGCCAAAACAAAGCCACTCTCATCCTGTTGCCAGCTTTGACTTGAGATAAGCTGATTGCTTTGCCTTGGTTTGTTTTGTCTATGATTTTGTGGTTGGGCAACAGTTCTACCTTTATGGTATAGATGGTTTTGTCTTTGGTTTTTGCCTCAAACTCCAGTCTGTTGGCGCCGCTTGTTTTTTTCACCACGCCGATAAAAGAAAAAGGATAGACAGGATTATTGTCTCCTTTTTTGGTATAAAAGAAAAAGTCCGCTTCTTGCCAGGCAACATAACCTTTGTCAGTGTTTTCTTTGTCCAGCGTAACAAACTTGATGTCTGGCTTGTTTTGGGAAGAGAGAGGGAGCGAAACAGGAATAGGGGTGACAGAGGGAGCCAAAGAAACAGAGACAATAGAAGGACGAGGATTATTTTTCTGCCACAGCAAAAGCCCAAGCATAAAAACCAAAGTTACTCCCAGCAAACCAACAACAGCCATCAAAACCTTTTGCATAATTTTATTATGAAAAAGTTTTAGAAAAATTGCAAGGGCTAAAAAAACAAAGCAAGATTATCGGAAAATCATTTCACTGTCAGGCTTGAAAGAATATGTAACAAGTCTATTTATGAACTCTGCTGTTATTTGAGGCATACCAGAAAAATCCTGGACAAAAGCATAAGCGCCGAAGCGACCCGCCACATATGTAAAATACGTGACACCATTTATTCTTCCTGCGATTGAAGTCTGATAAAGTTTGGAGTTTGTTTTTATTGCTTCACCAGCAATCAAAGAAAAATATTCTTTCAAAAAACCGCCATGCAATTCTGAAGGGTCGCGCATCCATTTTAACGGCATATTTATAGAAGAGTTACCTAAACTGCCGTTCCAATAAAATTGAGTAACATTATCACTGATTTTAGACTGTTCTGGAAATTCTCTTCTTAATTTATCAGGATTGGCAATTGCCAAAATTGCCAAAGATTGCTCTTGTTTTTTGACTGCTGTTGTTTTTATAGCTTGCAACAGGTCATCAAATTTTACTCCAGGATAATTGGTTTCAATTAATTTTTTAAACTCGGCGGCGCGGGGGTAGGAATAAAAATTATCAACAAAGTTAGGCAGGTCAAGGATGTAGGGCGCAACATTAGCCAGCGCCTCGCGCACTAATTTTTCATCCTGCGGTGTTTCCACTAAAATCTTGGGGAAGCTGGGCGTGATGTCTTTTTCACCTGTTTGAGGATTGATGTGGCTGTAAACCTCGCCATGTAAACCAACAACCATTCTTTTACCTTTCTCATCCCAGGTAACATTGGCTGGGGAGGGGATGGCTACTTTTTTCAAGCCGTCTTTGGTCAGCCATTCAACTACGGCGGCTTGGGGCTGGTTTTTGGCGTCGGTGTGAAAAGAGGTCTGGATAATGCGGACGTTTTCGCTATTGGCTTGCAAAAACTTTTGCTTGGAAACGGCGTCAAGCGCGGTAAAAGCAGCAGCGCCATCGCTGTCAACGCGCAGCACCCCGCCTGCTTTTTCGTCCAGCGTGGCGACGCGCGCGCCTTTCGCATCGGTCAGCGTGATGATGTCGCCATCGGCGCGCCAGGTAAAACCAGCAAGGGGAGCAAGGGAAGCCGCGCGCGCTTGCGCGGCGGTGCGCGTGGGCGTGGCGGTTGCAGTGGGTGGCGGTGTCGCGGTGAAAGTTGGCGCGGCGGTGGGCGGCAGTGTGACAGGCGGAGCCAGTGAGGCAGTCGGCGTCAGTGTGCTGACCTCTGACCTCTGATCTCTGACCTCTGATGTCGCGCACGCGGCAAGCGCGAGCCCAAGCGCGAAAAGCGCGATGCTGAAAAATCGTTGTGGGTGCATACGCAAGTCAATCCAAGTCAGCGTGATCGAACGGATTCTCAACCGCGCTGGCATCAAAATA
>VGOB01000213.1 GCA_016865935.1 Chloroflexota bacterium | reverse complement strand
GACACCTTCATGACCTTGGTCGCCACGGCCAAGAAACTGGAGGTAAGTTTTTACGCGTACATCCAAGACCGTATTTCTGGCGCGTACCGATTGCCCAAGCTCGCTGATTTGATCACGGAGCGCGCCCAGCGAGATCCACTCGATGCGTCTTGGAGTTCGCCGTAGAATTACCCCAAGTTATTGAGAAGATACAAATAATCGTTTGTCATTTGTTCATTTTTCATTTGTCATTTATTTGACACCGCGCGCCAATCGTGGTAAAATCGCGCCAGATTTGAAAAGCAAAGACTGCGAGCCGGAGGAGTAGATTCTGCCGCGCGGATAGAGAAGAAGGGTCATCGGGTGCAAGCCCTTCGCCGCCACGCGAATCGAATGTCGCCGGGGAGTTGAATCCGCGAACTGCGAGTAACGGATTCCGGCGCGCGCCGTTATCGCGCAGAGATGGAAATTGGGTGAGTGGGTGATTAGGTGATTGACTAATCACCAAATCTCCAAATCACCTAATTGCCAAACAAGGTGGTACCGCGGAATCCCTTTCGCCCTTGAGGTGAAGGGGATTTTTGATTTTCGATTTTCGATTTCTGATTTTCGATTGCACACGAGAAGATGAAATGACAACGGCGAGATTGCTGTGGGGAATGACGTGGCGCGGCGGCGCGTGGGGCTTGCTCGCGGGGACGATGCTCGGCACGGCGTATGGCGCGCTGTTCGGCAACGGGGTGTTGCTGATCAAGTTGGCGCAGGAATGGCAAACGCTTGGACCGGAGAATATTTTGCCGGGCATTGCCGCAGTTGGAATCCTCATTCTCGTCGGCGCGGTGATGGGCGCGCTGTTCGGCGTGCCAACTGGTTTGCTCGTTGGATCGTTGAATGGTCTGCTCGTTGGAATGATCACGCGCGCGTTCTTTTTTCCGCCGCGCGACGCGCGCGCGTACCGCCGCGTGATTGCAGTGGCGAGCGCGTTGTTCACCAGCATCGCGTCGTGGATCGGCTTTCTGGCGATTATGCTCTTTTACGCGAATCGCGAGAAAGCGAACGTGCCGATGCTTGCGGTTATCGTTCTCATCCCCGCGCTGATTGCCGGCGTTGGCGCGGGGTTGATCAGCCGGATGATTTCACGCTGGTATGAAAACCAGAACCTTGAACCTGAAACTTGAAACCTGAAACCGAACAAGGAGTGATATACGATGTCAAACCAAACCGAAATGCCCAAAGCGTACGATCCCAAACAAGTGGAAAAACGCTTGTACGATTGGTGGGAAGCGCGCGGCTATTTCAAACCGCGCATCGAGCCGGGCAAAACACCATTTGTGATTTCGATTCCGCCGCCGAACATCACCGGCGAACTCCATCACGGTCACGCGATGTTTCTCGCGTTCGAAGACCTGATGATTCGCTGGCATCGGATGTTGGGCGAGCCGACGCTGTGGGTGCCGGGGAGCGATCACGCCGGCATCGCGACGCAGAACGTCGTGGAAAAGAAATTGGCGGAGCAAGGGATCACGCGCCAGCAACTTGGGCGCGACGAATTCGTCAAGCGCGTCTGGGATTGGAAAGCCGAGTACGGCGACATCATCACACACCAAATTCGCAGTATGGGCGCGTCGTGCGATTGGACGCGCGAACGCTTTACGCTCGACGAGGGTTTGTCGCGCGCGGTGCGCGAAGCGTTCGTGCGACTGTACGACAAAGGACTGATCTATCGCGGACCGCGCCTGATCAACTGGTGCCCGCGCTGCGAAACCGCAATCAGCGATCTCGAAGTGGAGCACGAGGACGCGACGGGGAAACTGTACTACGTCAAGTACCGGCTCGAAGCCAACAGCGGTCAGCGGTCAGCGGTCAGCGGTCAGAAGCCCGCCCTGAGCAAAGCCGAAGGGTCAGCGGTCGAATACATTATGGTCGCGACGACGCGTCCCGAAACGATTCTCGGCGATACGGCGGTGGCAGTGCATCCGAAGGACAAGCGCTACAAAAAACTCGTCGGGCGGATGGCGATTCTGCCCGCGCTCGGTCGCCAGATTCCGATCATCGCAGACGAAGTTGTGGATCTCGAATTCGGCACGGGCGCGGTCAAGGTGACGCCCGCGCACGATCCCACCGATTACGATCTGGGTCAGCGTCACAACTTGCCGATGATCAACGTGATGAATCCCGACGGCACGATCAACGCCGAAGGCGGAGCGTACGCCGGAATGGATCGCTACGCCGCGCGCAAACAACTCGTCGAAGATTTACAACGCGACGGCTTGCTCGATCACATCGAAGAGCACGCGCACGCGCTGGGACATTGCCAGCGCTGCGAAACGATCGTCGAGCCGTTGATCTCGACGCAGTGGTTTGTAAAAATCGCGCCGCTCGCCAAAAAAGCGATCAAAGCAGTGAAGCGCGGCGACATCCAAATCGTGCCGACGCGTTTCAACAAAGTGTACTTTGATTGGATGAACAACATTCGCGATTGGTGCATCAGCCGCCAACTCTGGTGGGGACATCGCATCCCAGTGTGGTATTGCGAGCACGGTCACCAAACCTGCGCGCGCATTGATCCAACTGAGTGCGCGACCTGCGGCTCGAAAAATCTCCGGCAAGACGAAGATGTGCTCGACACCTGGTTCTCGTCCGGACTCTGGCCCTTTTCCACGCTCGGCTGGCCCGACGAAACCGACGACCTGAAATATTTTTACCCGACATCGGTGCTGGAAACCGGGTACGATATTTTGTTCTTCTGGGTCGCGCGGATGATTATGGTCGGACTCGAATTCACCGGCGAGGTGCCGTTCCACACGGTTTACCTGCACGGCTTGATTCGACACAAGGACGGCAGCAAGATCAGTAAATCGAATCCGCAACCCGGCGACAATCCGCTCGATGTGATTTCCGATTTCAGCGCGGACGCGCTGCGATTCACGATCATCACATCGTCCGCGCCGGGCAACGATACCAAACTCGATCTGGAAAAAGTGGAACACGCGCGCAACTTTGGGAACAAAATTTGGAATATGGCTCGCTTCATTACCAGCAACCTTAAACCCAACGAACCCATATCTCCAATCTCCAATCTCCAATCTCTACCGCTCGCGGACCGCTGGATTTTGTCGCGCTTGCACCACGTCATCGCGGGCGTGAATGAATCATACGCGCGTTGGGATTTCGGCGAAGGGACGCGGCAGATTCACGATTTTCTCTGGAGCGAATTTGCCGATTGGTACATCGAAGCGGCGAAGATCGCGCTGTACGGCGACGACGCGAACGCGCAGAAGCGGACGCGCGCGATCCTGCTCTACGCGCTCGATCAAGGTCTGCGCCTCTTGCATCCGACGATGCCGTTCGTGACCGAAGAGACGTGGCAGCAGCTGCGCGCATTCGGAATGCCAAGCCAGTACGATGCGCTGATGGTCGCGGACTGGCCCCAACCGAATAAAATGTTCTTCGACGCGCGCGCGGAAAAAGATTTCGCTGCTGTAATGGAGATTGTGCGCGCGATTCGCAACGCGCGCGCCGAGTTCAACGTCGAGCCCGGCAAGCGCATCCCCGCGATCCTCTCGGCAGGCGCGAGTAGGGGGATGGTCACCGTCCTCCTACTGGAATCGCAACGCGCGATCATCGCGTCACTGGCGCGGCTGGACACGGATGCGTTCCAGATCGAAAAACGCGCGACGAAACCGGCGCAATCGCTCGCGCTCGTCGTCGGCAAGATCGAAATCTATTTGCCGCTTGCCGGAATGATCGATCTCGAAAAAGAAAAAGCGCGGCTGGCGAAGGAAATCGCGCAAGCGCGCGGCGAGATCGAACGCGTGGACAAGTTACTCGCGAGCGAGTTCAGCAAAAAAGCGCCGAAAGAAGTCGTGCAGAAGCAACGCGACGCGCTTGCGGCGAATCGCGAACGCGTCACCCGTTTGGACGCGCAACTGGCGAACTTGGAAGGGCGCGAAATCGGGAACGCGAAACTCGCGACCCTTCGACTGCGCTCAGGGCAGACAAAAACCGCGAAACGCGCGCCCGCCGCGAAAAAGAAATCGCGTAAATGATCGCGTAAAAAATGCGCGCCCCCCGAAATTGAGGGGCGCGCATTTTTATTTCGTCGGGAAAAATCGCGTTAGCGGCGCGTCAACTTGCGCAGCAGATCGAACCAGAACGGCGCGCCTTGCGCGCCTGCCAGCGCGGTGACGAGGAGTCCACACACTTTCCAAATATAGTCCCACAATCCAATCACGCGCGCGGTTTGCCCCGGCACGGTCGTCCAATCGGACGGCGTGATCGAAAGCGTTTGCAACTGTGCGAAGAAATCTTTTGCGTCGGGCGCGGTTTTAACTTGCCAGCCAATCGGCAAGTTCAGCGCGTTCAGTTGCGCGAGCGCTTTTTCTTTTTCGGGCGTACCTTGCGCGTACTTGTTCGCTTCCGCGACCAAAGTCGAACGCAGCGAGGAATCCGACCAGAGCCGCGTGCCGACCGCGATCGTGTCCACGTTCAGAATAACCGCGACGCTCAAGCCGATGGCTAACGCCAGGTGCCACATATGCGCCTGGTACAACTTGGTCGTCTTGTCCATCGCGCTGTCGTACCACGCTTCCAGGTTGCCGCGCACCGTGTCAATGCTACTGCCAGCCGTCGCGATGATCGAAAGGAGTGGCGCGCGGATCGGCGATTCTTTCGGCAAGTTTTGCACCTGGGTCTGTAATTGCCCGATGCTGATCGGCGCGCCCGGTGTGGGCACCAAAATGTCGAACAAGGCGAGCGAAAAAGTCTTGGCGTGGATGCCCAAAGGATTTTTCGGCGCGCGGATCAACTTCTTGAGCAACGGTTTGCTCTCGATGAACTGGGTGATCCACGCGTCTTCGGGAATGAGCGACTGGATCAACGGATTGTCGTACAGGTCCTTCGTCAACTGGGTTTCGCCGGTGATGTACTTGCGAAGCCCTTCTTCCAACCCTTTGGCGCGCATCCGCAGCCAGGTTGCGATCTTGTCGTTGATCTGCGAGCAGATCAAACTGACGAGCAAGAAGACAAAAACCAAACCGATGGCGACGTCCAAGATTGCCGAGAACGAAACAGACATTGTTCCTCCTTGCGCGCTGGGTCAGCGCGTGAATCAAATGCTGGGGATGACGGTTATGTTTTAAGGAAATACGTCTGACACGCCAGGTCGATCAATTCTTTCGAGAGCGCGGGCGGCAAGCCGCGAAAACGCGCAATGTCCACCAACTCATCCAGGATGTCGCGCGGATGGACGGCGCGCGGTTTGCGTTTCGGCTTGACATAGTACTCCATCACGATATAGCGCAAGCCCTCTTCCGCATACGGAATCCCTTTGCGCGCGGCTTCGCGCGTGAAAATTTCGCGGTACTCTTCCCAACTGGGATCGGTGATGTTGATCTTGTAGCGGATGCGGCGCAGGAACGCTTCGTCCACGAGTTCTTCGGGATTGAGGTTCGTGGAAAAAATGATCAGCGCGTCGAACGGCACGTCAATCTTGTGCCCGGTCGCCAGCGTCAAGAAATCAATGCGCTTTTCCAGCGGGACGATCCAGCGATTCAACAATTCGCGCGGGCGCACCTGTTGGCGTCCAAAGTCATCGAGCAGAAAGACGCCGCCGTTCGCTTTCATTTGGTACGGCGCTTCGTAAAATTTCGTCGTCGGATCGTACACCAGATCGAGATTCTCCAGGATCAACTCACCGCCGACGACGATCAACGGGCGGCGAATCGGCAGCCAGCGGCGGTCGTACCGTTCGCCCCGCCGAACGCCGGGACTGGTATCGTCGTCGTTCGTTTTTTCCGGAATCGGCTGATGATGCAACGCGTCGAAAATTTTGATGACGTGACTATCTACCGTCACCGCGTACGGAATCAGAATCGCGCCGGGCAACAACGTGCCGATCGCTTCGGCGATGGCAGTCTTGCCGTTGCCCGCCGCGCCGAACAAAAAGATCGACTTGCCGGAATTGATCGCGGGACCCAGTTGATCCAGAATCATCTTGTTGATGACGAGATGCGAGAACGCGCGCTTGAGCGTCTCCTGCGTCACCACCTGACCGGAGAGCGATTGCGTTTGCACCATTTTGATGTACGGCTCCAAGCGCACCGGCGCGGGACCGACGTACTGATTTTGCTCCATCAACTCACGCGCGCGCGCGCGCCCTTCGTCGGAGATGACGTACTGGTACGACGATTCGCCGAAACCGCCCGCGCCTTTGACCTCGCACAAATGCTCGCGGCGCAAGTAATCGAGCACCTTGTCCAAAATGCCGGTGAACGGCAGTTTCATCGCGTCGGCAACTTCGTGCCCCATCAAAAAACCGCGCGTGTACATCGTCTTGAGCGCGAGGTCTGCCAGAAACGCCATATTCAAGCCGGTGTCTTCGACCGCGCGCGGTTCGGTTGGAAGATTGCGTAATGCTGAATCCATAATGACTCCAGGTTCTTGTGCCGAGTTCTGTTCTTCTTTGGAGGTTAGAGGTTGAAGATTGGAAGTTGGAAAGCAATGGCATCATTCTTCGTAACTGTCGTGTTCCATAACATCGTACTCATTTTTTTGATCTCGTTAACTTGGTGGAGTCCCATGACATCGTACACACTTTGCGACGGCGATGCGAACGGCGAAACTCGGGGCGTAATGGGCACACCGGTTCCGCGATTTCATAGCGAAAGGTCTTGAGCCATCGCAAGGGTTGTTGTGCTGAACGCTGAT
>VGOB01000212.1 GCA_016865935.1 Chloroflexota bacterium | reverse complement strand
GATAGACTTCCATACGGTAGCCTCCGTGACGAGTGGAATCTTGACTAGACTCCTACTTTGCACGGATGGCTACCCTTTGTCAAATCCGATCCGAACGTCTGTGCTCACAGTTTGAGAGTTGCACCCAAATGTTATCAACGACGAGTTCAGAACGCCAAGCAGGTACCTGTCTGCGTTTCCAATGATGTAACCTGTATTCGCGCAATAGTACTTGCCATCATCGTCGAGTGTGAAATTGGCGCGAATGGCAATGTCAGGCAATACTATCTTTGGTTTTTCAAATTCGGCATAGTACGCGCACGCGCGCAACTCCCACCAATATTCGCCTTTGTCCTGGCGTTTTTCTGCATCATCCGCGAATGACACCAAGTGTTTGGCTATCGCGGGATAATTTTTCTTGAACCATCCCCAAGCGTCACGCGACTTGCCCATTTGCTCGCGAGTCCAACCTTTTGGAACCAAAATCAAGTGACGATTGTGTGGCAAAGGTTCATACCGCTTGACATCACGCCCCATCACAAACGGTTTAATCAGGTCTTTGCTTTTCCTATCTTCCGCAATCAACTTGGCGCGCGTCTTGGCGTCAATCACAAACGCATCATTCAATCCTGTTTTGACGCCAAAAAAGATTTTTTCTTCAACATACTCACCAAGTGGTACGCCCGCCTTGCGGATTTTCTCCAACAATCCTTGTGCTTGTCCCTCCGCGAGCGACCATCCTTTGTCGTCCAGCGCGGTTTGTGTCATCTGACTTTGGCGCTCACGCGCATAATTCGCAAGATTGTCGAATTCAAGTGTTTCGACTTTTACCACGCTGAATGTTTGACGCGGCGCGTCTTTTCGCAGAATCAAAATGCAAGGATAGGTTGTCGCTTGCTGAAAGACCGGCAAATCGCCAAAGTCAATGATTTCTTCAATGCACTGCTGTTTCAACCAATGACGCAATGGCTCGCCGTAGTTCGCGCGCATCCATTTGTTCGCAACAATGAAACCAAACAAGCCCCCTGGTTTGAGCAAAGACATCGCACGCTCGATGAAATACGTGTATAGGTCTGCCGTTCCTGCGTACGTCGCAAATTTTTCTTTCGCGTACGTCTTGAATTCTTCGCCAAGCGTTTCTTGTCGCACATACGGCGGATTCCCCACAATCACATCAAACCCGCCCGGCGAAGCCGCCATCACATTGTCAAACTCCACGCGCCAATCAAACGGATTTTTCTCGCGCCAGTGCGCGCCAAAATATTTTTCCAACTCGCGCGCGTCGCCGCTGACGAGCGAATCGCCGCAGCGAATATTTTTCAGCGTCGGCAATTTTTCGCGCAGGTGCAGCGCCTTCAACAGCAAATTCAAGCGCGCCACTTCCACCGCTTGCTCGTCCTTGTCCACGCCGTAAATGCACTGCTCCAAAATTTCGCGCTGGCGCGCGTGATCGCGGATGTCGTAATATGACCTCTCCCCCTGCCCCTCTCCTTCCTTCGACTCCGCTGCGCTCCGCTCAGGATGGAGAGGGGAGTCGTCCGTTCCCCCTTCTCGTTTCGGGAAGGGGGTAAGGGGGTTGGGTCGGTCTTGTCCGCGTTGCCGCGCGACGAATTGATCCAACACGTCAAACGCTTCGATCAAAAACGATCCCGAGCCGCACGCCGGGTCCAGCACGCGCACGGGACGCGCGGGATTGTAGCCGCGCTCGTCCAAATAGCGCGCGAGCGTTTGCTGCACGATGTACCTGACGACGAATGTCGGCGTATAGTAGATGCCTTGCGCTTTGCGTTTTGATTTGGTTGGGGCGTTTAATAAAACGCCCCCACGCGATAAAACGCCCCGCCGCGTCTCATCCGAAACGACCGCGCCCAGATATTGCTCGTAGACGCGACCCAGCACATCCGCGTCGATCAGCGCGAAATTGTACCGCACCGCGTTCGTCTTGGAACGATCCAGCCCTTCGATGATTTGCTTGAGCGTGTCCGGCTCGCCCAGTTCCAGCGTGTCCACAAAATCGGGGCGAAAGAGTTGACTGTTGTAGACCGCGTCCAATTCGCGGAAACGATTTTTGAGCGCGGGGAGAAATTCGTCGTGCCGTTTTTCGCGCACGAGCGCGATCAACTTTTCGTCTTCCATCAAACGATCTTCGGCAGTACGCGTGAAGATCAAACGATCGAGGAGGCGTTGCACCGCGTCGTCAATCTGCTTGGGCGACCAAAGTTTGTCGCGATTGTACGCGCGGAGCATATTGTAAAGTTGCTTGCGCCATTCGAGGAGATTGTCGAACAATGCCTGCGCGATGGGCGTGCGCGGCATTTTCTTGGAAATTTTTTCCGCTTCGCGATCCAGCGCGCCGGCGAGCATCGCCGAACGCGACAGCCACCACAATTCGTCTAGGCGCGGCAAATATTCGTCCACGCCGATTGAGCGGAACTGCGCGTGAAACGGATTTTGTTCGCGCATCTCGGCGTTGAAAATCTTGAGCGCCTCGAAATCGGACAGCACCGCCCAAGTGACGCCTTTGTGGTACGCGTAATCAATCGCCTGCTGCGCCCATTCCGGCTTGTTCAAGTCCTCGCCGATCCGTTTCGTTTCCAACACGAACCGCCGCACGCCGTTCACGCGAAACGAAAAGTCCACGTAACCGCGCGAGATTTTTTCTTCGGCGGCGACCTCGCGCGCGTCGTCAATGTTCCATTCGAGCGCGTGAAAGAGCGGCAGGACGAAACTCTTGCGCGTCTCGGCTTCGTTGTACGCGTTGCGTTCGCGCGTCGAAAGCGCTTTGAATTTCTTGACCAGTCGTTCGATTTGATCGTACGTAGTTTGTGGTGGCATCATTGTCCCTGAATCGGTTTCGGCGCGTTCAAGCCCGATTTGATCGAACCCAGTTCCGATCCGCTCAACGCCTTGCAACTCGTTCCTGCGACGCGATCCGAGACGGCGGGATTCGCCGTCGCGATCACTTCAATCGCGGTCAAGTTTTTATATTCCGCGTCCACGGTCAGGATCGTCGTCACTTCGTAATTGACGCGCAGCGTGGAAATACAGCGCGACTTGGTGGGATGCAATTTCCCTTCGCCGTTCGTGTTCAACGTCAGGCACACATTAGTCAATTCGACGCCGCCCAAATTTCGCGCGCGCACGTACGCGTTGGTGACATAGCCCAGCCCGAGCGAAAGATCGAATCCTGACTCACAACCCAGGATCGCGATGCTGAGTTTGGGCGGCGCGGGCGTCAGCGTGAGCGTGGGCGTCCGCGTGGCGGTCGGCGTCGAGGTTGCTGTTGAAACCAAAGTTGGAGTATGAGTCGGAATCGGCGTGGGGGACGGGAGCCAAACCCAGGGCGTCGGCGAAACGATCGCGGTCGGGATTGCGCTCGGCGTCTGCGTGAACGTGTGCGACGGCAAAGGGGTTGCCGTCGCGATCAGCGTGACGCTGGGCGTTCGCAGCGCGGCTTGCGCGGTGGCGACGGCGGCGGTGACGGTCGCGTGAATTTGCGTCGCCGATAAATACTCGGGCGGTTGTTCGCAACCGGTGAGCAAGCAAGCGACGATCATCAAGAGTACGCAAATGAATCGCATCGAACTCCTCCTTTCCACATCCAAAAACACGACCGCCGACGGACGACCGCCGACCGTCCCGAATGTTCGGTCGAATGAATTATACCACAAAAGTCAAAGCGATGACGCATCGCGCCACACGACGATTGCTTGCGCGAGCGAGACGATCAACGTCGCGCCCAAGATCGCCAACGAGACCGGCAACGTGAATTCAGGGCGTCCGGTCGCGATGAAAAACGTGTGGATGCTGAACGCGAACACGCCCGCCGCCGCGAGCAAGAACGAAAACGCGCGCGCGCTGTTCGATCCCAGGACGACTTGCTGAAATCCGTACAGCGCGACGATCAGCAGCGCGAAATTCAGCACGAGAAAAACCTGGATGCCGCCGGGAATTCCGATCAAGTCCCACTCGCGCCAAAACGCGGAATCAATCTCGTGCGTGAACAACAACGCGCAATTCAGCAAATACAAATTGACCGCCCAACGCATTTTTTCATCCTTCATCTTTCATCCTTCATCCTTTGTTTCGCCATTTGATTTGACCTCCAACTTGCGGTATAATCCCTGTCGTCTACGCGCGAACCCATTTTCCCAAAGGAGGGAATCGAATGAAGAAAGCAATGTGGCTCGTCAGTCTGACCTTTTTCCTGATCGGATGTTGGTCCACTCCAACGCCGGTGCCGCCGACGCAAACACCCTGGGTCGTCACCGCGACACCCGCCGCGGCGGCTCCCATCGTCGCGTCGCCCGATTTCGGTCCGGACACCGTTTCGTGGAACGACGCCAAGAATTTCGTCGGTCAAACGAAAACCGTCTGCGGCAATGTGATGCGGACGACGTTCGCGGAAAGCACGAACGGACAACCGACGTACCTCGACCTGGGACGCACGTATCCCGATCCGTCGCGGTTCAGCGTCGTGATCTGGGGCAATCAGCGCGCGAATTTTCCGACGCCGCCCGAAACCTTGTATCGCGGCAAAACGATCTGCGTCAACGGCGCCGTTCGCACGTATCAAGGCGTGCCGCAGATCGAAGTGCGATCTCCGGCGCAAGTGCAAGTCAAGTAACGACGACAACATTGTCAGGGCTGATGCAATGTCGCGTCCGACCTATCCCCCTGCCCCCCTTCCCTCGCAGGGAAGGGGGAACATTGCTCCCCTTCCCTCGCAGGGAAGGGGCTGGGGGTTAGGTCGGTTGGCAAGTCAATAGACTTGGCGCCAACCGTAACAACATTGTAACACAACTATCGCGAGGCAACAAAGAAATGAGCCGCTACAAAATCATCATCAACCCCACCTCCGGTCGCGGCGCAGGTCAACGCGCCATCACTCCGATTGAACAGATGTTGCGCGAACATCAACTCGATTTCGAAATCGCGCTGACCGAACGTCCGTGGCACGCGGCGGAACTCGCCCAGCAAGCCGCCGCAGACGGTTTCGATATCGTCGTCGCGGTCGGCGGCGATGGTACGGCGAACGAAGTGCTGAACGGCTTGATGTTGGCGAAACGCGCGGGCATCGCCAATGTCGCGATGGGCGTGCTGTCGGTTGGGCGCGGCAACGATTTTGCGTTCGGCGTGGACGTGCCACGCGATCTCGCGGCGGGGTGCCGCGTCCTCGCGCAAAATCGGCGGCGCGTGATTGACATCGGGCTCGCCACCGGCGGCTTGCATCCGGAGGGACGATACTTTGGCAACGGCGTCGGCATCGGCTTTGACGCGGTCGTCGGTTTCGTCGCGGTCAAGATGAAACGACTGAGCGGCTTTCCGTCGTACATCGTCGCCGCGCTGAAAACGATTTTTCTGTACTATCGCGCGCCGTTGGTGAAAATCGAATTCGACGGACAGACGATCACGCAGCGCGCGCTGATGGTCTCGACGATGAACGGGCGACGCTTGGGCGGCGGGTTCAAAATGTCGGAGCACGGCAAAACCGACGACGGCTTGTTCGATTTGACGATCGCGCGCCAGGTGAGCCGCGCGAAAATTCTCGCGCTCATTCCAAAATTTTTGCAAGGCACCCAGGCGAGCGATCCCGCCGTCCAGATCGCGCAAGCGCGCCGCGTCGTCGTCACCGCGCTGGAAGGTGTTTTGCCCGCGCACATTGACGGCGAGACGCTCTGCGTCGAAGGAAAACAGTTGACGCTGGAACTCGCGCCGCGCCAGATCGAAATCGTGACAGTGGCATCTCAGGAGGACGCGCGATGACTCGCACTGGCTGGGTCGTCAGTCGCGCGATCAAAGGGCTGGCGCACGTGCTGTGCCGGATTGATGCGGCGCAATTGGCGCGCGTGCCGGAGCGCGGCCCGCTGATCCTGGTCGCGAATCACGTCAATTTTCTCGACGTGCCGGTCGTCTTTACGCATTTGCAACCGCGCCCGTTGGCGGGCTTTAGCAAAGTCGAAACCTGGGATCATCCCATCCTGGGTCCGCTGTTCACGCTCTACGGCGCGATTCCGTTGCGCCGCGGCGAAGCGGACGTGGCGGCATTACGCAAAGCGCTAGACGCGCTCGACGCGGGTTCGATCCTGGCGCTCGCGCCGGAGGGGACGCGGAGCGGCAATGGACGACTCCAGCGCGCGCATCCCGGCGTCGTGACGCTCGCGCTGCGCAGTGGCGCGCCGGTGATGCCGATTGCGTTACACGGGCTGGAAATGTTCAAGCAAAATTTTCCGCGCCTGCGCCGCACCGATTTTCACATCGCGGTTGGCAATCCGTTTTACGTGAACGTGGATGGGCAAAGCGTGACGCGCCAGGTGCGTCGCCAAATCGTTGACGAGATTATGTTTCAAATGGCGGCGCTCCTGCCGCCCGGCAATCGCGGCTATTATTCCGATTTGACGCGCGCGACGGAGACGTACTTGCGATTTGCGGAGCCGGGGCAGAGTAATTTGCGAACGACGCGGGATTCGTAAGGGCAAGCATTTGCCGCGATGTGTTTGTCGAGCCAGTCGGTTTGCGCAAATGCTTCGCCCCTACCGCGCCACAACGCGCGAATTTGCATTTCTCGCCGATTGAGATACAATCGGGTTTGTAAGATTTTGCTTTGTCCCTGGGTATTGGATTGGTCTTGGTTCGCTGTGGAGGAAAGGCGAAAAGATGGCTGATCGCGGGATGTGGCTAGAGCAAACTGAATGTTTCTTGCGGAAGGTCAAAGCACCTGTCGTTTGACGCGCGTGTTAAGCGCGCCAGGCGATAGGTGCTTTTGTTTGCGGAAAACCCGGTTGGTTTTCCGCATCAAAGATGCGGGAAGCACGGCAAAATGCCATGCCCCACGCATCTTTAGTTCGTGAAATATAAGTTGAACAGAAATGCTTCGCATTGTATTGCGGGTGTTTGAATTGCGCGTAATATTGCCGTCATGATTCGCCTCGCCGAAATTCTGGACGCACATTGGGACGAGTACGTGCACAAAGGTGGACGCTTC
>VGOB01000211.1 GCA_016865935.1 Chloroflexota bacterium | reverse complement strand
AGTTGCTCACTTATCACGTGCCGCCGGCGCGCTGGGTGCCACCTTCACACCGCGGCAGACCGTCTAACGCGATGAAAGAGTTGATCAAGAAGTGGTGTTAGCCTCCACGATTAGGTGGGGTGCTACCGGGCTTGTCAGCGCGTCCGAAAATGGTATAATGAGTGTGGAGAGGAGACGGGCAATGACGATTACACGTAAACGACCGCGCGCGCGGACAACGGTTGCCGAGATGACGACGGATGAGTTGCGGCAATTGCTCGAAGGGGTGATTGACCACAAATTGTCCGAGTGGGCAAGCGCGCCGCGCATCGCGCGCCGTCGCGCGGAAATTGCCGCGCACGCCGCCGCTACGCGCGCCGAGTATCGCGCGAATCGGGTTCGGCGTGGTTCGGCGCGCGAGGTGATGGCGGTATTGGAATGAAAACGCTGGTCTGGGGCGCGTCATTTGGGCGCGCGCTTAAAAAGACCGTGCGGCGACATCCGCAGTGGCGCGCGCGGATCGCCGACGCGCTGGACTGGCTTGCCGCCGATCCATTCGATCCGCGCCTGGAGACGCACAAACTCAAAGGCGAACTGGCGGGCTTGTGGGCGTGTACGGCAGAGTACGATTGTCGGATCGTTTTCGAGTTTGTCAAAAATCCCGCGTCGGGCGAGGAGGAAATTTTGTTGGTTGACATTGGCAAGCACGATGAAGTGTATTGACCGCCGCGCCGCACGGCAATAAACGTGATGCGTGAAACGTGAAGCGCGCATCACGTTTTTTTTGTTGCCACACTTGCGCGTTGTTTGACGCGTGTGGTATAATCGCGTCAAACGGATCGCAATCAAAGGAGCATCGTGTCCGCCTATTCCCGCGTGACGCCGGCAACCCAATTGCCGCGTCTTCCCCTGCATGGCCATCTCGACCTGACGTATCGTTGCAACAATGTCTGCCGCCACTGTTGGCTGTGGCTCGCGCCGAACGCGCGCGAGCAAGCCGACGAACTTTCCTTCGTCGAAATCCGCGCGCTTGCTGACGATGCGCGCGCGCTTGGCACGCGCAAGTGGAGCATCTCCGGCGGCGAGCCGATGCTGCGCGCTGATTTCGCCGCGATTTTCGATTACCTCACGCGCCAAGCCACCGGCTATACGCTCAACTCGAACGGCACGCTGATCACGCCGGAGATCGCGCAATTGCTCAAACGCAAAGGGACGAAAATGATCGCGCTCTACGGCGCGACGGCGGAGGTGTACGACGCGGTGACGCGTCACCCCGGCGGATTTGACGCGGCATTGCGCGGGATGAATTATTTGCGCGAGGCGGGCGCGGGTTTCATCGTCCAGTTGATTCCGATGCGCGCGAATTGGCATCAGTGGAATGAGATGCAGGAACTCGCTAAAACGCTTTCGCCGCATCAGCGCGTCGGCGCGGCGTGGCTGTACCTGTCGTCGTCCGGCGCGCCGGAGAAAAATCGCGAGATCGCCGCGCAACGTCTTTCGCCGCGCGACGTGATCGATCTGGACAAGCCGGATCCGGCGTATGGCGAGCGAATGGACGAATTAAAGTCAGAAGTCAGAAGTATGAAGGATGAAAATTCTCCCTCTTCATCTTTCATCTTTCACGCGGAGCGTTCATCCTTTGATTCCGACGATCGTTTGTTCGCGCGTTGCATCGCCGGGCGGCGCGATTTTCACATTGACGCGTACGGCAAAATGACGTGGTGCAGTTTCATCAGAGACCCGGCGCTGCGGTACGATTTGCGGCGCGGCACATTCCGCGAGGCGTGGGAGGAATTCATCCCGTCGTGCGCGGACAAGGTGCGCGGCGGCGACGAGTGGCGCGAAAACTGCGGCAGTTGCGAAAAACGAGCGGACTGTCGCTGGTGCGCGGTGTACGCATATCTCGAAACCGGACGCTATTCCGCGCGCATCCCGTACCTGTGCGCGGTCGCGGACGAGGCGCGCGCGTTCAAAACCGAATGGCAGGCGAAGCATCGCCGGTATTTTCGCATTGCCGGGATCACGGTGCGCGTCGAAAGCGACGTGGATTTCGACGCGCTCAAATTCAAGGACGAGTTTGCGTCGTTCGCAGTGGACGCTCCCGGCGATGACAATGTGACGTTGCGCCATTATTTCGAGTTGCCGGATTTGAAAGGCAAAGACCTGGGCGAGGAATTGTATCGCAAAGCGCCGTGGGCGATCTCGCGCAAAGGCGATACCTGGTTTTATCGCGGCATTTCGCCGAATCACGTTGTAGGGGCGGGGTCATCCCGCCCTACGGTGGAGGGCGAGGAAACCGCGCCCCTACACCGCGTCGCGGTGTTCAATCCCGACCACACGCACGGGACGATTTACAGTCTGCCGCGCGATTTGGAACTCGTCCGCGAAAACGGTTGGCATTCGCTTTCGCTTTTTCCGACGGATCAAATCTGGCTCGCGCCGTTGCTTGCGGATCGCAACGCGGTGTTGCTTCATTCCGCGGCAGCCATCGTCAACGGACAGGGCTTGGTCTTCGTCGGTCATTCCGAAGCCGGGAAATCAACGACGATGGAGTTGTTGAAGGCGGCGCGCGTAGGGGCGTTTAATCAAACGCCCCCACAGGTTGAAATTCTTTGCGATGATCGTAACGTAATACGCAAGTGGGACTCGCGTTCTGTCATTGCGAGCGAAGCGAAGCAATCCCCAACTCGCGATTCGGAAATTGCTTCGTCGCACAAATCGCTCCTCGCAATGACAGGAGGAGACTGGCGCGTCCACGGCACGTGGAGCCACGGGACGACGGCGGATGTCTCGTCTGCGTCCGCGCCGCTGCGCGCGATTTTGTTTTTGCAGCAGAGTCAGTATAATGAGATCGTTCCGCTGACCGATCGCAAGGAAATTTGGCGACGTTTGCTTGCCACGCTGATCCGTCCGATGGTGACGGCGGAATGGTGGCAGAAAGAGTTGGACGTGCTCGCACAAATCGTCCAGGAGGTGCCGTGCTATACGATGCGGTTTGACAAGAGTGGGAAGATTGTGAGTGAGTTGGTAAAATTGACGGACGACGGATGACCGATGACGGACGACCAAAGACCGATGTTTTCATCCTTCATCCTTCATCCTTCATCCTTCATCCTTCATCCTTCATCCTTCATCCTTCATCCTTTCCGAAAGGAGGTGAGACCAATGGAACAACAAAAGAAAGAATGGGTGAAGCCCGAACTGCTTGTCCTGGTGCGGAACAAGCCGGAGGAGGCGGTGCTGACAGCGTGTAAGGGTAATATGGTTGCTTCTTCACCCGGTTCGCAGGGTTTCTGGTGTGAGAATCAACATTGTTTCTCCGGCGACAACTGCTCGGTTTTATCCTCAAGTTAGGATACCTGCGGATACCTTTTTATCTCGCAGAACTGGGCACTTGAGTTGTGTGATGGGGTAAGATCCCTCGCTCCTCGCCCTTCGCGTTGGCACGCGCGGGGGCGGGGAACGGGGGAAAGGATGAAAGATGAAAGATGCAGGATGAAGAAACTGCGCGAGGGGTTTTCATCTTTCATCCTTCATCCCTCATCCTTCATCCTTCCGATTTATGGATGCTTGAGCGTTTCATCGTGCGCGCCGACATTCCGCAGGAGAATCGTATCGCCGCGCAGCTCGAACGTCAAACGGAGCGAGCGGCTGGCGCGCGCTTCCCAGATGTCCGTCGTCCCTTGCATTTTTCTGACGCGCAGACTTGGATGGCGCGGCTCAGATGTGAGCAGGCGCAGCGCCTTTTTGACCAACGCGATTTGATCATCGTCAAGGTTGACGTACGCGCGTTGAAAACGTTCGGTGTAAAACAGGCGCATCAGCGTTTCCGTTTCCGCGCCTTGTCGAGTTGGGCGAAGAGTGCTTCGACGTCGCGCGCGGCGTGGACGCGCCCGGCGGCAATGTCGTCGCTCGCTTCACGCTCCGCTGTTTGCCATTCGGGCGACCAGAAGTACGCCTGGCTCTGGTCCACCAGTTTCTTGGGGGTGAGGACGATGCTGTCTTCGGTGACGCGCACCTCCACATAGTCGCCTTCGGCGACGCGCAGCGCGCGCCGCGCCGGGGCGGGCAAAGTGATCTGTCCGTTGCGGGTTAGTTTAGTCAGGGTTGCGGCTGGCATAGTCGAAAACTCCATCTAGTAAGTTACTAATCTAGTGCGATTATACGCCCGATGCCGCGGCGTTGTCAAATCGAATGATGGCAGGGACAATGCTGGCGCGCAATGAATGACGAATAACGACGAACGAAAATTATGGAACCAACACACACCTTCATTACCATCGTCTCCGGCTATCCGCGCTCCGGCACCTCGCTGATGATGCAAATGCTGGAGGCGGGCGGTTTGTCCGTTTTGCGCGATGAACAATTTCGCCCGGCGGACGAGCGCAATCCGCGCGGCTATTACGAGATTCAAGCCGCGATGGAATTGGGCAAAGAAGGGCAAACGACCGATTGGGTCGCGGACGCGCGCGGCAAAGCCGTCAAGGTCATCGCGTACCAGTTACGCCATTTGCCCCCTGAGTTCAGTTATCGCGTCGTTTTTATGCGCCGCCGCATCGCGGAAATCCTGGCGTCGAGCGGCGAGTTCAAGTTGTTGCGCGAAGATTCGCCGTTGAGCGAGCGCGAGAAAATCCTCGCGTACAAAACCGAGTACGTGATGTACGAAGCGTGGCTGATGAAACAAAAACATCTGCCCGCGCTATTTGTCAATTACAACGATCTGATAGATAATCCAACCGCGCCGGTCGCGCGCCTCCGCGATTTTCTCGGCGTGCCGCTCGACGCGGACAAGATGCTCGCGGCGATTGACCCGGCGTTGTATCGGAATCGCGCGCAAGGATGAAGGATGACGGAAGACCGAGGACCGAAGACCGACGACGGATTGTTTTCATCCTTTGACGCTGATAGTCATTTGCGCGTCGCTTGTCACGTGTGATATAATGACGGCAGGAAAAAGAGAATCACTATGCCAGCGATCAGCAAATTCTACGGACTCGTCATTCGGATGTATTTTGACGACAAACACGCGCCGCATTTCCACGTCGGGTACGCCGAGCATCGCGCCTGGCGTGCCATCCAAGATTGTAGGGTCATTGCCGGGCGATTGCCCAACCGCACCTATCGGCTGGCGGTGGAATGGGCGGAATTGCATCGCGCGGAACTGCTGGCGAATTGGGAACGCGCGCGCCGTCAAGAAACGCTCGAATGGATTGACGGGCTTGAATAGATGGGAGGTTGTATGTTTGTCCAGAACGAAAAATATCCTGATCTCGTGTGCGTGCGCGCCGTCAAGCCGCTGGACGATTTGCGGGTCCACGTTGTTTTTACCGATGGCTCCGCGCGCGAAATAGACCTCGATCCCTACCTGCGTGGTCCCATCTTTGAACCGATTCGCCGCAATCGCAAACTATTTGTCTCGGTCTATGTAGACCCTGATTCGGAGACGCTGACCTGGCCCAACGGCGCGGACATTGACCCGGATGTGTTGTACTACGATGGCAATCCGCCGTGGGCAGACGCGGACGCGCCCGCCGAACCATCCGCGATGCAGACGCCGGTTGCGGCTGTCTCTGCCGCTCGATGACTGCTTACATCCGGCGCGTCAAACAACCCGCGCGCCCCATCTCCTCGCGCTTCGGTCAACTCGACCTCGAACTGACCGAGCGGTGCAACATTCAACAACCTTCCTTGTTGCAATCGTGAAATGAGTGCGATAGAATGATCATCATCAAGTTGGTAGAAAGGATGGTCTGGCAATGGCTGACACCTTGACTTTTCCCGTTACGCTTCCGCGCGAATTGGCGACGTGGTTGGGCGCGCCCGCGCAAGCCGCCGAGACCGCGCGCGAATACATTTTGCTGGGATTGTTTCTCGAAGGGCGCATCTCTGGCGGCAAAGCCGCGGAACTGCTAGGATTGACCCGGCGCGGCTTTGTCTCTCTGTTGGCGCGCAAAGGGATTGATTATTTCCGGCTCACGCCGGATGAATGGGCGGAACAGGTTGCGCTCGTCCAGGCGTGGAGCGCGCCGCGTGGCTAACGTCGTCTCGAACACGGGACCACTCATCGCGCTGGCGCAGATTGACCAATTCGATCTTGAATCAAATTAATGGCGGACGATCACGATGAAAGCCACCCAGTACTTTCTGTTCACGCGCCGGCGTCCAGACCGGGTGATCATCCAAGACGCGTGGATTGTGCGCGTCATCCAGCATCCCTTGCGAAAAGAGCGCCAAGCCGATGGACGAATCCGCTGCTGGGCGCGCATTCCTGAAATGAACGACCGCGCGCTGCGCGTCATTCTGCTCGAAGATGGCGAGACCGTGCATAACGCGTTCTTTGATCGCGATTTCAAGGAGTAACTATGCGCATCAAATACTTTGCCGATACCGATACGACGCTGATCGAATTCACCACTAGTCCCCCGGTCGAAACGCGCGAACTCAACGAAAACATCTACCTCGACCTGGATGCTGACGGGCGAGTTGTCAGTCTGACCATCGAGCACGCGCGCCAAACCGCCGGGATAGACGAATTTTCCTACCAGCGCGTTTCTGCCCCGGCCTACACCTGATCGCGTCTAGCACACCGGCATTACGCCCGGCGTGCCATTCCAGATTGATGACCGACTACATCCATCACGTCAAACAACTTCATCACCCCATCTCCTCGCGCCTGGGGCAACTCGACGTCGAGCTGACCGAGCGGTGCAACAACGATTGTATCCACTGTTGCATCAATCTCCCCGCGAACGACGCGAACGCGCGCGCGCGCGAAATGACAACCGCGCAAGTGCAAGATATTTTGACCCAAGCCGCCGCGCTCGGTTGCTTGCGCGTCCGCTTCACCGGTGGCGAGCCGCTGCTTCGTCCCGATTTCGAGGAACTGTACCTGTTCGCGCGCCGACTCGGAATGAAAGTGTTGCTCTTCACGAACGCGCGCCTCATCACACCGCGCCTCGCCGATTTATTCGCGCGCATCCCGCCGCGCATCGAAATCGAGATCACGGTTTACGGGATGCGCGCGGAATCGTACGATGCGGTCGCGCGCGTCCCCGGCGCGTTTGCGCAATTTTGGCGCGGCGTCAATT
>VGOB01000210.1 GCA_016865935.1 Chloroflexota bacterium | reverse complement strand
GATCAGAGGAAACATGGGACACCTCCCTCAGCATGTTACTCCTCTGCATTGTACGCGATTTCCCGGAAGATGCCAGAGTGCTTGAATATTCGGTTGTCAATGTGCCAGAAGACTCAGGATTTTATGTCACTGCAAAAGTCGAGTGACAAATCTCCCGTTTTCCAAGTCATCGCGCATTGCGTTGACGCGCTTTTTCTTCTCTGTTATAATCTCTGCTGCAGAGTGATCCTCGGCAAGGAGAAAACTATGCGACCCGCGAAAATTTTAGTGGTGGACGATGAACCACATCTCGTCAAGTTGGTGCGCTCAAACTTGGAAGCGCAACGGTACAAAGTGATCAGCGCGCTCGATGGTCCCAGCGGTTTGGCGATGGTCGAGAAGGAAGGCGTTGACCTCGTCATTCTCGATATTATGTTGCCGGGAATGGATGGGTTCGATGTCTTGCAAAAGATCCGCGAGTTTTCGTCGGTGCCGGTGATTTTGCTCACCGCGAAAGATCAAGACGTGGATATCGTCAAGGGCTTGCGTTCCGGCGCGGACGATTACATCAAAAAGCCGTTCAGCGTTCATGAATTGCTCGCGCGCGTCGAAGCCGTGTTGCGCCGCGCCGCGCCAAGCGAAGAAGTACAAGCGCGTCCACCGTTCACGTGCGACGATTTCACGATGGATTTTCAGCAACGGCGCGTCACCGTGCGCGGCAAGGACATCAAGATGGGTCCGACCGAATACAAGTTGCTCGCGCAACTCGTGCAGCACGCCGGGCGCGTGATGCTCCACACCGATTTGCTGCGCAAGGTGTGGGGACCCGAGTACGGCAACGAGACGGAATACTTGCGCGTCTACGTCAGTTATCTCCGCAATAAAATCGAGGACGATCCGGCAAGCCCGAAATATATTTTGACCGAGCACGGCGTGGGGTATTCGTTCAAACGACCGGAAGGATCGTGACAGGGAGGTCTGCGCCCAATCAGCGGATAAAACGAAAGAACGGCAGGGGATCGTCCTGCCGTTTTTGCTTCAGGGGGGGCTTGACTTGGCAGGGCGAATGCGCTATAATGCAATCAATAATGACTCTTATGTAAGAATTATTTCATAGTACGGGTAAGGGGGGACTGCCGCTTGACCCGGATAGAAACCGCATCAGCACGCGAAAGGAGAAAGACCATCGGCGATGAAATGATGAAATTGACGACGTTCAACAAATCACCCAATGAAAGGAGTAGGTACGATGAGTGAAGAAACCAAGTGCCCGGTTCACACACACCCCGTCGGCGGAGGCACGACAAACCAAGACTGGTGGCCCAACCGGTTGAAACTCGAGATTTTGCACCAACATTCCAGCAAGTCCAATCCGATGGGCGAGGACTTTCACTACGCCAAAGAGTTCACGAGTCTCGATCTGGCGGCGGTGAAGAAAGATCTCGCGGCGCTGATGACCGACTCGCAAGAGTGGTGGCCCGCCGACTTTGGTCACTATGGACCGTTGTTCGTCCGGATGGCGTGGCACAGCGCGGGCACGTACCGCGTTGGTGACGGGCGCGGCGGCGGTGGCCGGGGGCAGCAACGCTTCGCGCCGCTCAACAGCTGGCCCGACAATGTTAGTCTGGACAAGGCGCGCCGCCTGCTCTGGCCGATCAAGCAAAAGTACGGCAGGAAAACTTCCTGGGCTGATCTGATGATCCTCGCCGGCAATGTCGCGCTGGAAACGATGGGCTTCAAGACCTTCGGTTTCGGCGGCGGGCGCGAGGACGTTTGGGAGCCGGATCAGGACACCTATTGGGGCGCCGAGAAGACCTGGCTCGGTGGTGACAAGCGTTATTCCGGCGAGCGCGATCTTGAGAATCCACTCGCCGCAGTGCAGATGGGTTTGATCTACGTCAACCCGGAAGGACCGAACGGTAACCCAGATCCGATCGCGGCAGCCAAGGACATCCGCGAGACCTTCGCGCGTATGGCGATGAACGACGAAGAAACGGTCGCGCTCATCGCGGGCGGGCACACCTTCGGCAAGACCCACGGCGCCGGACCTGCGTCCCATGTGGGACCTGAACCCGAAGCGGCTGGCATCGAGGAGCAAGGTCTGGGCTGGAAGAGTACGTTTGGCTCCGGCAAAGGCGGCGACACAATCACCAGCGGCTTGGAAGTCATCTGGACTACCACGCCGACCAAGTGGAGCAACAACTTTTTCTGGAACCTGTTCGGCTACGAATGGGAACTGACGAAGAGTCCGGCAGGCGCGCATCAGTGGAAACCGAGGGGTGACGCAGGCGCCGGTACCGTGCCGGATGCTCACGATCCATCCAAGCGTCACGCGCCGACGATGCTGACCACCGACCTCGCGTTGCGCTTCGATCCTGCCTACGAAAAAATCTCCCGGCGCTTTATGGAACATCCGGATCAATTCGCGGACGCGTTCGCGCGCGCCTGGTTCAAGCTGACGCATCGCGATATGGGACCCAGGACGCGCTATCTCGGTCCCGAAGTTCCCAAAGAGGAACTCATCTGGCAAGACCCGATTCCTGTTGTCAATCACAAACTGATCAACAAACAGGACATTGCATCCCTCAAAAAAGAGATCCTGGGTTCGGGTTTGTCTGTGTCGGAACTGGTTTCGACGGCGTGGGCATCGGCGTCCACCTTCCGTGGCTCCGACAAACGCGGCGGCGCGAACGGCGCACGGATTCGCCTCGCGCCGCAGAAGGACTGGGAAGTCAATCAACCCGCTCAACTAGCGAAGGTGCTCAAGACTTTGGAGCGCATCCAGAAATCGTTCAACAAAGCCCAGTCCGGCGGCAAAAAAGTTTCGCTCGCTGATCTGATCGTTCTGGCGGGTTGCGCCGGTGTCGAGCAAGCCGCGAAAAATGCCGGTCACAAAGTGACGGTTCCCTTTACGCCGGGACGAATGGACGCTTCGCAAGAGCAAACCGATGTGCAGTCGTTCGCCGTACTCGAACCGATCGCAGATGGTTTTCGCAACTTCCAGAAAGCACGCTACGCGGTATCGGCGGAGGAACTGCTGATTGACAAGGCGCAATTGCTGACGCTGACCGCGCCGGAGCTGACGGTTCTCGTTGGCGGTCTGCGCGTCTTGAACGCGAACTTTGCAAAGTCTCAGCACGGCGTCTTCACCAAGCAACCCGAGTCGCTGACCAACGACTTTTTCGTGAACCTGCTCGATATGAGCACCGAGTGGAAGGCAACCTCGGAAGACAAGGACGTGTTCGAAGGGCGCGATCGCACGACGGGCAAAGTCAAATGGACTGCCACGCGGGTCGATCTGATCTTCGGTTCTAACGCCCAACTCAGGGCGCTGGCGGAAGTCTATGGATGCAAGGACTCGCAAGCCAAGTTCGTGCACGCCTTTATCGCCGTGTGGAACAAAGTTATGAACCTGGATCGGTTCGATCTCGCCTAACCCATCACACAGGGCAACAAAAAAACGATCGGCGAATAACCGGTTCAGCGGACGACGTTTCGCCGCCGCTGAACCGGAACAGCCGCGTGTGAGCATCCTTCTGCTTCGACATTCTGGATGACGTTCGTATAATCAGAGCGATTTTGAATTAGGAATTATCTTGATGGCGAGTGATCGCGTACAAGTACTTGCAAATGGTTTGCGCCAGTCGGGCTTGCGTCTGACTCACCAGCGTTTGGCGATTTGTCGCACTTTGGTGACCAGCAACACGCATCCAACAGCCGTCCAACTCCACACCCAGCTGCGCGCCGAGTTTCCAACGCTCAGTCTGGCAACGGTGTACAGCACGCTCAACACGTTGGCGGCACTGGGGTTGGTGTACGAGTTGGGCAACGCCGGCGATGGACAAAAGCATTACGATGCGATCACAGCGCCGCACGCGAATTTGATCTGTACGCAATGCCATCGGATTTCGGATTTCGAAGACACCGCGCTCAAATCCGTGAGTCAACACGTGGCGCGTCGTTCCGGTTATCAGATTCAAGGGGCGCGGATCGCCTACTATGGAATCTGCCCGGCGTGCGCGAGGCGCCGCGGACGATAGAAAACCATTCACCCAAGGAGAATCAAAGATGAAAGAAATGACGAAAGCCAATTTGTCTGCCGCGTTCGCCGGCGAAAGCCAGGCGCACATCAAGTACTTGGCATTTGCCGATGTTGCCGAACGCGAAGGTCTCGCGAATGTCGCGCGCTTGTTCCGCGCCGCGTCCTTCGCCGAGCAGATGCACGCGACCGCGCATTTGCGCGCGCTCGGCGGCACCGGTGACACGGTCAAGAATCTCGAAGCCGCGATCGGCGGCGAGACGTTCGAAGTAAACGAAATGTATCCGGCGTACATGGCGGCGGCGCAGGCACAAGAAGAAAAAGCCGCGGCGGTGACGATGCAGCGCGCGTTCGAAGCGGAAAAAGTTCACGCGGCATTGTACACCCGCGCGAAAGAATCCGCCAGCGCGAAAAAAGATTTCGACCTGAGCGCGATTTTCGTCTGCGAAGTGTGCGGCTGGACGGTCGAAGGCGCGGCGCCGGACAAGTGTCCGCTGTGCAACGCTCCGGCGAGCCGGTTCCGCAAGTTCTAGCTCAATCTGGATCGGAATGAGGCGGCAGAGGAAAAAGTCCTTTGCCGCTTTACAATTTTCGGCGGAATAGTGGTATAATTGTCTTGGTGAAAACAATGCGTAAGAACACTTTGCGGCATTTGACCAAAAACGAACGCGCGGCGCTGGACCGCTTTGTCGCACAATTGCACGACAAGTACGCGGATCAAATTGTCCGCGTTGTGTTGTTCGGCTCCAAAGCGCGCGGTGACTTTGATGCCGAATCCGATTTAGATGTATTTGTGTTGGTCAAAAGCGATGATTGGCGTCTGCAAGATCGAATCGCTACGCTCACTTCTCCCATCTCACTCGAATACAACACACTCCTCTCGCCCAAGGTGATCGGACCTTCGCTCTATCGCCGCATGCGCCAGTCGCGCTCGTTCTTTTTGCAGAACGTTTCCAAAGAAGGCACCAGTTTATGGACGAGACCACTCGCGAAGCGATCCGCCAAGACATTGCCAACAGCCGCGATGAACTAGAGGCAGCGCGGATTCTGCAGCGTGAAGGCAAATACCGCCAAGCCCTCTCGCGCGCGTACTACGCCGTCTTCTACGCCGCCACCGCCGTGCTGGGATTAAAACGGATCAAACGCGCGAAACATTCAGGCGTTCAGTCGGCTTTTGGACAATTTTTCGTCAAGACCAAACTGATCGAACTGGAATACAACGCTATTTACGTGCGCGTGCGCGAATCGCGCGAACTGAGCGATTACGAACGCGGCTTTGTCCCGATGGCTGATTTCGCCAACGACAAAATCGAGGATGCCGAAAAATTTGTCGCGCGGATGGAAAAATATTTACGCGAAGTAGGCGCGCGCATAGAAGAATAGGCAAGCCATCGGCGAGGTCAAGTGCCTCGCCGATTTTTTTCGCTTGACCAATCGGGCGCACGGTGATAAACTGTCGCACAAATCCGGGGCGACCAAAGTCGCCCCTACGAAAATTGTGAGGGCAGAATGATTGATACTCAATACGATCTCACCGTCATCGGCGGGGGACCGGGCGGATATGAGGCGGCGATTCGCGCGGCTAAACTGGGAATGAAAACAGCAGTGATCGAGCGTGAGTTTCTGGGCGGGGTGTGCCTGAATGTCGGCTGTATTCCCAGCAAGGCGTTGCTCCGCAATGCCGAGATTGCCGAGTTGCTGCAACGCGGCGACGAATTTGGGTTCTCGTTCGAAAATCTCCAGCTGAATTACGAAACGGCTTTTCAGCGCAGTCGCCTGGTGAGCCAGCAACTGAACAAGGGCGTCCAGTTTCTGATGAAGAGCAACAAGATTGACGTATTCCAGGGAGTCGGCACATTGCGTAGCGCAACACAGATCCAAGTGACTGCCGCGCCGGACACGCCGCTCGTCAACGGTCAGAAATTCGAGGGCACGCTGGACACCAAGAATGTGATTATCGCAACGGGCGCACGCGCGCGCGGCATCCCCGGCGTGGAAATTGATCACCAAAAAATCATCACCTATCGCGAAGCGATTTTTTTGCGGCGCGCGCCGCAATCCATCGTCATCATCGGCGCAGGACCCATCGGCATGGAACTGGGACACGTCTTTCGCGCCTACGGCAGTCAGGTGACGATCGTCGAGATGATGCCGACTGTCTTGCCTTTGGAAGACGAAGAGATTAGCGTCCAAGTCGCCGGAGAATTTATCAAGCGCGGTGTCAAGTTGCTCACCAACGCGCGCGTCGAATCCATCACCCAAACCGCGCAAGGAGTCGCGGTGAAAGCCGGCGGGCAAACGATCGCAGCCGAAATCGCGATGGTGGCAATTGGGTTTGTGCCGAACAGCGAGAACCTTGGCTTGGAGCGCGTGGGCATCCAGACCGAACGCGGCGCGATCACGATTGACGATCAGATGCGAACCAACGTGCCGAACATCTACGCGATCGGTGATGTGACCGCCAAGTTGATGCTGGCGCACGTCGCGTCCGCGCAAGGAGTCGTCGCGGCGGAACGCATTGCGGGCATAGAAACGAACACACTGGATTATTCGGCGATGCCGCGCTGTACTTATTGTCGTCCGCAAGTCGCCTCGATGGGGCTGACGGACAAGCAGGCGTGCGCGGCGGGTTATCAGGTTCAGATCAACAAATTTCCATTTCAAGCCAACGGCAAGGCGTTGGGATTGGGCGAAGTCGCCGGGTTCGTCAAAGTGGTGTCCGCCGCCCCGTACGGCGAAATCCTGGGCGTCCACATGGTCGGTCCCGAAGTGACGGAACTCTTGCCGGAGTACGTGCTGGCGCGCAATCAAGCATTGACGCTGCGCGAAATTATGCGTTCCGTTCACGCGCATCCCACCTTGTCCGAGGCGCTGTCTGCGGTCATCGAACGTCCCGCGATGGCAGGATGCCGCGATTAAAAATTTGGCATCATTTCAATAAGTAGGGGGAGCCGCCTGCGGTTGCCACGATGCACCCAATTGACGCTGCGCAGCTTGCTGGGTAATCAGGTCTGCCAGACTGGGCATTTGCATTTTTCCCGACACGCGATCAT
>VGOB01000209.1 GCA_016865935.1 Chloroflexota bacterium | reverse complement strand
GACTGGGTCTTGGAGCGAGTGGATCTCCCGGGCTGGCCCGCTCAAAAACGGTCCAAGCCAAAACCGAAAGCATATCTCGCTCCAGCTATCGCTGGGGCATAATGGCCGAAACGAAGATCATCGCCCCAAATTGAGCGAACTCGGCGATGAAGCCGCGCGTTATCTCAAGCGCGAATTGCTTTCTGCGGTCGCGCGTTTTCCGAACCTGATTCTCCTGACACACGTGCCGCCATTCAAAGAAGCGTGTTGGTTCGAGGGAAGAATTTCCGACGATGATTTTCTGCCGCACTTTGCCTGCAGCGCCGTCGGCGACGTTCTCGTCGCGATTATGCGCGCGCATCCCGAATGCCGATTGACTGTGCTATGTGGGCATACGCATGGCGAGGGCGAAGCGATCATTCTTCCCAATCTGCTCATCAAGACAGGAGGTGCGGAGTACTGCAAACCCCGTTTGAACGAGTTGATCGTTGTGGAATGAGAACTGGGACAATCCAATCGAGTATGCACAATCGAAAAGCGACCAGATCGTTTCTGATCTGGTCGCTTTGAGTTCTTATCCTGAGCGGAGCGTAGCGGAGTCGAAGGAAGGAAAGAGCAGAGATTCGTCTGGGCTGGCAAGCGCCTGCAAAGGCACCGCCGTGATGCGATCGGCCAGGGGATAGCGGCGATCACCAGGATAGATCACCGCGAGATGATCGAGTTGCAAATCCTCTGACGCGATTCGCATCGAAGCAGTGAGACGCGGCGCGTCCACACGTTTGCACTCGACGCCGAACTTGCGCCCGTTCTTGATGATGAACAGATCCAACTCGGCGCCATTGTGCGTCGCCCAAAAGTAGACTTGGTCGGGCTGGACTACTTTGAAGACTTCTTCGATGGCATACCCTTCCCAGGATGCGCCAAGTTTGGGGTGCGATTCTAATTCCAATCCAGAACGAATACCCAGCAAATGGTGAAGCAATCCTGAGTCGCGGAAATAAATCTTCGGCGATTTGACCTGACGTTTTTTGAGATTCGTGTGCCAGGGCGAGAGTTGACGAACGAGAAACAGACCCTCCAGCAAATCGAGGTAACGGCGGATAGTGGGTTCGCTCACGCCGAGCGAGCGCGCGGGTTCTGCCGCATTCCAGATTTGCCCGTGATAGTGCGCTAGCATCGTCCAAAAGCGCAGCATCGTCGTCACCGATAGGCGAACTCCTAGTTGGGGCAAGTCGCGCTCCAAAAACGTCTGCACGAAATCCTTGCGCCACACGGAACTGGCTTGCTCCGACGGCGCAAGAAAAGACAACGGGAATCCGCCGCGCAACCAATGCTGTGTGATCGCGCTGGCGCCAACCTCGGCGAGTCCGAATCCACTCATCGAAATGGTCTCGATTCGTCCTGCCAAAGATTCGGAAGACCGCCGTATCAACTCAGGCGATGCGCTGCCGAGAATAAGAAATTTTGCAGGCAGTGGCGTTCGATCTGCCAGGACGCGTAGAATGGGGAAGAGCTCGGGCTTGCGTTGAATTTCGTCAATGACGACGAGTCCGCGCAGATCGCGGAGCGCGGTCATTGGCTCATCGAGTCGCGCGAGACTGATCGGATCCTCGAGGTCAAAATAGTTGAGCGAATCGAAAGGAACAAATTCGCGGGCGAGCGTCGTTTTCCCGCATTGACGCGGGCCGATCAAGGCGACGACGCGGCTACGCTCTAGCCCGTCTCGAATTGCCTTCTCGATAGCAGGTCTCTTAATCACAGCCAAATGATACCACGAAAATCGAAAGTGTCAAGTTCGATTTTCGTGGTAAAACACACTCACCCGCCTTCTACGATATCATCTTCGTCATTCACTCCCCAGTCTGCGGCGATTCTTCGTGCGCGATCTGGGGTTCGCAAAACGCGTCGCATCCTGTCTTTGCTCAACTCACCGCGGCGCGCCAGGTGTAGAAGCAATGCCTGCAGCGCAAATCGCGCCCTGATGAATTCCGCGTAGACCTTGCCCTGTTCGCGTGATGATAATTCATCAAACGCGGTCTTCTGGCGTAATTGTCCCAGTATTCTTTCGTGCTCACGCGCGATATGGTCACGCGTCAGCGCAAGCACTTGGTCGTCTTCTTCATCCCAAACAATCGGTTCGCGTTCTTGTCTGATGGGTCTGAAAGCATTTCGCATCTCGCGCCAGTAATCGGCGCGACTGGAGATAGAGACGAATCGAAAATCAGGCAGGATAATTCCTGTCAGCGCGCCGCCGTGACAACAACTGGTGTCAATTCCAAAGACGCGGTTGCGATAGACAAACGGCTGACGATGCCGCACATAATCGTGATGACCGACGATGATCGGTTTCTCGCCATCGTAGAGTTCATACCACGGACGATCATAGTTCTCGCGTAGGTGTTTCTCGCCGCCCATCGTGCCCGCCAGCACCGTCTCGCGTTGTTGCGTGATGAGCAACCCTGGTTCCCAATAGCCGTGCACGATATTTGCTTCGGGAAATTCGAGATAGAGCGGCAATGATTCAAAGAACGCGAGCGCGGCGAGGTAGGCATCGCCAAGTTGTTGGCGCGTGATGCGTTGCGACAACGCGGCTTTCACTTCGCCGCGCGAGGAGCGAACATGCTTGCGCTCGTGGTTGCCTTGAATCGCCCGCGCGTTCGGTTGCGCGCGAAAGAAATCCAACACGCGCGGTGAATCAGGTCCTCGATCAACGAAATCGCCGATCGCGATGATTTCATCTCCATCCGCTAGTCCTGCTTTGTCGAGGAGTTCTTGCAGTTCGATCCAACAGCCGTGAATATCGCCGATGATGAGTCTGCGCATGATTTGCCTATTACGACAACCGAGTTGCGGCTGCGCTGGTCGCAACTCGGTTGTGCCAAGTGAATAATGTCATCCTGAGGAACGAAGGAGTCGAATCATTGGGACGGGACCCTTTCCCGTCAGAAGCAACGTGCCTTGTGTGACTTGCTCGATGCAATGCCACAACGCGCTCGCATCGTACTCCGATGCAGGGATATCATCGAACCCAATCCCGCTACGCGTCGGTTCATTAGACTTTAAGCCGTTGGGCTATGCTTTCAGCTGTAGCCCAGTGATTTCCAATTGAACAGAGCCCAAAGATTTTTGACGCGACTGTCGTGCGTCAGACTTGCAATATCTTCCTTGAGCGCGCCGTGCGCGCCATTCGTGTCCCTAATCTCACCTTGCTTTGACCGACTGTGGGTTTAACCACATCCCAAACTGTCTCAGGATGTTTGGCAGCGACTTGTAGCAAAACGCGTGCCGCACCTTTCGGTGCTCGACGCCCCTGCTCCCAATTCTGCAAAGTCGCGACGCTGATTCCCAGCATCGCGGCAAATTGCCCTTGCGACAGCCGATAGTTCACGCGGATTCGTTTCACATCAGTTTTATCTACCACAAACCTGCGCGCGGGCGCGGTTTCGCCGCGCAAAATCGCTCCACCTTCGCGCACGCTCGCGACAAGTTCTTTGAACAGTTCTTCTTTCACGGATATTCCTCCTCGACGACTCTCTTCAAGGTTTTCAGTTGATCACGCGTCAAGTCCTCTTGCTCGCTTTTGCTGTAGATGAGCAACATCAATATCTGCTCTTGCGAGACCGCCCAATAGTAAATGACGCGCGAACCGCCGCGTTTCCCTTTGTCTTTGGTTGCCCACCGCAGTTTACGCAGACCGCCACGGCCCATGATGACCGATCCAACATTCGGGCGATTTGCCAATGCGGTCTGCAACGCGCGATAATCTTCGTCGGATAGCAGCTCTTGGACATGCGCGTGAAAACCGAAGTTTCGATGATGACCATGATAGGGCCCTTTTCAACCGATCATGAATGGTTATACGCCATTGGCGTATGTTTGTCAAGCGGCACGTCCGATGGGCAGGCAAGCGCGGACGCGCGGCGCGCGCCACAAGCGACAACGCAAACGGAACTGGACGCGCGGATGCCGTGCGCGCGGGGCATGGCAAAGGCGTTTGCGGAGGAAGTGCAGAATCGAAATCCAAAAGTCACCTCGCTCAACCAACGCGCGTGGAACGAGTTGCGCGCCGCGACAGGCGAAGATAACCGCCTAACACCGCTGCAGCAAGCGCGAGCAGTAGCCACTCTTCCGGCTCCGGCACACCGGTCACCGCAAACGCGTTCGCGGGCGCGGTGTTGCCAACTTCCTCGACTTCACGCTCGAATCGATCACCGCTCGCTTCAAGTTGTTTGAGCCGCTGCTCCTGTTGTGCGTTGACCACCACAATCATTGACGAGTACGGCGTGACGACGCTGTGCTTGACCGCAATCGCGTGCAGTTGATCGAGCGTGGACAATTGCCCCAACATCTTGCGTTGGCACTGCGTTTCGCCCAGAATCAGCGCGCGCGCGGCGAACGCGCCAAAGTCGTCACTGATCGCATCCGGCGCGACGGCGCCGCCGGATGTGCCCGCGACCTGGGTCGAGTACGTGAACCACGCATAACCATCCACCCACTCCGGCGTCGCGTCTGCGAGTGCACCCGTCGACGCGAGCACGCGCGGATGGCGCGCAACCGCAAGCCGATTCAGCGCGTCTTCGATGTTGCCGGTCACGCCGCCGCCGCTTGCCTGGATCGCCGCGAGCGTCGCGTCGTCGTAGCCGAGCGGCAAGTTGCCGCCAAGATGAATCATCCAGACCGGCGCATCGGGAATCGGAACCTTGACGCTGCTCGCGCCCAGTTCGTAACCCGAGCCATCGGTGACGACCAAAATCGCGTCGTATTTTTGATCCGCGCGGAGTTGATCAAATTGCGCGAGCAGTTCGCCCGCATTTTGCCCACCCAAGTACTGAATGTTGTCGAGATTGAGTTGCGCCAGCGCGACGCGCGTCGGCGCTTCGCCGCGATACAACGACGAAGTGAGATAGACATCTGTTGTTGCACCCGCGATCTGCGAGAATCGCGCGAGCGTCGTCTTCACTTCCGCCGCAAACTTGCTCATACTACGCGACCGATCGAGCACGACCGCAAGGCGAAGATTGCCGGTGAGTTTCGGCAACTCACTCGCCGACACGGGACGCGCGACAATCGTTTGCCCGTTTGGAAATTCAACGCGATGCGCGACCGGCTTGATCGTGGTTGTTGCGACAATGGACGCGGGCAACCAATCGTGCGCGCTCGCTTGCGTCGTCTTTCCATTCACTACACGCACCGTCGCGGCGTCCCAAAAGACGTTACGTTTTTCGGCGAGGCGCGGCAGCATCCACGCATTATCGCGCGCGAGCACACGATACGTGAGCCAGAGGTGCAAGGGCGGACCAGCGCCCACCGTCGCGCGACCAGTCAAAGGATCCTGCTGCCAGCGTCGCCCATCAACCGGGAACGCGCGCAAACGATACTGGCGCGGACCGATTTGTTCGACCAGCGCGGGATCCTGCCAGCGCCTGATCTCGTTGCGATAGAGCGCCTGCGCCGCGCCGCGCGGCGAAACGTGGTACACCAAACGCGCCGCGCGATCCGCGCTGGTACCGAGCCACAAGCCGGTCACGACCGCCGACTCGGGCAGCGAAAAGTAATAAACGACTTCTTGCATTTGATCGGTCTGGTTCTGATAGACCTCGTACAGTTCGACTTCCGCCCAATCGCCATTTTCCTTGATCATCACTTCTTGCCGCGCGAGATGCACGCGGCGATCATCCACCGCTTGCCACGCGGCTTCCGCCTGACTGAATTGCCAGGTCGAGCGCACGGCGTTGACAATCGTTTCGCGTTCGCCGTCGAGAATCGTCTGATCGAAATAGGTCTTGTACAATCTCGCGGCTTCCACCGGCTCTTCGCGGAACGCGCGCCCATCGCGATCGTCGGGCTTTGGCGCGTTGACCGGTTCGTACAGCAAGGGGCGCGCCACCACATCGTGCAATTGCGTTACTCCCGCGACTTGGTCGGGTGAAAGCCGCCACGTCCAACGATACAATTCGGCGAGGCCTTGCACTTCGCCCACCGAACTCAAATAGCGAAACGGCGCGAGATACGCGTTGAGCAATCCGTCGCGCAGCGCGCCCTCTTGGTTACGCAACGCCTGCGCCTCGGCTGGGCTTGTCGGCGGAGTTTTCAACAGGACGAACGCGGCGCGCTGCGGCTGCTGATTGCTCCAAACCAGCAATGCCGCGAAGACGATCACGACGACCGCGACGAGCGCGAGCGCACGCAGCACGCCATACCGCGCGCTAAAAACGCGCGCGCCCTTTCGCCACGCCCACAGCGCGATCACCGGCACGGCAATTGGCGCGCCGATGAAGAGCGTCGCGGTGTACGCCATCAGCACCACACCCAGCACGGTGAACGGCACAAAGCCCCATTGAATCCGCGATAAATCGGGGAACCTGAACGCGAGAATCACATTCCACAGCCCGCGCGCCATTTCGCCGAGCGCGTTCACTATTTGCGCGGTGAGCGGCACCGTGTAGAACGCCAACCAGACGCTGCCGTACAGCACGACCAGCAGAAAGAGAGTCAAGCCCACCGCGCGCAAAATCGTCAGCCCCGCGCCACGCGCGTCAATGCGACGATCGAGCAATTGCCACAACAGCGTCAAGAGACCCAAACTCGCGACCGTCATCGCGAGCACGATGATTGCCGTTGCCTCGCGGATGAGAAAGAATCGAATCGCCAGCATGAACATCAGCGGACCTTCGACGGCGTAGAGGAGCGCGACCAGGTGCGCCGGTGAGCGCCGGAGCAAGGTCAAACCCAGGATAACCGCCGCGACCGGAATCGCGGTCAGCACAATCGCGAAAATCAAGAAGATCGCCGGGATCGTCCCGGTGCTGACGGCGGTGAGCAATTCAGGCAACAAGCGCGGCGCGAAACCCAGCAGCATAAACGCGACGAAGATAATGTTCCACGACCAGAACAAGCCATACGCCCAGAGGCTGGGTTGCGCGATCTGGCGGACGAAACTCAGCATTTGGTTTTTCATGGCGACAATTCTCCTTTGACAAGGCAGGACAAATTTGCAAATTTGTCCCACGCCACTTGTCACTTTAGCGCGCGCGCCACACTGTCACGCAGGGCAAGGAAAAGCGCGTGCACGTCCGTCGCGTTCGGCTCGAGCGCGCGATCGAACAAAACGGTTACGTGTCGTGTTCCATAACATCGTACTCATTTTTTTGATCTCGTTAACTTGGTGGAGTCCCACGACATCGTACACACTTTGCGACGGCGATGCGAACGGCGAAACTCGGGGCGTAATGGGCACACCGGT
>VGOB01000208.1 GCA_016865935.1 Chloroflexota bacterium | reverse complement strand
TACGGAAGCAGTATAGACGCGACATCCCAATAGCGCGATGTTAACTACGCACTTTGACCTGACCCGTCTAGCAAAATGTCTACGATGTCATCATACTTTTTTGTCTACGATGTCATTGGACACGACAGCTAATCTTTTATTCGCGTGATTCGCGTTATTCGCGGATCAGCGCGCGCCGCGCCGCCGATACAACACGGGAACGAGAACGCCCAGCGCGATCGCGCCGAACGCGCCGCCGCACAATTGCGAAATCGGGTTGCCGGACGCGCGTGGCGCGCTAGTCGGCGCGGGCGCGGGTGTTGCCGCGCTCGCTATCGTCGTGGGCGCGCGCGGCGCGGGTGTTGATGTGGCGTCCGTCGAAAGCCCAAACGTCGGAAACGGCGTTGGCGCGGCGGACGAACGCGTCGGAATCACGCGCGGTTTCGCGCCAACGTCTTGCCGCCACGCGGCTTCCAATCCTTCGGTGTCCGCGCCAAGAACCTTGCGAAACACCGCGTCCGCGCCATTCCCTTGTTTGAACTCCAGCAAGACCTGGGTCATCTTGTCCTTGCCGTAACGACGATAGATAAAATCAATCACGCTGAAACTTTGCGCGTATGAAAGCGATGCCTGGCGCGCGTCCGTCGCAAAATTTCCGCTGAGCGTACGAAGCGGCAGCAACGTATCGTTTTGAATCGCGCGCTTGAGCAGCGTTTCGTACTCGGGTTCGAGCGCGGGCGGCACGAATTCGTAATACATCGCCAATCCCTCGTCTACCCAGCGCGGAAAACCCGCCCTGCCAATGTCACCCAACATTCGATGGATGATCAGATGCGTGAGTTCGTGCGGTGTGGCAACCAAGCCATACGACAAATTATTCGCGCTGACGTTGATCAGTGTGATGCCATGCTCGGTATACGCGCGCCCGCCGACCCAATCGTTGACGACGGGCTCAAGCGCGCCCAGAAAATCCGCGCGCTTGTCGTACAGAAAAATTTGAAGTTGATGCTCGATAGTAACGCCGGTATCTTTTTGCAACGCATCCATCGCGCGCACCGCGCGCTCGAAGATCGCCTTGCCGAACGCGGCGTCACCGCCGGACCAATACAGCGCAAAGCGCGATTCGGCAAGCATTTGCCACTTGACGCGATTGTCCTCGACGCGGAACGACTTTTTGTCGCTCGATTTTTTGTTGCCCGCGCTGTCGGCGATCTCCCACCAGAATTTACCCGCGACGCCGGGCGGCAAATATTTTTGCTCCAGGTTCCAATCGTAAACCGCGCGGACTTGCTTGCCCGGATCGAATTTCGCGGCGGCGCGAAAATTGCCGGGATTACCGTCGAATTCCATCAGCAATTCCACTTGCGTGATGTTCGCGCTGCTTTGCGCTTCCACTTGAAACGTCAAATTCTTCCGAAAGTTTCCGGTGAATTGACTCGCCGCGATCGTGATCGGCTCCTGCGCCGCCGCTGGCGCGACCGACAAGATCACCCCGAGCGACAAAATCGCGAATATCAAAAAGCGTTTCATTTCGTTACTCCTGTAAAAATACGGCCGGCGACGATTTTGCACGGTCGTCGGTCAGCGGTCTACGGTCGTGTTGATCTGCCAAAATCACATTCCTACCGCCCCCGCGTCGGCGTCGCGTCCGTCGAAAGACTGAAGGTCGGGAACGGCGTCGGCGTTTCGCGCGCGCGCGTCGGCAGTGCGCGCGGTTTCGCGCCGATCTCTTTGCGCCACGCCGCTTCCAAATCGTCCAAGTCCGCGCCAAGCACCTGGATCAAAATATCGTCGTAGAATCCACCTTGTTTGAACGCCTGCAACAATTGCGTCATTTTATCGCGTCCGTACCGGCGCAAGATGAAATCCACCACGCTGTAACTTTGCGCGTACGACAGATTGGCGATTTGCGGATCGGCGGAAAACGCGCGCGTGAGCGCGCGCAAAGAAATAAGCGTATCGTCTCGAATCGCGCGCTGGAGCGACGCCGCGAATTGCGGCTCCGGCGCGCCCGGCGATTCGTAGTACACCGCGAGTCCTTCGTCAATCAAGGGCGGCAACGACAACTCGCCCAGCGGACTGCGAATTTTTTGATGAATGACCAGGTGCGTGATCTCGTGCGCCACCGCGCGCTTGCCCCATTCCAAACTATCCGGCGCGATGTCAATCAGAATGACGTTGGACGACGGAAACGCGCGTCCGCCCGTCCACTCTTTTGCGCCCGGCTCCAACGCGGCGAAGAAATCGTCGCGGTCGCCGTAGACGTAGAGTTGAATCTGCCGTTCGATGGCGATCCCGGTATCGCGTTCGAGGAATTCGAGCGAGTAGAGTCCATGCTCCAACAACGCCTGCCCAAAATTCGCCGGACGCGCAGCGCGCGGCAATTCGTCCGCGAAACGATACGCCGATCCGCCCGCGCTCAGCGCGACGACCGAACACACGATCAGCCACGCGCGCCGACGCCGCATCAGCCACGCCAGCGCGCTCGCGATCAGCGCGACACACCCAAACCCGACGCTCGCGCCAAACGAGAAAAAAGCCGCGCGCGGATCGAACGTGATGATCCGATCGCTTCCGGCGTACCAATGCACGGCAAGTTTATCGTTGGCGACGCGTTTCCACGCGCGCGTTTGATCTTCGACGCGAAACGTTTGCGGCGGCGAGTGAACCTGATTGCCGGCGCGATCTTGAATCTCCCACCAGAATTGTCCGCGCGCGCCGGGCGGCAAATAATCGCGCGCCAAATTCCATTCATACGCCGCGCGCACCTGCGCGCCCGGCACAAACGCCGCCGCCAACCGGCTGCGCGACGGCGCGCCTTCGATCTGCACGAGCAATTCGACGCGCGTGATCGGCGCGCTGGCGCTCTGCGCCTCAACCCGAAAGAGCAAATTCTTGCGAAAGTTATTTGTGAATTCCGACACGATCAAGGTCGGACTGTCCGCCGCCGCAGGCGCGGCAAGCAAGATGAGCGCAAGCGCGCACAGCGTCACAAAGCGTTGGATCATCGTTGGACCGTTCAAGGTTCGAGGTTCAAAGTTCACTGTTGATTGGAGTCAACCTTGAACCTCGAACTTTGAACTTTTGACTTTGAACTTTTAGCTTTCAATTTACCCCGGCGCGCCTAGTTGCTCCACCGGCGTACTCACGTACTTGTCGCCCTCTTCGATCAGCATCACCGGAATATCGTTCTTGACCGGATACTTGCGCCCGCAATCGCGGCAAACCAACCAGGTCTCTTTCACAAAATCAAGCAAGCCCGCCTCGGGTCCGTTACGCACGCACGCGGGACAACGCAAAATGTCGAGCAATTCTTTGCTTACCATTGAATCCTCCTGGGTCAGTAATCAGTAAAGTGTTCAGTATTCAGTAGTCAGTGATTGGGCAATCACCCACTCACCCAATCACCCAATCACCTATCGCCAGACGCGCGAGTGTTTCAGTTTTCCGCGCTTGGAAAAATCGCTGGTACTCTGCCGATGCAATCGGCGGCGTGGTCATTATCAACGCGTCCTCGCCGTTGTCGCTGTAATACTGCCCGCGCCGCCCGACGATCTCAAAACGATATTTGTGATACAGCGCCTGCGCGTCCGCGTTCGACGCGCGCACTTCCAGCGTCATCACGCGCGCGCCCATTTCCGCCGCGCGTTCCGTCAGCGCGATCAGCATCAATTCGGCGATGCCGCGCCGCCGCCAGGCGGGACGCGTCGCCAGCGTGCTGATATGCGCTTCGTCCACCATCATCCAAAAGCCCGCGTGACCGACGATGGGCAATGGCGCGATCGTTTGAGATCGCGCAAACAGACGTTGCCACCACGATCGTTTTGTGGGGACGTTCAATCGAACGTCCCTACCCTGCGGACGCGCGACGAAATAACGCGCCATCTCGTTGTAGCGCAATTCGTAATCGTACGCGCGCGCCGACCAGGGCGCGGAAAACGATACTGTTTCGATCTCCATCACGACGGGAATATCCTGGAACGTCATCGGATCGACGCGAAAAAGGAGTGGAGTGTAGTCAATCATGAAAAGTTCAAGGTTCAAGGTTTCAGGTTCAAGGTTGAGCGGCGTTTCACTTTTTCGATTCTGCCGCGCCTTCGACTGACTCGTGCGGCAGATACATCGGCGCGAGCGCGCGCGGATCGTCCGACTCGCCGCGCTGAAACCGCGCCCACGCCAGTTCGGCAAGGAACGCGGCGCGGCGCGCGTTCCTTGCCGGAGACGCGACGAGCGCGCGAGCGCCGCATTGTTCCGTCAACGCGCGCGCGAGCGCGGGCTCCAGATCGCCGCAGAACAACGCGCGCGCGCTTTTCGATTCGCCGTCCAGCGCGCGCGTCACCAGATCGATCAAGCCCGCCGCGTCCACCAGCGCGTAGTTGCTGACGCGTTTGATCGCGCTGCGCTTTGCCGTGTACTGCGCGACGGAGTAGCGTCCGCGCCCCGCCGCGAGAATCGCCCAAATCGGCAGAGTTTGCTGCGCGTGCGCGTGCGCGATGGCGTCGAGCGTTGGAATCGCCAAGAGTGGAATTTGGCGCGCGAACACCAGTCCTTTGGCGACGCTCATCCCGACGCGCAAACCGGTGAACGAGCCGGGTCCGAGCGCGACGCCAATCGCCTGCAAATCTTCTTTGGCGACGTGCGCGAGCTCGAGCACGCGCGTCACTTGCGTCATCAATTCGACGGTGTGATTTTCGCGCGAACGCCAGGTCAATTCTGCGTGAACGCCCGCCGCGTCGTACAGCGCGATACTTGCCGTGCGCGTGGCTGTGTCAATCGCTAATAACATCGAATCACCCAAAATTCTTGGTGTCATTGCGAGCGTTGTTTGCGAAGCAATCTCCAACTTGCGATCTGGAGATTGCTTCGGCGCAAAAACCGCGCCTCGCAATGACACCGGCACCATCACCCAAACGCGCTTGCTTTGAACTCGCGTAGCAACTCTTCATACCGCGCGCCGCACGCTTGGATCAGCAAGCCGCGCTTGGCATCGCCCAAATGTCGAAAGGCGATCCAGAGTCGTTCCGCTGGAAGCGCGGCGCGAATTTTTTCCGCCCACTCGATCACGCACACGCCGTCGCCGGACAAATAATCGTCCAAGCCGATGCCCAACGCTTCGCGCGCGCTGTTCATCCGGTACACGTCAAGATGGTACAGCGATAAACGTCCGCCGCGATGTTCGTTCGCCAGAATGAACGTCGGGCTGTTGATGTCCGCGACAATCGCCAGCCCGCGTCCCAGTCCTTGCGTAAAGCAGGTTTTGCCGGAACCGAGATCGCCTTCCAAGCAAAACAGATCGCCGGGTTGCGCCAGTTCGCCCAAGCGCGCGCCAAGTCGCTGCGTTTGCGCGGCGCTGTGGCTGATGAGGTCGAGCGCGTTAGCATTCGAAATCGGAGACACACTCACTCCCACTCGTCAGATTCAAGCGCATTATACTCAGAATTGCGAGATGCGGCAAGCACGATGCGCAATTTGACAGTCCGTTCCGTTTCCGTATAATGTTTCCACTTTGGAAATATCGGGTTACCGATGCCCAACGAAACACTTGCGACTCAATCCCTCGAAATTGTCACGCTGTGGGAAGATACGATTTGCCTCCGCGTGTACCAAAAATCGCTCTTGCCCACGGATTTGCTCCGCGCCAAAAAACGCCTCGCCAAATTATCCGCGCGCGGCGGCGCGCATCATCTCGCCGATCAGCCGTTCTTCTTTTATCGCGTCTGCGTGATCATCGCGCGGCAAAACGGTTCCGCGACGATGGGCGAACTCAGCAGCGCGCTCGGCGTGCCGCTCAGCACCGCGACGCGGCTGGTCAATCAACTGGCGGCGGGCGGCTATGTCAAGCGCGCAACCGATCCCGCGGATCGCCGGATCGTGCGCGTCGCGCTGACCGCGGAGGGAAATTCGCTCTATCGCGCGATTCACGATTTCGCCCAACAGCGCGTTCAGACTGCCTTGCGCCGGTTCACGCCCCGCGAACGCACAACCTTGCTTGCCTTGTTGCACAAAGCCCTGCCCGCGCTCAGCGAAATCGTTCCGCCCCGCGCGTTGAAATCGCACGATGCTACATCTTGACGGGAGAAAACTCAATGTCGTACAAGTCCGCCATTTCGATTTTGTTTTTCATCTTACTGCCCGCGCTCACGCTGCCCGCGTGCGGCACCAACCCGCTCAACTTTTTCGCGACGCCGACGCCAACCGCAACCGCCACGCGTCCGCCCACGCCGATCCCGCCGCCGACCGCGACGCCCACGCCTGCCGCGCGCGTCGCGCCGACGGTTCGCGTCGTCGGCAACCTGGTCGCGGCGAAACAAGCGTCGCTCTCCTTTGCCGCGACCGGACGCGTCAAAGCGTTGCCCGCGCCGGAAGGGACGCGCGTCAAGACCGGCGATCTGCTTGCCGCGCTCGATACCGGCGCGCTCGAATTTCAATTGGCGCAAGCCAAAGCCGCGCTCGATCTGGCGACCGCAAGTTGGAATCGCACCCAGCAAGGCGCGACGGCGGACGACATCGCCATCGTCAAAGCGAACCTGGAACGCGCGCAAGTCGCGGTCAATCAAGCGCAATCGGCGTATGATCGCATCGGCGGCAACAGCAATCCATTCATCGCGACGACCACGCAAGCGCTCAATTTGAATCAGGCGATTGCCGCGTATCAGGGCGCGATCGCGCAATACAACCTCGTCATCACCCGCCCCACGCAAGCCGAGCGCGACGCCAGCGCGGCGACCCTCGCGCAAGCGCAAGCGACGTACGAATTGGTGCGGCAAAACTTGGTGAACGCGCAGATCGTCGCCCCGTTCGACGGCACGGTCGTTTCCATCGTCCCCAAAATCGGCGAATCGGCAACGGCGAATTCGCCCGCGCTCATTCTCGCCGACTTGACGCAAATGCAAGTGCTGATCAACGTGGACGAATCCACGCTTTCGATCTTGCGCCTCGGTCAAGCGGCGACGATTTTTGTGGATGCGTATCCAACCAAGAATCTGACGGGGCGCGTCAAAAAGATCGGCTTGCTGGGAACCTCCACCACCAACATCGTCAGCGTTCCGATTTGGATTGACGTGGACAAAACGGACGCGCCGCTTTATCCGGGCTTGACGGCGACGGTGGAAATCGCGATCAAATGAACCAATTGACCAATGAGCCAATGAGCCAAATGACACACTGATTTCCCTAGAAGGGTTTGGCGGGTGTTGAATTGGCAAGTATTCTTTCTCCCACAATTTGGGGAACAGCCGCCAACCCTTCTGGTTTCTCAGCGATTTCAACTTGCAGGATCAAATCGCT
>VGOB01000207.1 GCA_016865935.1 Chloroflexota bacterium | reverse complement strand
CGAACTGTACAAACGTGGTTATCAATTGGTTCTGTTGATGGCGGATGGTGTGGCGCTGGGAAGCCTAGCGGCGGAACGTGTGGCGCAATTCCGCAAAGAATTTCCAGAGGGATAACCGGAACCATGCTGTCAGCGTCCGAGTTCTTTGACAGTGATAGAGCCCATTCCGTCTGAATAGAATGGTGCTCCGCTCCGTCACCCATCCTGAGGCCGTCCAGCAAGGGCGGCTTTTTTCTTTTCTCCAGACCTCGTGTATGCTAGGCGCCATCCTGGAGAAAGGAAACAGCCCGACTCGAAGGGTTCAGCTTGGCAGCTTCCTTCGGGCCGGGCCTAACGCATGGTCATTGTAACCGAATTCCACTGTCTTGTCCATGAGTACGTCACTCACTTCCCCCAACTGGTCTTTCCCCGTCCCCAAGTGTGTCCAGGCTGTCATGCCGTAGATGTTTTCATCGGTCATGGTTTCTATCTTCGCAAGCCGGTCAGTCCGACCCAGGTCTATCGCGTGTGGATCAAGCGCTGGTATTGCAAAGCGTGTCACCACACTCTCTCGTTGTTGCCTAGTATTCTGCTGCGTTTCCGGCATTATCTGCTTGACGTGATTCAGTCGATTGTCGTCACGCGCTTCGAAGACAGTGCCTCGTGGACTCAGGTCTCACGCCGGTGTGCCGTCGAGGGCTTGCCTTCGCCCCGCACAATTCGCCGCTGGTGTGTCTCCTTCGCGGCACACGCGCCCGCTTGGTGGGGGGCCGTTCAGCAGACCTTGGCTCAGCACGATGCGAGTTCCCCATTGCTCGACCCGCTCGGCAAAACCGCGGGACCGCACGACGCACCGCGCGCGTTGCTGCACGCCGCGCTCCATCTCTTGGCATGGGCGAAGACTCAGTGGTCTGATGTGGTCACTTACGGCCTGGCTGATCGGCTACGCTTCCTCTGGCATTGGGGCGCGGGTCAAGGACTCGGACGCCTCATCTAAACCCACACGTTTTGCGGTCTGTTCCGCATGACCCAAGTGCCGTATGCTCGGGGCGCTCGTCAAATTTCTTTCAGGAGATGCCCCAGGCTCACACCCAAAACGTTCGAAACCGAATCCGCCGACCTCCCCACCGAGATCGCGCTGTTTCGCTACGGGCTGATTGCCCAGCTGGTCCACACCCCGCCCGACCCCGGTCAGCGCGAGCGTCTCTTGCGCGAAATCGCCGCACGCACATACCAGATTCCAGGTTCAACGCGCGCCCACGTGAGTGTCACCACGTTGCGCCGTTATCTCAAGACCTACCGCGACCAGGGTTTCGAGGCGCTGCGTCCCTGCCCACGCGCCGATGCCGGCACCCCACGCGCGTTTCCATCCGAAGTGCTCGCGCGCGCCGTGGCGTTGCGCGAAGAGCAACCCGCCCGCACGACCCAGACCTTGGTCGACATCATGCAGCGCGATGCGAATGTGATCTTGCCGAAGCCAATCAATGTCCACACGCTCACCACGCACCTGCGCCAGCGCGGCAAGACGCGGCGCCTGTTGGGCCAAACGACGAAAGTGTATCGGCGCTTTGAGCGCGATCACGTCAACTCGCTCTGGCAGGGGGATGCCCTAGTCGGGCCGTGGTTGCCCGATCCCCAGGTGCCGGGCCGCAAGCGCCGCGCCCATCTCTTCTGCTTCCTGGACGATCACAGCCGCCTCGTCCCGCACGCCGAATTCTTTTTCGATGAAGCGCTCCCGCGCCTGGAGCGCGTGCTCAAGGTCGCACTCTTACGTCGCGGCGTTCCCCAGGCGGTCTACGTCGACCAGGGTCAGGTCTATTCCTCCGTGCAATTCAGTGCCGCGTGTGCCACGCTGGGCATTGAGCGCATCCAGACCGCCCCGTACTCGCCTGAAGCCAAAGGCAAACAGGAACGTTTCTGCGGCTCCCTTCGGGAGCCGACGAGACGCTCCGCCTGCAGTTCTTGCCGGAGGTCGAACCTTCGCACATCACCACGCTCAACGAACTCAACGTGTCGTTGTGGGCCTGGCTCGAGTGCGTGTATCACCGGCACGAACACAGCGAGACGCACCAAACGCCCTGGGCCCGTTACACCGCCGGACTCGACCAAGTGCGCCACGCCGATCCCGAAACGGTCCGCCGCGCGTTCCTCTGGCGCGAGAAACGGAAAGTGCGCCGCGATGCCACTTTATCTTTGCAAGGTAATCGCTACCAGGTCGCCCCCGCGTATGCCGGGCGCACCCTCGAATTGCGCTTCGATCCGTTTGATTTGACCCAGGTCGAACTGTATCTGGATCGCACGCTGGTGGGTGTGGCGACTGTCCTAATCCAGAATCGGCAGCGTCATCTCGCGGTAGAACATCTCGCGACGGAGCCGCCCGACCCGCCGAAACCGAAATCGTCACTCGATTATCTCGCCGCATTGCGCGCCGAGTATCACGCCCAGCAACAACGCGAACTCGGACCGCTGCAATTTGCGCGTCTGTCCGCGCCCAACACCCAGGCAGCCCCAACCGAAAATCCCAAGGAGGACTAGGATGTTTCAAGAATTTTATGGCTTCACCCGCGTCCCTTTTTCACGTACCATCGCCACCCCGGACTTGTTCCCCACCGCCGGGCAAAAGGAACTGAACGCGCGTCTGGCCTATCTCGTCCGCGAACGCGGCTTGGGGCTCGTCACCGGCGACATCGGCTCGGGCAAGTCGACCGCCGTGCGGACGTTCGCCGCCAGTTTAGACTTTAACCGCTATCTGGTGGTCTATCTCGCGAACCCGACCACCGGCATGACAGGGCTGTATCGCGATCTCGTCGTCAGCCTCGGGTACGAGCCTCCCTTCAGCAAACCCCGCTTGGTGACGCGGATTCGTTCGGCCCTTGAAGAACTCAACGTCACCAAGCATCGCGCACCGGTGGTCGTCCTTGACGAAGCGCATTTGCTCACCCAACCGATGCTCGAACAACTGCGGCTGCTCTTCAGCGACAAGATGGACAGCCAATCCTTGGCCACCCTAGTCCTGGTCGGGCATCCCGACCTACGACGGACGTTGCACCTGTCCGTGCACGAAGCGTTCAACCAGCGCCTGGCGGTGCGCTATCACTTAGGGCCGCTCGACTTGCAGGAAACGATTGGCTACATCAAACATCAGGTCCGCATCGCCGGCTACACCGCGGGGACGCTCTTCACCGACGATGCGATCCAACGCATCTTCGAATACACCAAGGGCATTCCCCGGCGCATCAACCAGGTCTGTACTACCGCGCTCATGGCGGGGCTGATTGATCAGAAACAAGTGCTGGATGAAAGCACTCTCCGCAAGGCAATTGCGGATCTCGACCACGAATGAAGCGCGGACATTGTCGTTTCCCACGGGCTCCCAGTTCACCGGTGAGCCCGTTTTTCGTCCCAGCGACCACCACTTATTCCAGCCCTGCACCTCCAATCAATTCAGCCCGTAACAGAACCTGTCCACTTTGCGTGAGACATCCTGTCCACTTTGCGTGCGAGCAAATTTGTTGGAAGCATCGAATTCACGCTCAAAAATGGTGCTTGTCGAGCAAATTGCCGCGACCATCTTATATATTCTCTCTACTTCTTTTGCGTCCACGTTTACATCATTCGTCTTTCGGCGTCTCATTCGTCGTGAATGCGTCTTATTCAAATTCCCTCCCAAAACTATTGACTTTTCAATCCTTCCTCCCGTATAATACGCTTGCTTTTGATTCACATGGTCTCATTCGTCGCCTGGGACGATTGCTCTCGGATCTCGTGCATTCATTGTCGCTCATTCTCTTTGCCCCTGTGCACATGCTTTCATTCGAGATGAGTTCTGTTGCAGGTGTCACGGTCTCTCGACGGAACTGAACGGTGTTGAGGCGTTCCAACGGAATGTCTGTGTCCAACATCAGAGCTTCGACTCGTGAAAGCGGACAACGCGATAAGATTTTTCAGCCACGAAGATAAACCTCCGTCTGTTTCGTCACGCCCAGAAAAGCCCGCGCTTGCGAATGGTCCTGCAGTCGGACTTTTACGTTCCTCAGCCCTGGGATTTGGGAACATTGTTCCCGCCGCGTTGCACCAACTTTCCAACGATGAGGCAGAACCATGTCGCGCGATGACGCGTTGACGGCAATCGCAGGATGTTGCCTGGGCGGATAGTCACATTACATCCCGATCGCCTGGGGTGCCCGCACTGGCACCTTGGAAAGAGGTCTTATTGTCTGTTTCGGTTATACGCTCACCTGCGGATTTTGGTAATTAGCGAAAAGAGGAGACTTTATCCGACTCTGGTAGTATCCTATCAAGCGCACCGAAGAGTTTCTCCACATCTGTCAGGGAGTTGTATGCCTGAATTGACACGCGAATAAACGGTTGGTCCTGCCACACGATGATAGGGGCTTCGATTCGAAATTCATCATACAGTCGTGTTTTCAACTTTGCCGCGTCGCACGGTGGCAGAGGCAAGGTGACCATTTGCATATACCAATCAGTTGAATCAGGGCTCAATGGAGGCAAATTGGTGAGCGCCCCGATCTGCTCACGCGCGTACTGTGCGAGTGAATGACACTTGGCGCGTACGTCGTCCCAGTGATGCTCTACGCAGAATCGAATAGCGGCAGGGGTGGTGAGATACGCCGCGATGTCGCGCGTCCCTGTCCACTCTTGTTCGTCAATGAAACGTGATGCACTTGGCTTTTCCGACTCGTAGCCCCAGCTCACAACCAGCGGCTCGATAAGGCTTTGCATTTCTGGACGCGCGTACAGGAATGCTGAGCCCTTGGGACATCCCATCCACTTGTGTAGATTAGAAGAATAGAAATCTGCGCCAATCTCCTCCAGGTCTAGTGGAATCTGCCCTACTACATGAGCACCATCGATGATGCTGATAATTCCAGCGGCACGTGCTCGTCGGCAAATTTCTTCGACTGGGAAAACAAGTGCCGTTGGTGAAGTGATATGGCTAAGAAAAACGACACGTGTGTGCGCTGTCACGCCCGACCAAAATCGTTCAACGAAATCATCGGCGGTCGTGACCGGCAACGGAATTGGTTGTTGTTTGTTGACCGCGCCGGTTTTGCGGCAAACAAATCGCCAAGTGCGATCCAGCGCGCCGTACTCGTGGTCGGTAGTGAGAATTTCGTCGCCGGGGTTCAGACGCAAACTGCGCGCGACGATGTTGAGACCTGTCGTCGCATTCGGCACATAGACGACATCGTTCGCGTTGGCGTGAATGTATGCGCCCAACGCCGCGCGCGCCTCGCGCATCAAATCGTTGAAGCGTCTTCCCAGGAATTCGACCGGTTGGCGTTCCAGTTCACGCTGCCACCATTGGTAATTCTCGAACACCGGGCGAGGTGTTGCCCCAAACGAGCCGTGATTCAGAAAAACGATTTCCGGATCGAGCAGGAAAAGTTCCTTTGGAAGCGGAGCTTGATAGGAGAATGTCATGATTACCTCAGTTTGTAGGATTGAACGTATGATAGCGTAGGTGCAGTTCAAGAGCAAGTTCCCATTTTGAACAAAAAGAAAACCACCCTATAATGAGGGTGGTCAAAATTCAAATCGTTTGTTTGTCTTTTGATTTACGGTTGGCTGGGCTTGGCAATTTCAACCGGGCGGTGATCACTAAATCTTTAGGTTTTGCGAAACCGCCACAAGTGGATGTGCTGTCCCAAGGGCTCGGCGTTTTTGTACGCGCGCCGCGAAAGGCAGCCTCTGGTCGAGCCGCTCGTCGTCAGTTGGGGTTACGAATCCGAGTTGCCCGGCGAATCGCGATTCATTGACGAACAAGAGTGGACCGGCACGCGCGACATCGCCGCGTACTTGACCACGCCCGCCGCGCTGCGATTCTTGGAGGAGTATCGCTGGGACGAACAGCGCGCGCGTTGTCACGCGCTCGCGCGGTTCGCGCGCGAACGGATCACCGCGCTGACCGGCTTGCCGCCGCTCTCGCCCGATTTGCCGGAGTGGTACGCGCAAATGGTGACGCTGCCGCTGCCGCCGTGCGACGCCGCGCAACTCAAGACGCGTTTGTACGACGAATTTCGCATCGAAGTTCCGATTGTCGTTTGGCGCGATCAGCCGCACGTTCGCGTTTCGATTCAAGCGTACAACACGCGCGAGGATGTGACGCGCTTGGTGGATGCGCTGGCGCGATTGCTGACCGACCGATGACGGACGACCGATGACCGACGCGGAATGTTTCCGTCATCCGTCTTCGGTCAACGAATCGAAAATCGAAAATCAAAAATCGAAAAACGAAAATAGGAACAACTATGCCAGACCAACAACAACTCTCCGATCAATCCATCCCCGAGCGCGCGGTGACCAAGCCGGACGCGCTCGTGGAGCCGCCCGCGCCCAAACGCGCGATGGCGATTAGCGCGCACCCCGACGATCAAGAATTCACCGTCGCCGGGACGTTGGCAAAGTGGGCACGCGCCGGATGCGAAATCGTGACGGTGTGCATCACCAGCGGCGACGCCGGATCGAACGAGCAGACCAATCCCGATCTGGCGAAACACAAACTCGCGCAGATGCGCGAAGCGGAACAACGCAACGCCTGCCGCGTCCTGGGCGTGCAACACGTCGAGTTTCTGCATTATCCTGATGGTGTGTTGCAACCCACGCTGGAGCTGCGCCGCGATCTCGCGCGCGTGATTCGCAAATACAAACCCGAGGTCGTCCTCTGCGGCGATCCGACGGTGCGCTATTACGGCAATAGTTACCTGAATCATCCCGATCATCGCGCCGCCGCCGATGCCACGCTCGACGCGGTGTTTCCATCGGCGGGCACGCGCTTTATTTTCCCCGAGTTGCTGGCGGAAGGATTGGAGCCGCACACGGTCAGCAAGATTTTTATTCACGGCTCGGAAAAAGGGGAAACGTACGTTGACATCGCCGCGACGCTGGAAACGAAAATCGCCGCGTTGAAGGAACACCAGAGTCAACTCGGCGATTGGGATCCGGCGGAGATGATGCGCGAATGGGCGCGCGACGGCGCCGCCGAACACGGCTTGGAGTACGCCGAATCGTTCCGCGTGATGATTTTGAAAGAGGATGAACAAAAGACTTCCCAGGTCGAATAGACTTGGGAAGTCTTTCTTGGCAATACCGCAAAACTCACTTTGGGATTTGACTAAAGAGGGTTCTCATGGATACTGTCTCTATCCGACCAAGGAAAGAGGAGCGCATGAGAACCCCAAAGACATTATACCATACGACGCCGACGATTTATCCATGTGAATTGACCACTTGTCCCGAGTGCCACAAGCGCTTGGTGGACTTGCCCTATATCAACGGACGCAAAACGATTCA
>VGOB01000206.1 GCA_016865935.1 Chloroflexota bacterium | reverse complement strand
TGAACTCACCTTGCTTCGCTGAGGTGGGCTAGGTCGCGTGTTGCCTGCACGCGGCGCACGCGCCGCCGGTTTCGCTTTTTCGAGTGCTTGAATGTTTAATTTTCAAGGTGCAAAAGTCGAGATAGTAACATCCGAATTCGAGCGCAGGTAGTTTTTGCATCGCACCCTCACAGACCTTCCAGGTCTTGGAGACCTGGAAGGTCTTTTTACCCACCCAATAATTTCTCTTCAAACCGCGCCTTTGCCGCGTCCCATTCCGCCGCCGCTTGCGCGCGCAGTTGCCATTCAGACCTTCCAGGTCTTGGAGACCTGGAAGGTCTTTTTACCCACCCAATAATTTCTCTTCAAACCGCGCCTTTGCCGCGTCCCATTCCGCCGCCGCTTCTGCGCGCAGTTGCCATTCAGACCTTCCAGGTCTTGGAGACCTGGAAGGTCTTTTTTTACCCACCCAATAATTTCTCTTCAAACCGCGCCTTTGCCGCGTCCCATTCCGCCGCCGCTTGCGCGCGCAGTTGCCATTCAGACCTTCCAGGTCTTGGAGACCTGGAAGGTCTTTTTTTACCCACCCAACAATTTTTCTTCAAACCGCGCCTTTGCCGCATCCCACTCTGCCGCCGCTTGCGCGCGCAGTTGCCGCGCTTGCTCGCGGCGACGATTCACTTCGGCGGTGATAGTTTGTTGCACGCGCAAATCTGGAATCGGGATAACAAGATTCACAACATCGTCGTTTGTCAGTCGTGGATGCGTGTTGCCTGTCATCATGTGCCGCGTTTGAACAAGAATCAGCGACGAACGCAAGATGGTTGCGAGATAATCCGGCAGAACATTCCCATCGTTGCGAATACGAATGACGTGAAACTCGGTTGAGCAAGTCCCGTCCTTCTCCGCGCGATGCACCTTGTTCAAGTACGGACGCAAGCGCGCGAACAATACGTCATTTTCCACATAACGTAAACACGCGCCTTCTGCTTCTTCTTCAACTGATTCGATAAGTTCACCCGTGTTGCTTTGCACGCTTGCCAAGCCGATGTATTTTTCTTCTGCCGTCACCGTCGCCAAATCACGCACAAAATCCGCGATGTCTGTAAGACGTTCCGCGCGCAAGCCCCCTTTCTTTTCTTGCATCGCGCGAATTGCAATAACGCGCTCAGGATGAAAGTAGTCCGAGTTCAAGCGACTCGTTCCGCGAACATCTCCCAACCTCACCGCAAACACCTGCCGCTTGTCCTCTTGCGGCGGCGCGATGCCAAGTTGCGCCAGCAAGTACGCGTCCAACCCTGCCAGCAACGCGTCCGCTTGCGCGAGTTTCTGCTTGCGCGTCTCGCGCGCGGCTTGCATTTCCGCGACAAGCGCGCGTTGAACGTGGAGGGGCAAGATAGGAATCAGAACTTTATCCAATTGATCGGGCGTGATCGCAGGATAATTTCCTCCACTACTACGTTGCAAGAATTGGCGCAAAACCAATTGTGATAGCAACACATTCAGCAAATAATCTCGCTCGATCCCACCGGTTCGGAATTCACGTAAAATCACAAAGCCCGTTGATGCAATTGCGCCATCATCTTGTTTTCGGATCTGCACAATTGCCCCGCGCTGGGGACGCGTCGTTGAAACGATTATATCATCCGCCCGCACGATCATTTTGGCACGGCTTGGCGCTTCATCCGTTCGCGTATTTTCAACTTGGTATTCATTCGCATCAATTTCTATGGCAGAAATCTCGATATACGGAAAAGTGGAACGAAACATGTCTTCTGATTGATCCCACGTTTCAGATGCCTGCTCAATCAAACTTCCCAATTGTCTATAAGATCTTTGTGTTATGCAGGAAATCAGCTGCTTGAACTCAGGTAAATGGAACTGAGGATCAATCCGCTCATCCAACTCGCCCCGCTTGACCGCAAAGCACAGCGGCTTGGCTTTGTCAGCGGGGCTTATGCGAAAAAAGGTTTCGGATTCTTTTGGAACGCGTGAAACTGCGCGACGATGCCGGTGTTTGGAATCACCTCGCGATGGCGTTCTTGCCACCCAGGTTTCTTGACGTTCATCGTCGTCCAATCAAACTGAACGCGGTAATCGAACAAATCGCAACGCTGAATTTCGACGCGTTCTTTTTTCTCCGTCTCGCTCTCAACTTCAACCACGAATGTTTTGCGCCCGGTTGCATCGTAGCCAATGTTTTCGGCTTGCGCCATAAAGATCGCTTCGTCATCGCGCGGCGTTTCGTTTTCGGCGCGGCGGCGCAGGAAGATGATGCTCGCTTTCACACCCGCGTCGTAGTGTGCGAACGCGAATTGCGGCAGACTGACGACGGCGAGAATTTGGAAATGCTCCATCAGCCAATTACGCACACCTTGCAGCGACGAGTTGGTGAGAATGCCATCCGGCACAACGATTGCCGCGCGTCCGGTGCCGGGCTTTAAGAAATGCCAAACGCGTTCGAGAAAAAGAATTTCGGTCTTGACGCTGGCGCGTCCTTTGGGTTTGGAAACCTCGCCGGAAACCTGGAAGGTCTCGGAGACCTTCCAGGTTTGGTTGGCGACCGCGTACCGCAACGCAAATTGATCGAGATACTTGCTTCCTTTTTCCGTTTCCTTGATGACCGCGCCAAACGGCGGGTTCGTCAGCACAAGATCGAATGCCCCTGGTTTGAGTTCGCGTTTGTCTTTGCGGAGCGCGTCGAGAAAATCGAGCGCGTCGTGATCCACGATGTTCGTATGCCCATCGTCGTGAATAATCATACTCATCTTGGCAACGCGCGCGATCTCTTCGTTGATTTCCAAACCGAACAGATTATTCTTGGCAAAACTATGCCAGTAATCTTTCCACGCTTCGCGCTGATCGGGATCCGTTTCATAATTCGGATAACGCCGCGTCGCTTCGGCGCGCGCGTAATCGAGCGCGTGCAACAAAAAGCCGCCCGAACCGCACGCCGGATCAATGATCAAATCATCTACGGTGGGCTGAAGCATTTGAACGCAAAACGCAATCAATTCACGCGGCGTAAAGAATTGACCGAAATCGCCTTTGAAGAATCCGCCCATAAATTCTTCGAACGCGACACCTTTGGTATCCAGATCGGTGCGATTGAAACTGATGCTTTGAAGATGCTCGACCACTTGGGCAAGCACGCGATCATCCACTTCGATTTTGTTTTTGAACACGCCTGGCTCGCGTTCTTGTTCCGCCAGATAAAGTTGATGGATGCGCGCGGCGAGATCGTTCGCCGCTTCGGATGTTTTGCGCTGAAACGCATACGGCTCGCCTTTGACGCGCTTGCGGTCTACTTCATCGCGGATTTTGACAAAGATGATTTTGGAAAATTCGCCAAACGCGGTGATAGGGCTACGCTTGCCACCTTCCCACAAGGTTTGATGGCATTTCCGAATCACGGCGCGCAGTTCTTCACGCGGCACAGCAACCAAATCACGATTCTTGACGCCCTTGTAAAAACGATATTCGGGCGGCTTGCCGTAGCGCGTGGGCAAATCGGCGACGATGTTCTTTTGGCGTTCTTGTGATTTCGCGCTGGTGAAATCGAGAAAGTGGCGCGTACTGCCTGCGACAATTCCAGCAAACGCCGCGCCCAAGCTCGCGCGATTCCCGCACGCTTGCTCAATCGCTTGCGAAAATTCCGCGTCGGTGATGCCATCCTTTTTGCACTCGATCACCGCGTAAGGTTCTTTGCGCTCGTCGTCTTTGTAGATCACCAAGTCGGCGCGATCAGCCGGTGTGCGACGCGGCACGGTCACTTCTACATCAATCCGCGCGGGACGATAATCGTAGCGATAAATCAACTCCGCCCAATATTCAGCGCGAACCTGTTCTTCCGGATCGGCATACCGCTCGGTGTGATTCACCGCGAGGTACATGATTTTCTGTTGCTTGCCTTCGCCAGTGAATTTTGCGTGACCGTCCTTCAACGCGTTTTCAAGATACGACATTTGTCTTCCTCCCGCATCGCGAGACGCGGAGCGTTCGCTTCGCTACCCATAAATTTGCGATACCGCCGCCGATTGGAAATCGGCGTCTAACGAGGTAAAAACTCGATCAATTGAGTTACGCGAAGCGAATCGGTTTCCAACCGATTTCCACCTTGCTGAGACCCCGAATTTATTCGGGGGTGTTCCCGCGAGCCACGAGTGCAAAATTTCTGATCGCAAACATACCGCACGGTGGTATGTATTCTCAGAATGATAACGCTCCCTGGTCTGTTGTCTGGCTTCTGGCTTCTATCCATCTGTGTTTTTCAATAATTCGTCACAATCAACTCATTGATCGCCCCGCGCTTGCTGGCGACGCTGTTGATCATTCGCGCGGCGGAAACGCGCGTGATGCGAAAGCCCGCGTACAGTTGCTCGAAAAAATCATCGTCCGGGTTGACGTTCTTGGGATCGGAATTGCTCAACATCAGTTTCGCGCCGCGCGCGTCGAGCGCGCGATAAAATTCCGCCAGCCGCCGTTGCGCCGCGTCGTCGAACTCGGCGCGCGCGTACGCGGTGAAACTCGCCGTCGCGCTCAAGGGGCGATACGGCGGATCGAAATAGACGAACGTATCGCGATCGACCACGCGCGCGCACGCGGCGAAATCGCCCTGCTCGATCGTCGCGCGCTGGAGCAGACGCGCGACCGCGCGCAAATTTTCCGCGTCGCAGATGCGCGGATTCTTGTAACTGCCGAACGGGACGTTGAATCCGCCGCGCGCGTTGACGCGAAACAAGCCGTTGTAACAGGTGCGATTCAAAAAAATGATCTGCGCCGCGCGCGCGATCCACTCGGGTTGAAAGTTATCACAATCGAGATGCGCGCGCGTCGCGTTGAATTTGGCGCGCGTATCGTAAAAGAATTTCTTTTGCGCGTCCGGCGCAAGTTTGAAATACTTGCGCTCGATTTTTGTCAACGCCGCGATCAACGCGTCCACGTTCGCGCGAATGACGCGGTAGACTAACACCAATTCAGGATTGAGATCGGACAAGAAATATTCGCGCGTGGGAAAATTTTCCGCGACGAAGAAAAAAACCGCGCCGCTGCCGACGAATGGCTCGACATAGCGCGCGAGTTTTCCGGCGCGCAACTCAGCGGGCAGACGCGCCGCGATCTGATCGAGCAACTGCGTTTTGCCGCCCGCCCATTTGAGACACGGACGCGCGCTATTCGTCATTTCGCTTGCTCCGGATCCACGCGAACAAGATCGCAATCAACGCGATTTCCATCCCGATCGCCAGCGCGCCCGCTTCGGGTCCGAACGCGCCGCCGGTCAACCAATCGGGTCCGGTGATCTGCAAACGAAACAAACCACCCATATCGAGTCCGCTGACCGGGAAACCGAACAGCGGTCCTTCGGCGAAATTCCACGCGGCGTGCATTCCGATTGGGAACCACAAGCGCCGCGTCGCGTAATAACCGAGCGCGAGCAAAACGCCCGCGAAGAAAATACCGAGCGTGGAAGCGATGCCTGCGCCCGGATTCAAGAGATGCAACGCGCCAAAGTACGCCGACGAAACCAGGATCGCCGGAACGACGCGAATTCCGTCCGCAAGGTTTTGCAACGTGTACCCGCGCGCATCGGCTTCTTCCGCGATTCCGACGAGAAGATTGAAAATCAAACCGTTCGCCAGCGCGCTCAGAAGCGTCAGCCAATTTTTTTCGTCCCAGGCAAAGCCGACAATCGTCGCCGCGCCGGAAAGAATTGCCGCCAGAAAAATCGCGCTCCACGCGACGAGGATGAACGCGAATCCGGCGACCAGGTCGCGCCACCACCCGCGCGCAAAATCGAACCCGAGCGCGCGAAACGATCGTCGATCGATCGCGCGGCGAAACAAAAAGATGACGCCGAGAACGACGAGCGTGTCCCACACGCGAAACCCGAACGCGAACGGTGAAAACGTCGCGACGTTCAACAACTCGGCGGCGAGATCACCGATGACTTGCTCCGGCGTTGCCAGTTGATCGGGGCGCGCGGCGAACAGGATCGCCGCGCTCGCCAAACCGAAAAGGATCGCGGCGATCACTTGCGCGACGCGCGCGCTGATGATGTACAGCGCGACGCGCCAACCGGAGCGCAATCGTCCGTCACGGATGAACCAAGCCGCACAACCTGGGTGATTGGGCATAACCGTATGATAAATCAGAAACCCGTTTTCGGCAAGAAAACGGGTTTCGCGTTTGCAGAGCTGTTGCCAAGTCGCGCCGACCTAACCCCCAACCCCTTCCCTGCAAGGGAAGGGGAGCATTTCTCCCCCTTCCTTGTAGGGGTAGGGGGATAGGTCGGTTCACAAGAGACTTTGTGTTTCGCGTTTGCTATTTCGGCACGCGCCGCGCCAACAAAAAGAAAAACGCAATCAGGAGCGCGATCAATGGCACGAGGATCCAAAAAAATAACGATAGGGGAAAAGGGTGAACGCCGCGCGTGTTGAACCAGCCAATGTCCCACAATGCCGCGCTGAAAATCAAATTCATCAGCGCGAGCGCGAGTCCGGTGTAGATCAAGCCGCGTTCCGGATCGATCTGCCAACGCGCGCCCCAACGCCCGAACGCGATCAACGGCTCGCGCGCGGCAATCGTCACGACGATCACATCGAGCAGGACGAAGAGCGCGGCGAGTCCCAGGAACTGCGCGAAAAATTCATCGCGCGATTGCCAACCGTCCGGTTGCTCGGCGAGGTTGAAATGCGTCGCGACGCGGTCGGCGGGCAGTTGCGGGTACCAGTACAGCGCGAGCGCGACGAGCAGCGCGAAGGTGATCAGCACCGGCGCGAGGTACGTCCAGCGAAATTTCACCGGCGCGATGTCGCGCGTAATCGGTGCGCCTTGCGCCAAGCGCCGCGCGTAGACGAACATCCACACCGTCGCGCCCAGCACCGCGACGATCATCGCCGCGGTGAGAACGCCCATTCCGTCGCGCGGCGCGATACCGAACGCGTGCAATGCCGCACCGAGTAGCGCGACCCCCACGCCGACGAGCGCGAGCAGTGCGCCGCCAAAACGATTCGTCTGGTCCCACACTGCGCGGCTGGCGTACGAATAGCCGACGCGCACGCCGAAGATCGGATTCGGTCCGACGCGCGGCGCGAGAAAATACGTCGCCAGTCCCGAAACGACAAGGATTCCACCGATCAACAAACCAAAAAACAACATTCTCGGATCTCCTTCTATTCTGCGGAGAAAAATAATCGCCCAAAGCGTGGTGCTGTTGGGCGATTGAGAAAGCCGAGTTGAAGAAGGTGCCCCCACGGAGATTCGAACTCCGGTCTTAGCCTTGAAAGGGCTACGTCCTAGTCCCCTAGACGATGGGGGCGCATTCACTTTATCGCATTGTATCTAAAGCAGGCGAATTGTCAAATCGTCGGT
>VGOB01000205.1 GCA_016865935.1 Chloroflexota bacterium | reverse complement strand
CCCGATCTTCTTCCGTCTGTCTGCTCTATCGCTGACACTCCGCCATTCAGCGAAGGCTACGCTCTAAAACTACCAAGTGGCCGAAACGAAGATCATCGCCACAAATCGTCCGCACCGATCAATTCTCAATGAAAGACAATCTGACTCAAATCCCGCTCGCCCATATTTGGAAAGCGACAACGCCTGGCGCGCACGTCATCGTCGTGCGCGCGACGAATCAAGCCGGCGTCACGGGAGAAGCCGCGTTGACAATTACGATCAACGAACCGCCCAAGCCGACAAACACACCGACCAAACCACCTGCCGCACCTCAGATCATCATTACGGCTCCGGCGGCAAACACACCATATCGGAGCGGTACTGAGGTCGTTATCGAATCCACTCTGATCGGTTCACCGACTGACACTATCCGTGTCGATCTTTTGGTGAATGGGCAAATTGTACGCACCGATCAATTCTCAATGAAAGACAATCTAACTCAAATCCCGCTCGCCCATATTTGGAAAGCGACAACGCCTGGCGCGTATACCTTGACCGTTCTCGCGACCAGCACGTATGGCACACACCAAGCCACCTTGGTACTCACTGTGATTGGCACATCGGCAGCGACCCCAGCCAGAACTGCGACACGCACCATCAGCGCCGCCCCGACCAAAACGAAAACACCGTCCCCAAGCGCAACCGCGCGGATTGCCAGTCCGTACGATATTTTTATTCCCACTCCAACCGCGCCATCAATGACGTACCCCATAGATTTTCAAAGTTCGCTCCAGGTAGTGACTTATCCTGTGACAGGCAGAACCTTCGACGAGATCAATGCTTCACTCGAAAGGAACCCTATCGCCAATCCAAATGAAGAGGGCTTTCGTGTTGGACTGGCCGAATCCTACACCCGAACACAATGGTATTCCAGAACTTCCCTGCGCGGGTGCGAAGTGGATAGCGGTACAGTGACAGTTGCGATAACGATCACGCTCCCCGCGCTGAAAACCACGACCGGCGTACCCGCAAGTGTGCTAAATCGCTGGAACACCTATGTTCGCGATGTGAGCAATCATGAACAGACGCACGCGCGACTCTATCTGGAAGGCTATCGTATGCTTCAAAGCGACCTGGGGAATATTCCCCCCGCACCAAACTGCGACGTTCTCAAAACTCAAGTACAGGCTCTCCTCAAACGTAATAAAGAATCAATTAACCGCGTCAATGATGAGTTTGACTCGAAATATGGACGGATTAAATTTCCGTGACTGCGACTAATCCCGCTGATGCCTTTGCGCTTGAGACTTTTCGACATGGTAGAAGCGTGGTAGAGGGTGAAGTTCAGTTTGGGGGCGAACTTGAATCACAAACGTCGCTGGCATGACATAAAACACACTCAAGGCGACTCATTTTCTTCTGTCCGAGCGCAAGATCGAAAACCTACCCCCAAGGTGAACTTCACCCGTGGTAGAAGCGTACTTGACAATGCACATCCGTTCTGATATAATGGGTGTAGAAATAGAGAAATTTACAATCGAATAGTTGATAGATTTTCCCCAAGTCGTGGTTGCCCGGGATGAATGTTGGAATAGCCGGATATTACGACTCACGGACGACCTCACCGCTCGGATACCACCAACGGTATTAGCGGGCAAGTAATTCGGTGGGCGTGTCGGTCAGAGGAAAAAGAGTAGAGGAATTTTGCAAGGCACAGTTTTCTCGTTTGTGTCTTTTGCAGAAATTTCGCCTGTTCTTTTTTTGAGTATCCGACACAGACTTGGGTCAAAATCTAGTGCAGAGGCATACTAAAAAGCCCCTCACTCGATTCTCGAAAAGAGAACGAGCGAGGGGCTTTTTGTTTTCCCAAGCAAAGGAGTGTGGGTAATGCAGAACGAAATTGGTCTCGCCATTCGATTGGCACGGGTCGCGGTAGGAAAGTCACAGTGGCAAGTCGCGCGGCGCGTGGGAGTGCATCCTGCATCCGTCAATCATTTTGAACGCGGCAAGCGCGTGCCTGACGCTGAAACGGTCAGGCGTCTTTGGAACGCGATTGAAATAGACGCGCCCAAGTCTCCACTCGTGGCAATGGTACTGAAAGAATCGCGCAAAGTGGTGGGGGCGATGTATGCAACTTCCTAGCGAATTGAACGCCGACGCCCTTGACGATTTGTTGGCGCGCGCGCTTTTGGTCTTCGCCAGGCGCGGCGAGCAGATTTTAACGGAACGACAAAAAGCCAAAGACGCCGATTCTATGGGGATAGGCGCGGCGTCTCCGGCAGAGAGCGCAAGCGGCGCAAACTCTTTGAGGAGTGCTACCGATGCAGACAAAGTATAACCGAAAAGCAGAGCGCGCGCAAGTACGGCGCAAAGACGGACGCGAGATCGGGGGTATCACCGGCGACGTTTTTCATAAAACGGTACAGGCGTCAAAACATTTCCTACATACGCCTCCGGCGATTGCGTTTGACCTGGACGTGATCGCACAAGCCAAAGCGAACGGCGCGCGGTTTGTCGAAGTGCTAGACAGTGAGACGGGCAGAGTTTTTCGCGCGACGATAGACCGCGTTTGGAAACGCGGTTTCACGTTTGAACGCAAGCACGGGCGGCAAATCGGATTAGCACTTGATCAGTGGAATCGCGACGCCGAACCACCGATAGCCGACCAACTGACGCTATGGGGGCAAGGTGCGTGATTCGGTTTTGCGCGCGATAACCGAATACGCTGACTATGGCTTTGATACGCTTCCGCTTGCGCCAAACTCCAAGCGCGCGATAGTACGCGGCTGGCAGAGTTTGGACCCGACCGAAATGTGGCGCGATGCGCCGACCGATGCAAATATCGGCTTGCGGTGTGGCGGTGATTCGCAATTAGGTGTCTTTGATGCTGACGACAAGCACGACGCGCAAACGTCCGCAAACTTGACGCGGTATCTCGCAGGGCTAGGTCTTGATGATGGGGACTATCCCTTGATTGCGACGCCAAACGTTGGACGCCATTTTTATTTGCGAGTTGACGGCAACTTGCCCGGCAACTTTCGGCACTATCGCGCTGACTTCGGTGCCGGTGAATTTCGGTACGACAAGGGTGCGTATGTGGGCGCGCCCCCGTCAATCGTGGACGGCAAGGTGTACCGTTTGCTATCGGGAGACCTTCGCAGTTTGCCGCGCGTGGATGTGCGCGACGTGTTGCCGATTCTCGCAAATCAAGAGGCGGCGAACACGACGCCAATCGCGTCACTAGAACGCGACGCGCTGACTATTTCGCGCCGATGCTGGAAACTGCTACAGGGTGAAGGCATAGGGCGGTATCATTCTCGCAGTGAGTTTGAGCAAGCAATACTCGCGTCACTCGCCAACACCGGACACGACTTTGACGCTGTTCTGAGTCTTTTCTTGCGCTATCCTTGCGGCGGAAAATTCCGTGAACTGTACACGAAAAATCCGCAACGCGCTATCAAGTGGCTCTCTCATTCATTCGACAACGCGCGCCAATTCTGCGAATCTCACGAATCGCGCGGGCGCAGGGTCGCATCATCCGCGATGCAATGGGCTTTGTCTCACACTTGGACGGGCAAGGCTTCTTTATCAGACCGCGCGGCGTTTATCGCGTGTGCGACGATTGCCTATCAGTCGGGATGTATCGAATTTGCCGCGCCGTGCCGGACAGTCGCAGAACTCGCACAGGTCAGACGTGACACGGCTACCAACTCATTACACCGACTAACCGACGCGGGCTTGTTGGTGCCGGTCAAAGCGGCTACCGTCTCTCTCGCCAATGTCTACCGTTTGGGCTTGTTGCACAGCGGGACACTTCCTAAAGTCTCCAATGTGTGTAAGTGTCCCGTTATGCAACACGATGCCTTTAGAGCGCGTGGATATGGTCAGACATTCAAGGCGTCCGGTCTTGGCAAGTCGTCGGGAATGGTCTTCGACGAACTGCGACGCAGCGAACCGTTGACAGTCAAGGAACTGACAGAGCGCACCGGGCGCGCGCGTCAAACGGTGTGGCGCGTACTCAGTCGAATGGCGCGCGTCGTGGACGATAGCACCGGCGAAATTCTCGCGATGGTAGAGCAAGACGACGGCGGCAAGTGGCGCGCGCGTGATGACGTGGACTTGGATAGAATCGCCAAAGCATTAGGAACGTTCGGCGGGAACGCAGAGCAAAAACGGAGACACGCCGAAGAGCGCCGGGCGCATCGGGAATCATTGCAACGCGAGGACAAGCAAAAATGGCGAAACACGCCAAGACGATGCGCCTAATCGAAACGGCGCGCGAGATTCTAGCCGAACGCAATCCGATGACGGTGAGACAGATTTACTATCAACTCGTTTCCCGTCAAGTCATAGAAAATAATCGCGGTCAGTATCAAGCGGTCAGTGATGCGCTCGTGTACGCGCGGCAAGAAGGCGTTGTTCCCTGGGAATGGATTGAAGATCGCTTGCGCCGACCGCGCGCGGTGAGTATGTGGGATGACCTTGCCGATTTTGTTTGCGATGTTCAGCGCGCGTACCGGCGCGATGTGTGGGCGACTCAAGAGAACTATATCGAGTGCTGGCTAGAGAAGGACGCGCTAAGCGGCATCTTCGAGGATGTGTTACGCGGGTACGGTGTGACCCTGAACGTCGGGCGCGGCTATGACGGCTGGGATTCGATACACAACGCGGCGGAGCGATTCGGTACCGGCGAAGGTGTGACCGTTTTGTATTTCGGAGACTTTGACCCAAGCGGCGAGGATATGGTACGCAGTCTAGGCGCGCGGCTTCGCTTCTTCGACTGCGAACCCGAAATAATCAAATGCGCCTTGACCCTTGACGATGTGCGACGATACAACTTACCGCCGGATTTTACCAAACCGACTGACACGCGCCGTGCGGCGTTTGTCGAAAAGTTTGGCGACCTGGCGGTAGAACTTGACGCTCTGCCCGTTGACGTTTTGAGCGCGCGGATTATCGCAGAGGTCGAGGCGCGGATGGATTTAGACGCCTTGAGCGAAGTACGCAACCAAGAGCGACAAGACCGGGCGCAATTGGGCGCGATGCTAGGTGCCGCATAAGCAACGCTCCCTATTAGCAGAGGTAACGATGATTCATTGCAAAGGCAAGAAAGTAAACGGCGAACCTTGTAACGCCAAACCGAACGCGGGCGGCTTTTGTTTCGCGCACGACCCGAACCGCAAGCGCGACGCTGACCGCGCGCGACGATTGGGTGGTAAGCATCGGCGGCGCGTGCTGAATGATACGCCGTTTCCAGAGTGCGACGTAAAAACGGCGCAAGGGTTGACCGCGTTTGTGGAAAGCGTGATGCGCGAAACCTGGAGACTTGAAAGCGGTGTAGCGCGTTCGCGCACGTTGGGATATTTGGCGCAAGTGCAAAAGGGCATCATCGAGGTAGGCGAACTCGAAGAACGCGTCACGCGGCTAGAGCAGAGTATCGGGGAGCAAAAGAAATGAGCAATCTACAGAAGCGGATTGAGAAGATTGAGGAAAGAGCAAAACCAGACACGAACACAACCGCAGCCCTCCTCAAAGCGCGAATTCATGAAGCGAATGAGCGCGACAACGCAGAATATAAAGCGGTCAACTGTGGTGTCTGGTGGGCTTTCATTTCTGGTCCCGACTTGGTTGCCAAAGTGTTGGCAATTCTTGACGCCGCGAATCTGACCGAACAATTGTTGGGAAGGGAAATAGCCGAGAGATTGCGCGCGGGTGAGGATGGTCGCGCACATTCAGCCGTTGAAAGTCCAGAACACGGCGAATCATTGCGCGCAATGGCAGTTGGTGGAATCGTCGGCGACTTGGGTGATTGGGTCATAGATTCAATCAAGACAGATAAAACGCTCGACGACGAGACGCGCGCGTGTCGGTTGACAGATGTGCTGTGCGAGTTGAATGACATTGCCAAGGCGCGCGAATCTTTGCGGGCTTGGATTGGTATTTGTCCGGCGGCAACCGTAGGCACGGTGAGGTAGGTTATGGCTGCCTTACAAAAGAGAATTGAGTCACTCGAAGATCGCGCGCTCAAGTTCGAGACGAAAGATTGGCGCAATGAAATTCGACAAGGCAAATGCGCCCGGTATGTTCTTGCGTGGACACCTGGTTGGCGCAGAGGATTGTCCCCTCAAAAAATCGCAGAGGTCGAGGCGTTGGCTGCTGGCAAAATTTTCGGGATGGAATTGGCGGGCGCAACAGTTGACGAAATCATCGCGGAGATTGAACAGGCGTGTAGCGGTGATTGAACGCGCGCAAGGCGCATGGTATCGCACATTCAAAATCGCATATTGCGCGGCACGAGAATTTCGGTTACAATGCAATTGAGCAAACATCGGGAGCGATGACACTATGGGCGATTGGATAAGCATAACCGACGCGGCGAAGTTGGCGGAGTATAACCCGGCACATCTTCGCACGCTCATTCGAGAAGGCAAGGTCAAGGGGCGCAAGGTGGTAACGGTGTGGCTTGTCTCTAAGTCAAGTCTGTCGCGGTATCTCAAAGACCAAGCCGAACGGGGCGAAAAGAGAGGGCGCAAGCCATTGACTTGACTTGATTTTTCTTTCGTGGTATAATTCTAACACAGTAGCATAATTGAATCGCTAAAGCGTGCCGCGCATTGTTACTAGCAATGACACGGCACTAACCCAACTCACCGAACTAGGCGGCGAGCGGGCTGAACCCATTCTATCACGAAGGGGCGCAATCCGCAATTCGCGGCATTGCGCCTTTTTTGTTTTTCCAAGTGCGACGCCCCGACCCTGTTTGACGGTGAGACCCGAAAGGCGGTGATGCCGTCGAATCGAATCAAAACGAATCGCGCGAACCGATTGACCGAACTTTGATTCTCACGAAAGGGGCGAACGATGAAAAAGCAAAGCGCAATTGACGCGACGCGCGCGGCGTTTACTACCTTTGGCGTTGGCGTTGTCAAAGGCAATCCGAAAAAATGTATCAAGTGCCGCAAGCCCATCAAGCGCGGCGAACATTGGCGCAAGGACACGAGCGCGCCTGACCCCAAGTTAGGGCGGTACAGCGTGATTCAGCACGCGACCTGCGAAGGAGGCAACGGCTAACCGACCGCGAACTTTTCGACGCCTTCGCCGGTGTGAAACCGGCGCAACCATCCGCGCCCAGACACAGCGCGCCGATGCGACAGCGGGCAAAAGCCAACGGTCAAGTTTTCAAAACTACTACCGACGAAACTACTACCACCACCAACACAAGAGGGAACGCGCGTGAGAGACCGCGAAGATTCCTGATTCTAACGGATTCTGTGGTTTTTGACTTCAGACACGCGCGAGTTGGATTCTGGACGGATTTCTGGTAGGATTGACGCACCGAATATCGCGATGGAGTCAATATGCCCAAGTCAACTCATTCAA
>VGOB01000204.1 GCA_016865935.1 Chloroflexota bacterium | reverse complement strand
AAACTGAACTCACCTTGCTTCGCTGAGGTGGGCTAGGTCGCGCGTTGCCTGCACGCGGCGCACGCGCCGCCGGTTTCACTTTTTTGAGTGCTTGAATGTTTAATTTTCAAGGTGCAAAAGTCGAGTTTCATCTTTCATCTTTCATCTTTCATCTTTTATCTTTTATCTTTCATCTTGTAACTACTCAGCCCATGCAACTTTTTAGTGGCGTCGAGATGACTCGACCACAATATACAGTGGTGCCACTTCTGAAGTTCTTGAGCAACTATGGCAACGACCACAACATCTAGTAGCCAAGCGCGTGACGGCTACTAAAAAAACGGGCAGGCTGAGTAGTTACTTCATCTTTCAGATTATTCCTTTGGTTGACGCCACGCCCACGCGCCGCGCGTCTATGGCGACTGCCATCGCGAGCGCGCGACCGAGTGCCTTGAAAAGCGCTTCGGCTTTGTGGTGATCGTCGCGTCCGTACAAAACGCGCGCGTGCAAGTTCATCTTTGCGTGCGTCGCGAGCGTTTTGAGAAAATGCGCGACGAGACTTGCCGGTATTGCGCCGATCATTGGCGCAGGGAATTGCGCGTCGATCACCGCGTACGCGCGTCCGCTCAGATCGAGCGCGACGAACGCGAGCGCGTCGTCCATCGGCACGTACGCATCACCCATCCGCGCGATGCCGCGCTTGTCGCCGAGCGCGCGGTCGAGCGCGTCGCCGAGCACAATCGCGACATCTTCGACGGTGTGGTGCGCGTCGATCTGCAAATCGCCCGTCGCGCGAATTTCGAGATCGAGCAAGCCATGCACCGCGACGTGTGACAGCAAGTGATCGAGCATCGGCACGCTCGTTGCGATGTTGGCGTTGCCCGCGCCGTCGAGGTTCAGCGTGACGCGAACCTGGGTTTCATTGGTATTGCGTTCGATTGTTACTGTTCGTAATGACATTATTATCCTTTGACCGATGACCGAAGACGGAAGATGGAAATACTTGACATCGGTCTTCGGTCATCCGTCCTCGGTCTCCTGCCGTCATCCGTCGATTTCTTTCAACGCGCGCAGCACCGCCTCGTTCTCCTCCGGCGTTCCAATCGCAATCCGAATGTACTCGCGCAAGCGCGGCGCGCCGAATGCGCGAATCAAAATGCCGCGTACTGCGAGCGCGTCCCGCACCTCTTTGCCCGTTCGTCCAACAACTCGGCACAGAATAAAATTCGCGCGGCTCGGCAGCGGCTGGAGGAATCCCAATTTCGCAAATTCCACAGATAGTCGTTCGCGTTCGGCAACGATGCGACGCACGTTCGCCATCAGATATTCGAGATCGTCCAGCGACGCGCGCGCGGCGACGTTGCCTGCCGCGTTCACATTCTCTGGTGGTTTGCACTGCCAGATTTTCGTGGCAATCGGTTTCGGCGCGATGCAATAACCGACGCGCAAACCCGCGAGTCCTGCCCACTTGCTGAACGTTCGGAGTACGATCAAATTTGGTTGGGTAGGTACGCGCGTCGCGTAGCTCTCGCCCGCAAATTCCGCGTACGCTTCGTCGAGAACGAGGATCGCGGGTAATGCCAGCAAGCGTTCAACGTCCGCGTGCGAAAGCATACTGCCATCGGGATTGCTGGGGCTGGCGAGAGAGACTAATTTCAGATTGCAGATTGTAGATTGCAGATTAGGCGAATCTGAAATCTGAAATCTGCAATCTGAAATCGCCTTTTCAACCGCGTCTACGTCCACGCTGAAATCTTCGCGCCGCGGCACGCTGACAATTCGCGCGCCGTTGAGCCGCGCGAAGAACGAAAACATTTCGAACGATGGCGGGCAATCAATGATCGCGTCGCCGCGATCGAGAAAGATGCGCTGAACCAGGTCAATGATTTCGTCCGCGCCGTTACTCGTGACGATGTGTGCCGCGTCCACGCCGACATAGCGCGCGATTGCCTTGCGTAATTCTTCTTGCTCGACGTAGCGATGATAGTGCGGCATCGCGGCGAGCGCGGCAAGTGCCTTGGGCGAGGGACCATACGAATGCTCGTTCAAGTCCAGTTTGATGTACTTGCCCAAGTCCGCCAATGGCGTATGTCCCATTGTGTACGGCGGAAAATCGTTAAGGTCTTGGCGCAAGAGTTGAGTGGAATCAAAGTTTGTCATTTGAAATCCCCATCGAATACAATTCGCTGAACGACCGCCGAATCAATTCGGCGTCTGACCAGGTTCAAATCGGCTCAAGCCGATTGTTTCGCGCTAACCCGATTTATCGGGTTTTTACCTGATTTAAGCGGGCGATTCATCGCCCGACGAGCGTTGGCGGAAAATCGTTTAGGTCTTGGCGCAAGAGTTGGGTGGAATCAAAGTTTGTCATTTGAAATCCCCATCGAATACAATTCGCTGAGCGACTGCCGAATCAATTCGGCGTCTGACCAGGTTCAAATCGGCTCAAGCCGATTGTTTCGCGCTAACCCGATTTATCGGGTTTTTACCTGATTTAGGCGGGCGATTCATCGCCCGACGAGCGTTGGCGGAAAATCGTTAAGGTCTTGGCGCAAGAGTTGAGTGGAATCAAAGTTTGTCATTTGAAATCCCCATCGAATACAATTCGGTGAGCGACCGCCGAATCAATTCGGCGTCTGACCAGGTTCAAATCGGCTCAAGCCGATTGTTTCGCGCTAACCCGATTTATCGGGTTTTTACCTGATTTAGGCGGGCGATTCATCGCCCGACGAGCGTTGGCGGAAAATCGTTAAGGTCTTGGCGCAAGAGTTGGGTGGGGTCAAAGTCTGGTATCGGAAGTCCTCAAGGTAATTGATATTCCAGTTCTATCGCTTGTAATTGCATTTCCCACCATTCTATGGATTGCTTCAAAACATCGCGACAATCTTCTCCTGCATATGCACCATCGCTGATGGGACAATGCAGATTTTCATCCAACACAAATATTTCTCCCGATGCAGTTACAGGAATTGGACCCGACAAGAATCCAACTTCATATTCTTTGAGTACGCGATTTCTTTCGTCTTTGATGAATTCCCAATATATTTTGTTCCCTGTTTTGTCTCTTTTCCAAGCATCGTATAATCTGGCGATGATTGTCCCAAGTTTCTTATCCTGTTTCGAGTCAACCTTATCCAAGACGTGACCGACTGCGCGAGCAAGAGCAATTCCCGCAACCCATAAGACGCGGAAATTGCTTTCATTTGTTTCGGATTCAAGCAACCCGTACGCTATTCTACAATCGTCCAACACTTTTCGCGCTTTAAGCATACTTGTTCCTCCCGACACTTACCGTGCCTCCGTCCTCGGTCTTCCGTCATCCGTCCCGCGAAACGGTAATCCGTCTGCGAATCGCCTCCGCGTGCGCGGTCAACCCTTCCGCTTCCGCGAGCGTCGCCGCGCGTGCACCCAATTCGCGCGCCTCGCGCGCGCTGACGCTGAACACGCTCGTGATTTTGCAAAAGTCGTTTACGTTCAGCGGCGACGAAAAGCGCGCGGTGCCTGCGGTCGGCATCACGTGACTCGGACCAATCACGTAATCGCCAAGCGCCTCGTTCGTCCACTCGCCGACAAACACGCCACCCGCGTTCTCCACTTTGCCGACCCAGTTCCACGGCTCGCGCACGAGCAAACACAAATGCTCCGGCGCAAACGCGTTGGCAAGTTCCATCGCCTCGTCCAAATTTTCGACGACGATGATCGCGCCCTGTGCTTGCAGAGATTTTTCGATGATCGCGCGACGCGAGAGATTGGCGATTTGCGATTCGAGATTGCGCGCAACCGCTTCCGCAAGTGATTGGTGATTAGTGATTAGGATACTCGTTGCGAGTACGTCGTGCTCCGCTTGCGCGAGCAGGTCCGCCGCGCACCACGCGGGATTCGCGGAATCGTCTGCGATGAGCAGCGTTTCAGTCGGACCGTACAAGCCATCAATGCCGACCGCGCCAAAAACTTGCCGCTTGGCAATCGTCGTGAACAAGCCGCCCGCGCCGATGATCTTGTCGACGCGCGTGACGCTTTCCGTGCCGAACGCGAGCGCGGCGATGGCTTGCGCGCCGCCCAGCGCAAACACGCGCGACACGTTCGCGATTTTTGCCGCCGCGAGAATCGCTGGCGCGATCCGCCCATCGCGCGCGGGTGGTGTCGCGACGATGATCTCGCGCACGCCTGCGACCGACGCGGGAATCGCCGCCATCAACAACGATGATGGGAGCGGCGCGGTTCCACCGGGGACGTAAACGCCCACGCGCGACAACGGAATGATGCGTTGACCCAGTAGGGGTGAAGCATCAGTTTGTTGTGTCATTGCGAGGAGCCGCGAAGCGTTTGGCGACGAAGCAATCTCCAACTCGCGATTTGGGGATTGCTTTGCTTCGCTCGCAATGACATTTACGTCTTCAACAAATCTGAAATCTTCTTTCAACTGCGAGCGTACTCGCGCGAATACTTCGCCCCTGCCTGACAACCACGATTGCGGTTTCTGTTTTTCGTGGAACGCGCGCACGCGCGCTGCCGCCAGTTCAAGTGATTCACGAATCGCCGCAGGCGTTTTTGCGTATGCCGCGTCAATGTCGCTTTGGCTGACTGAAACCGACGACAGTGTAACACCATCGAGTCTGCGCGTCCAATCGCGCAACGCCGCGTCGCCGCGCGCGCGCACGTCCGCGATGATCCGCGCGACGGCTTGCTCAGGCGTCAGCGCATCGCCAAAAGTTTTTTGCAATCGTTCCAACAGCGCGGGCGAAATTTCATCGCCCAACATTCCGCGATTGAAAAGTATCTTTTTTTCTCCAGCAGATTTTCCGATGAGGATGGGTATCATTCTTGACTGTCCTTATTTTCGATTTTTGATTTGCGATTTTCGATTGACTTGCCCAAATCGAAAATCGGCAATCGAAAATCAAAAATCTTGTTTTGATTCTATTTGCTCGACAAGTTGCCGAATCACATCCACCTTCAACGTATGACTTGCGCGATTGACGATCAACGCGGCTTGCGATTTGAAAATCTCGTCCAATTCGACCAAGCCATTGTCTCGCAACGTGCGTCCCGTGTCAACGACATCCACGATCAAATCCGCCAGCCCCACCATTGGCGCGAGTTCGATCGAACCGGAGAGCGCGATGATTTCGCCGGACAAGCCGCGTGTCGAAAAATAATTTTGCGCCGCGCGCGGATACTTGGTCGCCACCCGCAAGCCCGCGCGCGTTTTCCATTCCGCGTCCTGGGATTCGCGTTTGCCCGCGACGACGAGACGACAGAGCCCGTACCCCAGGACGAGCGGCTCGTACACGTTCGCGCCGCTTTCGCGCAGCGCGTCCTGACCGACGATGCCGACATCCGCCGCGCCGTACTCGACGTAGATCGGCACGTCGCTCGCTTTGGCGATCAGAAACTGCGCGCCGTTGGACGCAAGCACGAGTTTGCGCGACGCGCGCGCAGCGCGCAGATCGTATCCGAGCGATTCCACCAATTTGATCGAAGGCGCAAGCAAGCGCCCTTTGGCAAGCGCAATCGTGAGCTTAGACATTTTCGATTGCTCCATCGCGCCACCAGATTTCGCGCGCGCCGCGCACGCGCGCGTACGCGCGCAACGCGTCCTCTGCGCGATTCAGCACATCTACTTCGACGATCCGACCGCGCGCGCGCGCGTCTTCGATGCGCGCAGAGTGCGTCTGCGCGATCACCTCCGGCGCGACGCTGGCGCGCGTGCGTTGCAACATCATCACGCGCTCGACGCCGATCGCGAAACCGACGGCGGGAATGGCGTGCCCAAAATGCGCGATGAGATTATCGTACCGCCCGCCACTGGCGACGGCGAATCCCAGCCCTTGCGCAAAGCCCTCGAACAAAATGCCGGTGTAATAGTCCATCCCGCGATTTTCGGCGAGATCGAGCGTGACGCAATCGGCGAGCCCGAACTGCGCGAGCTGCGCGACGACGGCGCGTAATCGTTCGATCGCTGCGCGCGCATCGTCGTCAATGCAGATTGCGCGATCCAGCACCTCGGCGTTGCCCCACAGCGTTGGGAGGCGCGCGAGCGCGGTGTGACGCGTCGAATCGAGATTCAGCGCGGCGAGGAGTTGCGCGAGCGCGGCGGTGTTCTTGCGGCGAATCGCGTCGCGGAGCGCGGCATCGTCCGCCGCGTTCAAGGCGAGATCGCGCAGCGTTGCTTGCAAGTACGCCGCGTTGCCGAGCGTGAAACGGAAATCGTCCAAGCCGAGCGCGCGCAACGCGGTCATCGCGAGCGCAATCGCTTCCGCGTCCGCGTCGGCGGTGTTCGCGCCGATCAATTCGATCCCGGCTTGGGTGAATTCGCGGCGCACACCCGCTTGCGGCTCTTTGAATCGAAACACCGAGCCGATGGCATAAAATCGTAACGGCATCGCGCGGTCGAAGAGTTTGGTGCCGACGATGCGCGCAATCGGAATTGTGAAATCGGCGCGCAACGCGAGCGTGCGTCCATCGCGATCGAAAAAGCGGTACATCTCTTCGCGCAATTGCGGTCCGGCTTTGGCGCCGAGCGATTCGTAATATTCGAACATCGGCGGAATGATTTCGGCATAACCCCAGCGCGTAAAGGTATCGGCGAGAGCGCGTTCCGCTGCGCGTTTGCGCGCCGCGTCGTTGAAAAAAAGATCGGCGACGCCATCGGGTAGTTGTTTATCGAGTTGTGGTGTGAGCATATTTTCTCCGTGTCAAGAAACAAAAAAGACAAGCCGCGATTCGACTTGTCTTGGGGGTGAACAGTGAGTACGCCAAAAACGGCGAGGACGCTTACCGTCTCACCCCTTTATCGTGATGATGCTTGCTGACGAAAACTCTAGTCCACATTCCGCAGGGATTATAATGAAAGGAAATCGGATTGTCAAATCACGCGCGCTCGTCGTCAAAATGCTTGACAATCATTAGTGTCAACTTAAGGCCCTCCAGCAGGTAGAGGAGCGCGACGCCGCAGTTCTCCTTTCACAGTCGTAATCAACGGCTTGCGTTTGCGGTTGGGACGCAGCCCAAGCGCGATGACGGCGCGCACCATGCGCGCTTCCAGTTTCTCCCAGTTGGGCGTGCGCCCGCGCAACACCAACGGGTGGGCTTGGTACAAGACCTGCTGGACGGCGTCCAAGCAATACGGGATCGAGAAATCCTCCAGCGGCCGTCCCGTTTCCGCGGCGGCTTTCAGGATAATGAGATGGGTCAGAACGTAATGGATGAGTGCCGCATAAATCTGAATGCGAATGCCGTTCTCCGTGATGGAGACAAAGTTGGCGATGTGCAAGACATGCTTCAAATTGCGAAAGAGAATCTCGATTTGCCATCTCAGCCTGTTTTCCGCACCTTGAAAAATGAATACCAGAGTGCCAGATGCGATTCCGAGTCGTCCGGGGTGAGTGCGTGACGTGTGCGAATCGAGTTTGGGGCGCGTC
>VGOB01000203.1 GCA_016865935.1 Chloroflexota bacterium | reverse complement strand
CAACAAAAACAGCACGAACGCGACGATAACGAAATTGATCAGCGTGTTGATGAACACCCCGTAATTGATCGTCGCCGCGCTCGCCTTCTTCGCTTCTTCGAGCGTCTTGAACCCTTGCCCCGACAGGTCAATGAACAGCGACTTGAAATCCACCTTGCCGAGCACCAAGCCAATCGGCGGCATAATCACGTCGTTGACGAGCGACGACACAATCGCGCCGAACGCGCCGCCCATAATAAAGCCGACGGCAAGATCGATCACGTTCCCGCGCATCGCAAATTTTTTGAATTCTTCTAGCATTGCTCCTCCTTGAGAAAATGTTTTTGACCAGAGTAGTCGAGTATGCTATACTCGACGCGCTCTTGGCACGAAATGATTTTACATTTGAAATATAGCACATTGAATTCCGGACGTCAATAGCCCTACCAGAAACCAGGTTTCTGCGAGAAACCTGGTTTCTAATCGAGGATCGTATGCCCATTCCGCTTTTTCCAACCACGCGTCTCCGTCGTCTGCGCGCGAGCGCGGCACTGCGCGACCTGGTGCGCGAAACCGAAATCAATACGCGCGATCTGATCTACCCGCTTTTTATTGCCGAAGGCGCGAACGTCAAACAAGAAATCAGCGCGATGCCCGGACAATTTCGCCGGTCGGTGGATCAACTGCCGCGTGAAATCGAAAAGATCGCCGCGCTGAAAATCCCCGCCGTTTTGCTTTTTGGCGTGCTCGAACCGGCGAGCAAGGACGAAACCGGCAGCGCGTCGTGGAACGATCACGGCATCGTGCAAAACGCGATTCGCGCGATCAAGCGCGCCGCGCCGGAACTCGTCGTCATCACCGACGTTTGCCTGTGCGAGTACACGTCGCACGGACATTGCGGCGTGGTTAAAGATGGGCGCGTGCTGAACGATCCGACGCTCGAATTGCTCGCGCGGCAAGCGGTGAGCCACGCGCGCGCGGGCGCGGACATCGTCGCGCCGAGCGATATGATGGACGGGCGCGTCGCCGCGATTCGCGCGGCACTGGATCGCGATGGCTTTGCCGATACGCCGATTCTGGCGTACGCGGCAAAATTCGCGAGCGGATTCTATGGACCGTTCCGCGAAGCCGCCGCGTCCACGCCACAATTCGGCGACCGGCGCGCGTACCAAATGGATCCGGCAAACGCGCGCGAAGCACTGCGTGAAATCGAACTCGACATTGCGGAAGGCGCAGACCTGATTATGGTGAAACCCGCGCTCGCGTACCTCGATCTGATCGCCAAAGCGCGCGCGCGCTTCGATCTGCCGCTGGTCGCGTACAACGTCTCCGGCGAATACGCGATGGTGAAAGCCGCGAGCGCAAACGGTTGGATTGACGAGCAACGGATCGTTTTGGAAATTCTCACCGCAATCAAACGCGCGGGGGCTGATCTCATCATTTCGTATCACGCGCCCGCAGTTGCACAGTGGAACAGTGTGACAGTAAGACAGTAACACTGTCACACTGACTCACTGACTCACTGTCATACTGACTTATGGATACAACAAACTCCCAACAACTCTTCTCCCGCGCGCAACAACTTTTGCCAGGCGGCGTGGATTCGCCGGTGCGCGCGTTTCGCGCGGTCGGCGGAGAGCCGCTGTTCATCGCGCGCGGCGCGGGCGCGTATTTGTACGACGTGGACGGCAATCGTTTTGTGGATTACGTTCTTTCGTGGGGACCGCTGATCCTGGGTCACGCGCATCCGCGCGTCGTCGCCGCGCTCGCGGATGCCGCGACACGCGGCACCAGTTTCGGCGCGCCGAGTCCGCTCGAAATCGAGCTCGCGGAACTGATTCAACAGTTCATCCCGAATATCGAGATGCTGCGTTTTGTCAATTCCGGCACCGAAGCGACGATGACCGCGCTGCGGCTCGCGCGCGCGTTCACCGGACGGAACAAGATCGTCAAGTTTGAAGGATGCTATCACGGTCACGCGGATCTGTTGCTCGTTCAAGCCGGGTCCGGCGTCGCGACACTCGGCTTGCCCGATTCGCCGGGCGTGCCGCCCGCGACGACTGCCGACACACTCGTCGCACCGTTCAACGATTTGGATGCAGTTGCGCGATTGTTTGAACAATTTCCGCGCGACATCGCCGCGATCATCGTCGAGCCAGTCGCGGGAAATATGGGCGTTGTGCCGCCCGCGCGCGATTTCCTGTCGGGCTTGCGCGCGCTCACGCAATCGTATGGCGCGCTGTTGATTTTCGACGAGGTGATGACCGGCTGGCGCGTGCATCGCGGCGGCGCGCAGACGTTGTACAACATCAAGCCGGATTTGACGACGCTCGGCAAAGTGATTGGCGGCGGCTTGCCGGTCGGCGCGTACGGCGGACGCCGCGACGTGATGCAAATGGTCGCACCGGCGGGTCCGATGTACCAAGCCGGAACGCTCTCCGGCAATCCGCTCGCGATGACGGCGGGAATCGAGACGCTGAAGGAATTGCAAAAGCCGGGAACGTTTGAAGCCCTGGAAAATCGCGCGGCAAAATTGATCGCGGGGTCGAGCGCGGCGGCAGGGGACGCGCGCGTGCGCGTCGTGACGAATCGCGTCGGCACGATGTTCACAACGTTCTTCACGGATCGCGCGGTGACGAATTGGGCAAGCGCGAAAACATCGGACACAAAAAAGTTTGGCGCGTTCTTTCGCGCGATGCTGGAGCACGGCGTTTATCTCGCGCCGTCGCAATTTGAAGCCGGGTTCCTTTCCACCGCGCATAGCGACGCGGAGATTGACGCGACGATTCGCGCGGCACAGGATACTTTTCGTTTGACCGACGACCGGTGACCGACGACGGCTATTGCAAAACGGCTCACGCGCGATTGATTTTTGGCGGAATCAGGCGTATACTTGGAGCGTGCTCGAAAGTGAGAAAAATATGAACGAACACAAATGGACTGTGCGAGATCCGGATATCTTGGGTGGTACGCCTGTCTTCGCCGGGACGCGTGTGCCCGCGCAAACACTCGTTGATTATCTTGAAGGCGGTCACTCTTTGGAAGATTTCTTGGATGATTTTCCGACCGTGGATCGCCGTCAAGCCATCGGTGTACTTGAATTGTTAAAGCAAGTGGTCATGGCGCAACCCGCATGAAAGTTCTCCTTGACGAGTGCTTGCCGCGCAAACTGAAAACTGAACTGGCTGAGCATAGCGTTGCGACCGTACCGGAGATCCGCTGGAAAGGTCTCAAGAACGGCGAATTGCTGCGTTTGGCGGAAAACGCTTTCGATGTTTTCATCACCGCCGATCAAGGCGTGAGATACCAGCAAAACCTGCAAGGGAAAAATATCGCGGTGATTGTGTTGGCGGCTCCCAATAATCGCATCGAGACGCTACGCCCACTGATGCCGCGCGTGCTCGCCATCCTGAATACAATTCCGCGCGGCGAGATCGTGCGGATTGAGGTATAGCACTGTTGCCGTGATTGATTTTGGCGAAATCCGTCGTATACTTGGGGCGTAAACGAGGAGGCATATGGAAACCACAATGACTGCAATCGAAATGACAGGAACAATAAATGAGCAACATCAATTAGAACTGGACGATGTGCTTCCGATTCCGGGTCCTAAAAAAGTGCGCGTCATCGTGTTGTATTCGCCGCTAGATGAGTTGCGCGAAGAGGACTGGCTCTATGCCGCCGCTCGCAATCCTACACTTGCTTTTTTGCGAGACCCCCAAGAAGACATATACTCGCTGGCGGATGGGAGACCGTTGAATGACCAAGCATAAAATCGTGCTCGTTCCATTTCCTTTTGACGATCTCTCAAGCGAAAAGGTTCGTCCCGCCGTTTGTCTGACCGATCCGATCGGACTGCACGATCATGTCATTTTGGCTTTCATCACCAGCCGCGTGCCAGACCAACTATTGCCAAGCGATTTGGCTATCAACGTCAACGACGCTGATTTTGCGGCGACAGGATTGCGTGTATCATCCACACTTGCGCTGATTTGAAACAGGTGCACAAATGCTGCATTTGCTGCGCCGCGCTTAACCACCTGCGATGCGCGGAATCCGCGGGCAAGGAAAACGCGCAGGAATACAGCCAGACACCTTGATTGCGAAAACACCGCGCACGGCGACGCGGAGATCGAGGCAACTGTGGAGGCAGCGCGACGCGCGTTCGAAAAGATGAGAGATGAGAGATGATTACACATCGAAACTCAGGTAAGTAGATTATGAGTCTCAAAACACTCCTCGCCATTTCGCTCTTCTTATTGGTAAACTCAATTGCTGTGTTCATCCTCAGTGGCAAAGCACACGCCAAGCCGTCTGCTACTTTTTCCGTGAACGACACAACTGACCTCATTGACGACGACCTTGCCGATGGGATCTGCCACACAGCGGCAGAAACTTGCACGCTCCGCGCGGCGATTATGCAAGCGAATGCACTCGGCGGAATGAACACGATCAGCCTGCCTGCTGGGATTTACACGCTAACAATTCCTGGCGCGTATGAGGATTATGCCTTGACCGGCGATCTCGATATCCAAAACGATTTGACGATCAACGGCACAGGCGCAACGGCAGCGATTGTCAACGGCAATCAATTGGATCGCCTGTTTGAAGTTTTCAACCCAGCAAAAGCAATAATGTCAGGCATCACCATTCGAAACGGAAATGCAATGGATGGTGGCGGAATAAAAAACCATGGGGCATTATGGATCAGTGACACTGTGATCATAGACAATCGTGCAATAGCGGGTGGTGGCATATTCAATAGTGGCATCATGAGAATCACTAACTCTATCATTGAAAGCAATTCTTCAAATGGAAATGGGGCTAATTGCGGTGGGATTGGGAATGCTGGAAATCTGGAAACTGCAAATACGATTGTTAGAGCCAATCAGACATCGAATGCAGGAGGCGGTATTTGCAATAGCGCTGGCGCTACCAGCGATCTTCAAACATTGACCGTCGTCAGCAATACTGCCCAATATGGCGCAGGCATCTTCAACACCAATAACGCTACCTTGACCGTGAGCTACAGTCTAATCAACAATAATGTTGCTCAAGTATCTGGGGGTGGAATTAGCGCAGGTGGGCAATGTGTACTTTTGAATACAACAGTAAGCGGAAACATTGCTCAATTCGCCGGAGGTGGAATAGAAAACGGTGGATCCGCGTCCATCATAAATGTTACGCTCTCAGGCAATTACATCACAAACACCCAAGCAGGCGGCACTGGCGGAAATATCTACACGGGTTACAATTCAGGAAGCTCGATACAACTTTTCAATACCATTATTGCTAATAGTTCAACAACTGGGAATTGTCACTTTGAGCCAGGAACTTTCATCATCTCGCTGGGTCACAACCTGAGCGACGACAATACTTGCAATCTGAACGCGATGGGAGACATCACCAACGCCAATCCTTTGCTCGGTCCTTTGCAAAACAACGGCGGTACAACTCTCACACACGCGCTCTTGTCAACCAGTCTCGCGATCAACGCGGGCGACAACACCAACTGTCCACCCAATGATCAGCGCGGCGTATCACGTCCGCAAGCAGGCATCTGCGACATTGGCGCATACGAATTTGTTTTTCCTTTCTTGCTATACTTTCCTGTTCTTTTACGCTGACAATGGACTGCACAACGCGCCATCCACTTTTTTCCGACAGATGCAATCCACCCTCACCACCCTGCTCCAACAACGCGATTACCCCGCCATCACGCGCCGCGCGGAAAAAGACAAACGCGTCCTGAGCGAACTGATCGCGCTGACGCTGAGCCAAGACGATTTGATCGGCTGGCGCGCGGTCAAAGCGTTGGGGCAAGCCAGCGCGGTTGTCGCCGCGCGCGACGCGGAATTTGTGCGCGGCATCTTGCGCCGCTTGCAGTGGTCGCTCAACGACGAATCGGGGAGCATCGGCTGGCGCGCGCCGCAAGCGATGGGCGCGATTCTTGCTGCAACGCCAAGCACGTTCGCGGAGTTCGCGCCCATCATCGCGTCCATGCTCGATCTGGACGAAACGCATTTTTATCCCGGCGTGTTGTGGGCAATCGGCGTTATCGCGGAAGATCACGCGGCGCGCGTGCAATTCGCGCTGTGGCAGATTCGCGCGTTGCTGCGCGACGCATTGCCGGAGACGCGCGGAATGGCGGCATTTTGCCTGGGACGCTTGCGCGACGCGGCATCGCGCGACGCGCTCGCGCAACTTGCGGACGACGCCGCACAGTTGCGCGTGTTCGAGGAAGACGAATTGCAAACGCGTACGGTTGGTGAATTGGCGCGGCAAGCGTGCACGCGAATCGAGAATTGAAATCGTAAAACTCGGCGAACGAGACCTGTCAGGTTTCAGAAAACCTGACAGGTCTCGTTTTGTTTAACAAATCTTAACACAAAGTTTGCTTCGCCTTTACACTCCATCAAACAAAATTTAACGCCAGCCGGATAGAGTGGCACTCAGAAAGACAAGGTCGAGGTAAACACGTGGAATTTTTCTTTATCTTCACACTATTGATCGTATTCATTCTGGCGATTCTCATCCTGCCTGAACGCCTTACGCCACGTTGCCCCGTCTGCAACGGGCGGCTGGAATCGGTCGGCACACCTGAAATCATCAATCGTCGGTGGGGTTGGAATTTGGTGTCCCGACAATTCGTCTGTACCGAATGTCTATATCAGCGGAATCGCGTCGAGATTACGCGAGCCCCGCAGTCAGGGCAGAATGAAACACATTCTGTTCATTGACGTCCGCAACGCCATTCGCAGTCCGATTGCCGAAGCGTGGTTCAATCATCGCGCCGCCGGATTCGCGCAGGCACAGTCGTGCGGCACGATGCCCGCGCCGCACGTCAGTTTACTTGCCGTCAAAGCAATGGCAGAGTTGGGGATCGATCTCTCGCAATATTCCACCAAGCCGGTGACTCAAACACTTTTGAATCAGCACGATCTCGTTGTGCTGATGGGCAAAGACATTCACCCGGACGCCTTTGCGCCGACCCTGGTCTGGGATTTTGAAGATACCAGCGGCGAATCTCTGGAGCGCGTGCGCCAAGTACGCGAGCGAATTTGCGATCAAGTTGCCGCGTTCGTCGAACAGCTTCGCCGCGCCGACGCCGAAGAAATCGCTTGGCAAGTCCAATTGCAACAACAATTGCTGAATGAGCGATTGATACCCATTTGATTGGCAGTCCTTAGAATCGTTGCGGAATCGGGTGCAAAAGCCAAAATGCAGAATATGAAACGCGTACTATTCATTGACGTCCAAAATGCCACGCGCAGTCAGATCGCCGAAGCGTTGTTCAACTATTTTGCCGATGGAACGGCGGAAGCGCGTTCCTGCGGCACGATGCCCGCGCCGCGCGTTTCGCGCCGCGCCATCGAAGTGATGGCAGAACTGAACATTGATATTTCGCGAAAATTTCCCCGCGCCGTCAGCCAGTTG
>VGOB01000202.1 GCA_016865935.1 Chloroflexota bacterium | reverse complement strand
GTCGAGTCTCTCCTGGCTCCAGCGTGCGCCACGGAGCGAAGGCTTCGGTGCGGCGCATGCTTGGCTCACCATCATTGTACTACGAACTGCTTTTCCCACATGAAACATTATACTAGGAAGAAGGACTCGACGTTGAAATTCAAGAAGGCGGCGGCTCGGGCGTCGTCGCCGGTCTGGTGGCGAACAACCAAAGCCCGGTCGCTTACATTGATTCCGCGACGATGATTCAGCGCGTCGTCGGCGGGATGCCGATCAAAGCCGTCGCCGTGATGCTCCAGCAATCGCCGATGGCGTTCATCTATCGCGCCGACGCGGCGAAGCCGACCAAGGTTTCCGAAGTCAAGGGCTCGCGCATCGCGATCACGCAAGGCGACGCGTCACTCGCAATTTTTACCGCGTTCCTGGGTAAAGAAGGAATGAAGCTGGAAGATGTGCAATTCGTGATGACGGCGAATCCGCAGGCGAAAGAACAAGCCGTGTTGAACAAGCAAGCCGACGCGCTGCTCGGATACTTTATGGACCAAGGTCCGCGGATGCAATTGCAGACCGGCGTCAAGATGGGCTGGACGCGCCTGACCGATCTGAACGGCACGACCGCGCTCTCCAGCGCCGTCGTCGTCAACAACGAATGGATCAAGGACGCCAAGAACCAGGACCTCCTGCGCCGCTTTTTGCGCGCCTCGCAGCGCGGCTGGCAATACACGGCAGACAATCGCGTCGAAGCCGCCAAGATCTTCATCAAGTACGCGCCCGCCTTCACCGAAGAAATCGCCAAGCTGGAAATTGACGGCACGATGACGATTATGCAATCGCCGCGCACCAAGGGCAAAGCGCTCGGCTTTTCCGACGAAGCCGATTGGAAAGAATCACAAGATTTGTTGGCGAACTTTGCCGGGATGAAAGATCCCAAAGCCGACGTCAAAGTCTTCTTCACCAACGAATTCTTGTCCGACGCGCCGTACCTGCCGAAAAAGTAACGTGAACGTTGTAGGGGCGGGGTCACCCCGCCCCTACGCAAGAAGGCAATTATGCCCGAACCTTTCATTCGTTTTCAGAACGTCAACAAAGTGTACCAAACCAAGAACGGCTCCGTCCAAGCCGTCCTCGACGCGACCTTCGACATCGCGCAATCCGAATTCGTCGCGATTGTCGGACCCAGCGGTTGCGGCAAAACGACGATCCTCAAAATGCTCGCCGGGCTCATCCCCCACACCTCCGGCGCGATTACGATCGGCGGACAACGCGTCGAAAAACCGCAAACCGACGTCGGCATCGTCTTCCAGGATTCGATCCTGCTCGACTGGCGCGACGTGCTGTCGAACGTGATGCTGCAAATTGACATTCGCAAAATGGATCGCGCCACGTTCCAGTCCGTCGCAATGGACTTGCTCGAGAAAACCGGGCTCGAAGGATTCGAAAGGAAAAAGCCGTACGAACTCTCCGGCGGAATGAAACAGCGCGTTTCGATCTGCCGCGCGCTCGTGCACGATCCGCCGCTGTTGCTGATGGACGAACCGTTCGGCGCGCTCGACGCGCTGACGCGCGAACAAATCTCGATGGACATTCAACACCTCTGGATGGAAAAGCGCAAGACCGCGCTCCATATCACGCACTCGATCCCGGAAGCCGTCCTGCTCGCCGATCGCGTGATCGTGATGAGCCCGCGTCCCGGGCGCATCGTCGAAATTATGGAGATCGATCTGCCGCGCCCGCGCCGCCTGGATAAACTGCCGCCGCGCTTTAACGATTACGCCGGACACATTCGCGATCTCTTCAAATCGGCGGGCGTGCTGGCAATGGATTAGTGCTTGTGTCATTGCGAGCGTCCTGAGCGGCGCGACGGTTTTTGTCGCGGAGTCGAAGGACGCGAAGCAATCCCCAACTTGTGATGCGGAGTTGCTTCGTCGCACACTATGCTCTTCGCAATGACAACCGGTGGAATTTCAATGCCCAACTACCTCCTCACCCAACTCGACGACATCGCGACGCAACGTTGTCCCTGCGGCTTGACGCGTCGCGCGTTCGCGTCGCCCGATAACCCAACCGCGACCGTGCATTTGCTCGACGTGCAAAGCGACGCGCAAAAGCATTATCACAAAACGCTGACCGAAATTTATTTGATTCTCGAAGGTACCGGACAAATGGAACTGGACGATCAAATCGTGCCGGTCAAACCGCTGACCGCGCTGATGATCAAGCCCGGTTGCCGCCACCGCGCCATCGGCAAACTCCGCATCGCGATCATTCCGATCCCCGCGTTCGATCCCGCCGACGAGTGGTTCGATTGAAATGATTCGCGTTGCCATCATCGGCGCCGGCGCGATCGCCGACACGCACATCGAAGCATTTCTGAAATTCCCCGCGCGCGGCAAAGTCGTCGCGCTCGCAGACCCCTACCCGGACAAGGCGCGCGAGAAAATCGCGCGCTATCATTTGAACGCGCGCGCGTATGCCGACGTGAGCGAGTTGCTAAACGACGCGCGTTTCGATCTCGGCGTGATCTGCGCGCCGCCGTTCGCGCACGCGCCCGTCGCGCTCGATCTGTTGAACGCCGGCAAGCACGTCCTCGTCGAAAAACCGATGGCGACTTCGCTGGCAGAGTGCGACGCGATGTTGTCCGCCGCGCGCGCAAACAATTCCCTGCTTTCCATCGTCGCGCAGAATCGTTTCCGCGCCCCGCTGATGAAATTGAAACGTCTCGTCGAATCTGGCATCATCGGAAAAATCGCGCACGCGCAAACGGATTCGTTTTGGTGGCGCGGCAGTCACTATTACGATTTGTGGTGGCGCGGCACGTGGGAAAAAGAGGGGGGCGGCTGCACGCTCAATCACGCGGTCCACCAGATCGATCTGTTTCATTGGATCGTCGGGATGCCGCACGCGCTCCACGCCATCGTCGCAAACGTCGCGCACGCAAATTCCCAGGTCGAAGATTTTTCGACGACGGTGTTGTTTTATGCGGACGGCAAACTCGGGCAGATCAACGCATCGCTGGTGCATCACGGCGAGCCGCAACAATTGGTGATTCAAGGCGAACGCGCGCGCATCGGCGTGCCGTGGCAGGTGTGCGCGTCGCAACAGCGCGCGAACGGTTTCCCGGAAAACGATCCTGCGCTCGAACAAGAAATTCAAGCGCGCTGCGCTCAACTCCCAGAGTTGCCGTACGAATTGCACGCCGGACAAATCGCGAATGTGCTTGGCGCGGTTGAAGGCGCGGAGGAATTGTTGGTGGACGGCACTGCGGGGCGCAACACGATTGAATTGGTGACCGCGATCTACGCGTCGGGTTTTACCGGCGCGCGCGTCGCGTTGCCGCTGACGCCGGACAATCCGTTCTACACGCGCGAAGGCATTTTGAAACACGCGCCGCATTTCCACGAAAAGACGCGCAGCGTCGAAAATTTTGCCGATAACACGATCATCGTCGGCGCGGCGAGTGAACAGAAAAAGTAAAGTGGGGCGAGGGGCGTGGAGCGTGAAACCTTGCGCGTCGGACCTTGAACTTTGAACCTCGAACTTTGAACCTGAAACCTGAAACCACTATGACTGAATTTCAAAAATCCGACGGAATGAATTACGCGCCGCAAGGCACAGCGAATCGTGTCGTCGCGCCGGGCGAATTTCGTTTCGCGGCAATCGGACTCGATCACGGACACATTTTCGGAATGTGCAACGGCTTGCTGGAAGCCGGAGCGGAACTGACCTGGGTCTACGATCCCGATCCGACCAAGGTCGCGGATTTTTGCGCGCGCTATCCTACCGCGCGCGCCGCGCGCGCCGAAGAGGAAATTCTGCAGGACGCGTCGATCCGATTGATTGCGAGCGCGGCGATTCCGGCGGATCGCTGCGCGCTCGGTTTGCGCGCGCTGGACGCGGGGAAAGATTATTTTTCGGACAAGCCGCCGCTGACGACGCTCGCGCAACTCGACGCGGCGCGCGCCAAAGTGCAAGCGACCGGGCGCAAGTACGCCGCGTACTATTCCGAGCGCATTCATTCCGAAGCCGCAGTCTACGCCGGAGAATTGATCCGGAATGGCGCGATCGGGCGCGTGATCCAGGTCATCGGCTTGGGTCCGCATCGGATCAGTTTGACGGCGCGCCCCGAGTGGTTCTTCCAAAAAGAATGCTACGGCGGAATTTTGTGTGACATCGGCTCGCATCAGATCGAGCAATTTTTATTTTTCGCCGGAGCGCAGGACGCGCGCGTGTTGCACAGCAAGGTCGGCAATTATCACCACCCCGATCAGCCCGGGCTGGAAGATTTCGGCGACGCGACGCTCGTCGCGGACAACGGCGCGACGCAGTATTTCCGCGTGGACTGGTTCACGCCGGATGGACTCGGCTCGTGGGGCGACGGGCGCACGATCATTCTCGGCACGGACGGTTACATCGAACTGCGGAAATATTTGGACGTCGCGCGCGACGCGCAGCCCGATCACGTTTATCTCGTCGATCACAAAGGCGAGCATCACCTTCCGGTGCACGGCAAAATCGGCTATCCGTTTTTCGGTCAACTGATTCTCGATTGTTTGCATCGCACCGACAACGCGATGCCGCAAGCGCACGTCTTCAAAACGATCGAGTTGGCGATTCGCGCGGAGATGCAGGCGGAGCAGATAACCCGATGACTTTTCCTCGCATTGCTTCATTCAAAACTGCCGCCGAGTTACGCGCGCATCTGAAACAAAATAAGATCGCGCTTGAACTCGACGACCAGGTGCAAACCGGCGCAGGCGCGCCGCTCGCGCAATCGTACCAAATGCAAAATGGTTGCACGATTGGCAATCGTTTTTGCATTTTGCCGATGGAGGGCTGGGACGGTACGCCCGATGGTCGCCCATCGGAATTGACGCTGCGGCGCTGGCAACATTTTGGGCAGAGCGGCGCGAAATTGATCTGGGGTGGGGAAGCAGTCGCGGTGCGGCACGATGGTCGCGCGAATCCGAATCAATTGTTGATCAACGAAAATAATTTGCGCGACTTCGTCGCGCTGCGCGAAACGTTGTTGTCCGCGCATCCCGGCGCGACGGACGATCTGTTGATCGGTTTGCAGCTCACGCACTCGGGACGCTTTTCCAAACCGAACGACAAAAAGCGCGGCGAGCCGATGATTCTGTATCATCACCCGATTTTGGATCGCAAGTTTGGATTGCCGCCGGATTATCCGGTGATGAGCGACGATGATATCGCGCGTTTGATTGACGATTTCGTCGTCGCGGCGAAACTGGCGCAACGCGCCGGTTTCGCGTTCGTTGACCTGAAACATTGCCACAGTTACCTGGGTCACGAGTTTTTGAGCGCGGTGGATCGTCCAGGAAAATACGGCGGCAGTTTCGAGAATCGCACGCGGTTTTTGCGCGAGATCGTCGCGGGAATTCGCGCGAACGTGCCCGGTCTTGAAATTGGCGTGCGCGTCAGCGCGTTCGATTTCGTGCCGTTTCGCCCGGGCGCGGACCGCATCGGCGAACCCGAGCCGTGCGAGAAACCGTATCGCTACGCGTTCGGCGGCGACGGCACCGGCGTCGGGATCGATCTGACCGAGCCGAAAAAATTTTTGGATGTGCTCGCGTCGCTCGACGTGAAAATGATTTGCATCACGGGCGGCAGTCCGTACTACAATCCGCACTTGATGCGCCCCGCCGCGTTTCCGCCATCGGATGGTTATCAGCCGCCGGAGGATCCGCTCATCGGCGTGGCGCGCCAGGTCAATGTCGCCGCGCAGTTGAAAGCGCATCGTCCCGACTCGCTCGTCGTCGCGTCGGCGTTGTCGTACTTGCAAGAGTTTTTGCCGAATGTCGCGCAACACATCGTCCGCACCGGCATCGCCGACTTCGCCGGATGCGGGCGGATGGCGCTGGCGTATCCGGAAATGTGCGCGGACGCGCTCGCCGGGCGATCGTTGCAGACGAAACGGATCTGTCGCACGTTCAGCGATTGCACGACCGCGCCGCGCAATGGCTTGGTTTCGGGTTGCTATCCGTTAGACGAGTATTACAAGTCGCGTCCCGAGGCAAACGAGTTGAGCGCGATCAAGAAAAAACTCGCGGCGTGATCGCGCGCGCAGAGGCGCGACGCGCAAGCGGTTGCGCAGACGGACGGACTGATCGCGCCGGGTGCGTTTGACGATTCGGCGGAGTTGGCGTATACTGCGCTCAGCTTCGGGGCGTGGCGCAGTTGGTAGCGCGCATCGTTTGGGACGATGAGGTCGAAGGTTCAAGTCCTTTCGCCCCGACTCTATTCTGCTGTTAGGTGCGGTCGTCGGAAAATAAGGGACGCCCCCAAGTAGAAGCACGTCCCTTGCTTTTATTATGCCACAAAGCGAAAACGCTCAAGGACCACGTCTATGCCGCAAGAAACTATCATACTTCAAGACAAACCAGCCCTTGTCCCAATCCTCGCTATCTGGCCCACGATGGGAATAGCAATGGCTTGCCCATTTATCGCATTCGCAATCACATTTGGAAAGACACTCAGTTTCTTCACAAACATTGGAATCGCCATAGCCATCACACTCTTTGCACTCTGTATTATCAGAATGTTGATCAGCCTAGTAAGAAGAGAAGTGACAACATTCACATTGACGGACAAACGAATCATATTCGAAACAGGAATCCTAAGCCGAGACCTGGACGCCGTCACACTTGACAGAGTAAAAAGCGTACAAATCGAATGGCCACCCGCAGGCAGAATCTTCAACTACGCCAACGTCATCGTCTTTGTCTGGACAGAAGCAAGAAAAATGCGAAACGTTCCAAGACCACAGAAATGGTTTCAGGAAATCTCCCAACACGCCAAATAATCCTCTCTCCCCCAGTCTTCATGCGTAAAAAATTTATGCTACAGTGGAATTGGAACGTCCTCAGCGATAGAAACGCGTGAAAGAATTTCCCAAGAGTTGAAATCGTTGCCCAAAACTTGAATTACAACGCAATAGAAAAACTCTCTGCGTTCTCAAGTCTTGTCCCCGGCTTGCTCACCATTCTCCAAGCCGCGTGGCTGCGCGGCAATTGATTTTTGGTGAGATGCGTTGTATACTCGGATTGCCAATGAGGAGGACAACTGATGGAAAGCACAATGACGGCGATAGAATTGACGGGAACGGTGAACGAGCAACATCAACTCCAATTGGACGCGCCGCTTCCATTTGCGGGACCCAAAAAGGTACGCGTGATCGTGTTGTACTCGCCGCTCGACGAATTCAGCGAAGACGAATGGTTGTACGCCGCCGCGCGCAATCCTGCCTTCAGTTTTCTCAAAGACCCTACAGAAGACATCTATTCACTCACGGATGGGAAACCGTTCGATGATCAAGCATAAAATCGTACTTGTCGGGACGGTTCCCCGAGCCGTGATATGCTCAAGATATTGGTGGGCTAAGTTTTGACAATCGGGCTGCCTCTGGTAAAAACGGTGTATCCCAATCACCCGTTTCATCAGGAGGCAACCCGATGGCGAAT
>VGOB01000201.1 GCA_016865935.1 Chloroflexota bacterium | reverse complement strand
GTGTCGCTATCGAAACCCGCGGTGGTAGATTCATCGGTTGCTCCTGCCGAAAGGATCGGGAGCATTCTACCACAGTTTTTGAGCGTGAAGTAACGTTGTAGTACTAATAGCACAGTGTAAAATGATTGTAAACTACGATGCAAATACGCGGAGTTTTCACCTGTGCGTTTCGACAGAAATCCCCGTGCGACATCGGCGCAGTTGTGACAAGCCATCACCGACAAGTGTGTAGTACACGAACAACTCGCGCTCGCCGATAAAGCTTTCGGGGTCGAGACGACGCGCGGCTTTACCGGTAACCGCGCCATCGTCGAGACGACGCATAAGATGGTCACCACTGGAGGAGAAACCAAACAACCAAACCGAAGTGTCGTTGTCTTGGTCGTCACCGGCTTGCGCGGTGAAATATGATTTTCCAAACGCACCGCGACCGCCGTTAATCGGCTCGATGGATTTGAGCGTTTGGTGCGGCGCATCGGTCGGCAGTGTGAGCGCAGCGATGCGTTGCCAGGGACTGCCATCACGTTTCACATCGCGATAAATCGCGAGCGCGCGACCATCCACGTTCACACCGAGCAATAATTCACCGCCGAACTCCGGCGCGTGCCAGAGCCAGGGATCGATCTTGTTGCCGGCATCGGCGGTGATGGCGCGTGATTGTCCCGTGTCGGTGTCAAACAACGTAACCTGGCTCGGCGCGGTTTGTCCGGCGCGCGGCTTGTACGCAAAGGTGATGAGATTCGTGCTGTACGCCCAGCGTGCAACAATCATTCGGCCGGTGAACGGTGTCGGTTTGTCCGGCGCGTCCTCGTCAATCCACGCGTTCACGTTTTCCGTTCCCTGTGGCTTGCCGCGATAAACAAACACGCGCGTAGACGTCATCGCCACATTCACACTCGCGCCGCCGATCCAATTGTGAATATCGCTGTCGCGCGTGAGTTGCGCGAGTTGAGGTTGGTTCCACGGCGGTTGCGCGCGCCAGAGTTGTCCCGCGCCTTGCGCATTGTCCTTGATATAGAAAATCGCGGCGCCGACGCGATCCTGTCCCCACTCGGGTCCGTTGGAATAGCGCGACGATTCGGAAATGCCGGTGTCAATTCGATGATCGCGTCCGGTCGCGCTTGCAGACAAACCAGTCATCGGATTGATTGCGCCGACCCACAAGTTCATTCGGTTATCCAGAAACGTCACCAGCGCGCCACCTTGAAGAAACTCCGGATCGAGGTAAGCGTCGGTTGCAGAACCCATTCGCACATCGTCAGGAGAAAAGTTGGTGGAGATTGATCTAGGCGGCACGCCGCTCGCGCCGATAATCGTTTTGAGGAACGCGAACACTTGCTCCGCCACGCGATCATTCGGCGTGCCGAACTCGAGCGCAATTTGCGCGTGCGTTTTCTCCGGCGCGCCAACGACTTGAGCGGTGACACCCGCCGCTTGCAACTTGCTCACAAATTCCTCGGCGTCTTTGGCGCGGCTGGAATTGGCATACGGTTGCTGACCACCGCTGTACGCGACGATCATCGGCGGGATGTTCTTGTCTTTGGCGATGTGCGTGGCGGGTGATGCTTTGACCCAGGTTGCTGCATCTTGGGTGAATGGCGTCTGGTAGAGATCGGGTAATTTGCCGCCAAAGCGCGCCGCAAACGCTTTCAAATCATAGGCTTCGGTGTCGAGTGGTACAACGCCGCGTAATGTCGCCAACGATAATCCTTGCGCGCGCAAATAACTCTCGTCCGTCCCAACCAGCGCGACCAGGTGCGCGCCGGCGGAATGTCCCATCGCGAACAATTGGCTGGGGTCGCCGCCGTACTCGCGCGCGTGCCGATGAACCCAGCCGATCGCGGCGGCGACATCCTGCGCCTGCGCGTCGAATTTGACTTGCGGCGCAAGCCGATAGTTGACCGATACCAGAATGAATCCTTCGCGCGCGAACGCCGCCGGCAAATTGGCGACCTGGCTCTTGTCACCGCGCGCCCACCCGCCGCCGTGAACCCAGATCATCACCGGCAAGTTGTTGGCGTTCGGCGGCGCGTAGATGTCAAGCGACTGTAGTTTTGCATCCAGGCGCGGCGTCTCTATGTAACGAATGTCGCGCGTGCCGCGCGACTCAGTGGCTGTTGCGCGTCCTGCGGTCGATACGACGCACAGCGCAAAGAGCAGAAAAAGTAATCGTTTCATCATTTCGCCTTGACCGATTTGCCGGTCAACAACAAACTCAAAAATTCAGCGTCCGAAAATGCACTGCGCCGCGTGCCCGCGAGCGATTCAAGAATTCCAGTGGCTTGACGGACGACGACCAGGTTCAGCGAACGACTGACGAACAAACGTTGCTTGCCCGCGCCCGCCGCAAAAACCAGGTCGCGCGGAATGTCGGGCACATCCCACATTGGTTCGGTACCGGCAGTGAGTTGACGAATCGTCGCGCGCAAATCCGCTGACACGTCGCGATTGAGCCACCACGTCAAGCCGTACGCCGGATCTTGCGGCGTGCCACGAAAACACTCGTCGCGCGTTGCCGCCGACAAGATTTGCTTGCTCTCCCAAGTTCCGCCCAGCCGAATCAACTCGCCGTACTTTGCCCATTCGCGCGCGGTCAAGCGCGCGCCCGCTGGCAAATGCGGATTGCCATCCTTGCCCATCGTCCAATTGCCCACGCGCAAACCAATCGGATCGAACACGCGTTGCTTCAAGTAATCGAGCGGCGATTGTTTCCTAGATTCGAGTTTGCGGCGCATCACTTCGCCAAACACTTGAAACGGGACTGCGCCGTACTGGAATTTTTCGCCGGGCTCGAAAATGGCTGGGGCTTGGATGGCTTGCGCGTACGTCGGCACGTCGCCGCGCTCGTCGCCGGTTGCCTGCCCGCCGGTCAGACTCAACAACTGGCGAATCGTCATTTTCGATTTACGCGAATCCTCGCGCCATTCGGTGATCGTCTCCGCGACGCGCTCGTCGAGTTTCAGCAGGCCATCGTCCACGGCGGCAACAGCCATCGCGCACGAAAAACTCTTGGTAGCGCTGGCGAGTTCCTGAAAGCGATTCGGTCCGCCGGGGTTCGGATAATCTTCAAAAACGATTTTCCCGTTGACCATCACGAGCATCGAGATGCCGTCATTCGCGGCGCTGTGCGCGGCGGCGAGTTTGAGATTCTCGCTGGAGATGTTGACCTGGGTTGGCGCAGGTGTGCCCAATGTGTGAGGTAGGTTTACACTTGAGCATGCGACCACCATCAATAACAAAATGACCGTTGCGGAAAATGGACATCGCATTCGGAATACTCCCTGAAATTGTTGTTTCGCTGGTGAGTTGCTTGTACGACGATTCAATCCGACACACTAACCAAAAAACATTATACCACGCGATTCAAAGAAGACGATGAAGACCTGGCAGACAAGCAGATTTGCATCATCTACTCCCAAAAACTAGAGCCGCTGAGAGATTCCAGGGCACACAATATCTGTTTGCCGCCCTTTTATCCGAATTCGATTTTTGACATTTCGCCGCTGCTGTGGTATAGTTTCTCCAAATTATATCTAATATCTAATTTCACTACGATTGAAGACGAGAGAGAGCTATGCCATTGCCGCCAACCTTTTCCCAACACAAACCCGTTCGCCGCGTCGTCGCCGACCAACTCCGCGCGGCGATTCAGCACGGGCAACTCAAACCCGGCGAATGGCTGCGCCAGGAACGTCTCGCGCAAGAACTGGGCGTCAGCCAGATGCCTGTGCGCGAGGCATTGAAAGAACTGGCGGCGGAAGGACTGATCGAGTATCTGCCCTTTCGCGGCGTCCGCGTGATCGAATATTCGGCGGACGACGTGGAAGACCTGTACGCCCAACGCAGTTTTCTCGAAGCGCGCGCCGCGTTTAACGCGGCACGGCGAATGACCCCCGCAGAAATCTCCACGCTCGAAGATTTGCAAGCCCAGATGAAAAAACGGCTGGGACCCAAGCACATTGCGGAATACCGCGAACTCAATCGCCAATTCCACGAGGTTATCTCCACAGCCAGCCACCGACCTTATTTGATCCGCGCGCTCGATCAAATGTGGGCGATCTTTCCCACGATGCTTTTGAGCAACTTTGCGGACACGATGGGACAGCCGTTACCCAATCGCGAGCAACGCGATCCGAATGAACACGATGCCATCATCGCCGCGCTCGCCAAACGAGATTCCGATCGAGCTGAGCGATTGGTGCGCCAGCACATCGAGTCGGCGGGCAAGCAATTGATTGCTGCAATCAAAGGTCGTCAAAAAGCCAAAAAATGGTGATGGGCGACATCAGCTTGTCGCAGATAAAGATGTTTAGATCACCCAGCGAAGAAATCGGAGGCAAGAAAAATGACGACCCAAGATTACATTCAACTCGAAAATGACTATGGCGCGATGAATTACAAACCGCTCGACGTCGTCTTGACCAGAGGCAAAGGCGTTTGGGTGTGGGACGTGGAGGGCAACCAGTACCTCGATTGTTTGGCGTCGTACTCGGCGGTCAATCAAGGGCATTGTCATCCCAGGATTGCGGCGGCGATGCAAGAGCAAATCGAACGACTCACGCTGACTTCGCGCGCATTTCGCAACGACCAACTGGGATTGTTCTACAAAGAGTTGTGCGAACTCACACATTCGCATCTAGTTCTGCCGATGAACAGCGGCGCGGAAGCGGTCGAAACGTGCATCAAAGCGGTCCGCAAGTGGGGCTACCGCACGAAAGGAATTCCCGAAGGTAAAGCCGAAATCATCGCCTGCGAAAATAATTTTCACGGCAGAACGATTACGCTCATCAGTTTCAGCACCGAAGCGCAATACCGCAACGGTTATGCGCCGTTCACGCCTGGGTTCAAAATCATTCCGTTCGGCGACGCGCAAGCATTGGAGCAAGCAATTACGCCAAACACCGTCGCGTTTCTCGTCGAGCCGATTCAGGGCGAAGCGGGCATCATCGTTCCGCCTGCGGGCTATCTCAAACGCGTGCGCGAAATCTGCGCTGCGCACGACATCGTAATGATGACGGACGAAATTCAAACGGGGTTGGGGCGCACAGGCAAACTGCTCGCGGAAGAACACGAAGGCGTCGAAGCCGACCTAACGATGATTGGCAAAGCGTTAGCAGGTGGGTTTTATCCCATCTCGGCAGTCCTTTCGAACAAACAAGTCCTGGGTGTGTTTCAACCTGGCGACCACGGCAGCACATTTGGTGGAAATCCGCTTGCGTGCGCGACGGCGCGAATGGCGCTCAAGGTCTTGGTCGAAGAAGGAATGATCGAGAACGCCGCCAAGATGGGCGACTATATGGCGCAACAACTGCGCGGCATCTCCAGCCCGTATGTCAAACAAGTGCGCGGCAAGGGTTTGCTCATCGGCGTCGAATTGCGCCAAGAAGCCAGAGGCGCGCGGCGTTTCTGCGAAGCGTTGATGAAGCAAGGTGTGCTGTGCAAAGAAACGCACGAGCACGTGATTCGGTTCGCTCCACCGCTCATCATCCAGCGCGCGGAAATTGATTTTGCGATCGAACGATTCCAGACGGTTCTGGCATCGTTGTAGAATTTTCCTGGTCTGCGCTTGCTCAAGACCGACGAGATAAAGCGAATGAAATATCGCAACGATGGCTATTGGTCAGACGATTGTGACCCTTGAGAAATCTTGGTTCCTCGCATCGAATTGAAATCTTGCGCGAGTCGCTGGCTCGCGTCAAACAACCGTAGGGCAAATTTGAAATTTGCCAAACATCTTTAGGAGCAACCAAAATGACTCAGGCATGTGTTTTGATTATGGGCGCCGCCGGGCGCGACTTTCATAACTTTAACGTCTATTTCCGCGACAACGCCGATTACAACGTCGTCGCCTTTACCGCCACGCAAATCCCCAACATCGAAGGGCGACACTATCCGGCTGAACTCGCGGGCAAATTGTATCCGCACGGCATTCCGATTTTCCCCGAAGCCGATTTGGTGAAACTGATTCGCGAGTTCAAGGTTGACCAGGTCGTGTTTGCGTACAGCGATGTGCCGCACGAGTACGTGATGCACAAGGCATCCACCGTGCTCGCTACGGGCGCAGATTTTCGTCTGATGGGCGGCAAGACGACGATGGTCAAATCGTCCAAACCCGTTGTGGCGATTTGCGCGGTCCGTACCGGGGCGGGCAAAAGCCAGACCACGCGCCGCGTCGTCAGCATTTTGCGAAACCTGGGTCACCAGGTCGTCAGCATTCGTCATCCAATGCCATACGGCGATTTGGTCAAGCAAGCAGTGCAACGCTACGCCACCTATGCCGACCTCGACACACACGAATGTACGATCGAAGAGCGCGAAGAGTACGAACCGCACATTGACCTGGGCGCGGTGATTTATGCGGGCGTAGATTACGAACGCATTTTGCGCGCGGCGGAAAAAGAAGCGGACATTATCGTCTGGGACGGCGGCAACAACGATTTACCGTTCTATCAGCCCGATTTGCACATCGTCGTGGACGATCCGCATCGCCCTGGTCACGATTTGACCTATCACCCAGGCGAAGCGAATTTGCGCAGCGCGCATCTCGTCGTCATCAACAAAATTGATACCGCCAATCGCGATGATATTGCCATCGTGCGATACAACATCAAGCGCGCCAATCCGCAAGCGATCGTCATCGAAGCCGCGTCGCCAATTTTCGTGGACGACCCTGCGGCGATTGTGGGCAAGAATGTGCTGGTCATCGAAGATGGTCCCACGCTCACGCACGGTGAAATGAAATACGGCGCAGGCGTCGTCGCGGCGCAACGTTTTGGCGCGGCGAACATCATTGACCCGCGACCGTACGCGGTTGGCACACTTGCCGAGACGTATCAAAAATATCCAGACACGGGTGCGGTGTTGCCCGCGATGGGTTACGGCGGACAACAGATTGCCGACTTGGCGGCGACGATTGACCGCACGCCGTGCGACTTGGTGTTGAGCGCCACGCCGATTGATCTCACGCGCGTACTCAAGGTGAATCGTCCGATGCAACGCGTGCGGTACGAGTTGCAGGAAATCGGTCAGCCCTCGCTCGCGGATGTGCTCAAGCAAAAATTCCCGGGCTAGACCATTTGCAAAGCGGAAAAAACGCAGTCGTTTTGGATTTGAAAACGACTGCGTTTGGTTTTAGATGGTTGCAGGTCTCGCTCTCTCCGAATAACGAATATCCTTGTTTCGCCTTCACTACCGTACACTTTTTTGAGTTGAGAGGTTGCCCCACATGTGGTATGCTCTGGTTCCACCACAGAACAAGGAGCAACCCCATATCCGTAAACTTAAGGACTTGACGGGGTTAGTCCTTATCGGCTATACAGAGATCATCCCGAGGAGGACAACCCGTATGGAACTGGTTCAGGAACACTATCAAGCTTTTGCCCTGGTCTTGTCGGATGACGAACTCAAGCGCTTGGCGGCTGAGCATGCCGTAATTGATCAGCGGGAGCGCCGCTTGCCCGTTCGC
>VGOB01000200.1 GCA_016865935.1 Chloroflexota bacterium | reverse complement strand
GTTGTTATGGTTTGCTCAATTTGGCGCACCTGTTCCAACGCATTTTTCTTGATCTGGAAGGTTATCGCTTGTTTGCTCGCCGCACTACTAGATATGCCGGGTATCACGGCAATTCCCAATGAACCCAATTGATAATTGCCAATTGTCACAGGAGTTGCTATGACCTATTCGACCCTTGCAATGTCCATCGCCGAATCACCGACGCTGCGGCTCAATGAAGAAGCCCGGCTGTTGCGCGAGCGCGGCGCCGCGGTGATCCATCTCGGGATCGGCGAGCCGAAAAATCGCGCGCCCCTGTCGGCGATTTTGAGCGCGGCGTCCAAACTCAACACGGGCGATATCAAGTACTCGCCCACCGACGGAATTCCGTCGCTCAAAAAAGCGATCATTCGGTACACCGAAGAGAATTACGATCGCCTCGTCGCGCCGGAGAATGTGATCGTTTCGGCGGGCGCCAAGCAAAGCATTTTCAACATTCTCTACTCGATCCTCAATCCGCAAGACGAAGTGATCATCCTCGCGCCGTACTGGGTCAGCTACCCGGAAATCGTCAAAATGTGTTATGGCGTCCCGATCGTCGTGCGTCCCGAGGACGGCTCGTTCCATCCGCGCTTTGAAGAGATCGAACGCGTTGTCACGTCGTCCACCAAAGCGATCATCCTCAATTCACCGAACAATCCATCGGGCATTATTTTCTCCGACGAGTTCCTCGCCAAGATTGTGGATTTTTGCGAACGCAAAGGGATCTACATCATCGCCGACGATATTTACCACAAACTTGTTTTCGACGGCAAGCACCCGACTCCGGCGTACAAATTTTCGACCAAGGATAGCGAGAACACCAAGATCATCGCGGTCAACGGCGTCGCGAAATTGTACGGGATGACCGGCTTTCGGATCGGCTGGGCGATCGCGCCGCGCAAACTCGTCCAGGTGATGACGAACGTGCAAAGCCAGGTGACGACGTGCGTCTCGCCTTTTTTGCAGGACGCGGCGGAAGGCGCGCTGACCGGCTTGCAAAGCATCGTCGATCAATTGCGCTTGACGATGCAAAACAATCGCGATGTGATGATGCAAGAGCTGCACGCGTTTACCGGCATCAAATGCGTCAAGCCGCAAGGCACGTTCTACTGCCTGCCCGATTTTCGCGCGTACAAACAAGACTCGGTCGCGCTTTCCGATTTTCTGTTAAAGCGCGCGTACGTCGTCACGGTGCCGGGCAAGGAGTTTGGCATGGAAGGGCATTTGCGGCTAAGTTACGCCGGCTCGATCAAAGATGTGACTGACGGCATCGCGCGGATCAAATGGGCGCTCGATCCCAATTCGCCGAACGAAATTTACATCGGCGACAAAAAGATGATTCGGGATTGGTTGTAGAGGTGCGTGTGTCATTGCGAGCGATTTTCGCGAAGCAATCCCCAATTTGCAACAGGGAGATTGCTTCGTCGCAGAAAACGCTCCTCGCAATGACACCGACGATAGGATAAACTATGAACAACTTGCTCAATATCAAAACACCCGCCGAAGCGCAAGCCCTCGCGCGGAAATCCGATTACGGTTTGGATAATCTCGGCTTGACGAACTTGCGCCAAGTGTACTGGAGTCTGCCGATGGAAGCGCTGTACGAGGAGGTCATCTTTCGCGGCGAGGCGCGCCTCACGCAACAAGGTCCGCTCGTCGCGTACACCGGTAAGCACACCGGACGCTCCGCCGCCGATAAACTGTTCGTGCGCGAGCCCGATTCGGAAGCGCAAATCTGGTGGGGGCAGTACAATCGTCCCATCGCCGCAGACAAATTCGCCGAGATTCACAGCCGCGTGCAAGGATTCTTTCAAGGTCGCGACGCGTTCGTGCAAGATTGCTACGTCGGCGCGGATCCGGAATTCCAAATGCCGACTCGTATCGTTACGGAAATGGCGTGGCATTCGTTGTTCGTGCGCAATATGTTCATCCCGCCGCAAACGAACGAAGAATTTCGCCGGCACATTCCAGAATTCACGATCATCGCCGCGCCGTCGTTCCGCGGCATTCCGCAGATCGATCAAACCTCGACCGATACCTTCATCGTCTTGAACCTCGCGCAACGCTTGTGCATCATCGGCAACACGGCGTACGCCGGAGAAATCAAGAAAACGATCTTCACCGTTCTGAATTACTTTTTGCCCTTGCAAGGCGTGCTTTCGATGCACTGCTCTGCGAACGTCGGCAAGGAAGGCGATGTCGCGCTCTTCTTCGGGTTGTCCGGCACCGGCAAGACGACGCTCTCCGCCGATCCACTGCGCGGCTTGATCGGCGACGACGAACACGGTTGGAGCGATAACGGCGTCTTTAACTTTGAGGGCGGCTGTTACGCCAAAGTGATCAATCTCTCGCCGACGGCGGAGCCGCAGATTTACGCGACGACGCGCCGCTTTGGCACGATCCTGGAAAACGTCGTGTTCGATCCGGTGACGCGCCTGATCGATCTGGACGACGCGGCGATTACCGAAAACACGCGCGCGTCGTATCCGCTCGAATACATTGACAACGCGCTGTCAGAAAAACGCGCCGGGCATCCCAAGAATGTCATCCTGTTGACGTGCGACGCGTCCGGCGTGATGCCGCCCATCGCGCGACTGACGCCTGAACAAGCGATGTACCAATTCATCTCCGGCTACACGTCGAAATTGGCTGGCACCGAAGTGGGGTTGGGCGCAGAGCCCGAGATCACGTTCAGCGCGTGCTTTGGTGGACCGTTCATGGTGCATCATCCGTACGTCTACGCCGATCTGCTCAGAAAGAAGATTTTGCGGTACGGCGCGGATTGCTGGCTAGTGAATACCGGCTGGGTCGGTGGACCGTATGGCGTCGGCAAGCGCATCAGCATCAAATACACGCGCGCGCTGCTGAACGCCGCGCTCTCCAGCAAACTGCTCAACGTCGAGTACGTCACCGATCCGGTTTTCGGATTCCTAGTTCCCAAAACCTGCCCCGAAGTTCCGGACGACGTGCTGAACCCGTCGAGTTCGTGGCACGACAAAAAAATGTACACGCAACGCTATCGCGCGCTCGCATCGCGGTTCATTGACAACTTTAAAAAGTTTGCAGACTCAAGGGAATCACTTTCGGATCTGATTCCACCCGAAGCGAGACCCAAATTGTCCTAGCCAGCACTTTCACCTCGACACCGAGCATTTCCAAAACCCGTCGCTTATCCTCAGGTGACGGGTTTTCCATTCCCACGAGCACGTGTTCCCTGAACTGCAACGCCGCCGCAATGTGTTCTTCCTTCAAATCCGGCGCATTCAACTCGGCTTGGAGCACATCGCGCCTTTTGATCAGCGCATTGTACCGCGCATCGATTTCTTTAACTTGCTCAGCCAACTTGCGCCGCACAACGCCCTCGTCTACTCGTGCGACCGCCCGCGCGAGTTCTGCTGCCTCCGCATCGCAACTAGTTATCAAGTGCGCAACGGTTTCTAGTTCATCGCGCTTGGGTTCCAACTCGGCAAACCGATCAGATTGAGCATCGCGTATTTTCTTTTCAAAATCACCACCTTTGACCAAGCGGAGGACATAATCCCACACTGCTGCTTCGACTTCGCCTGCCCGCACCATCTTTTGTTTGCATGTACGCTTACGCCATGTTTCTCCGATACTCGTGCAGCGATAGTAACGAGGATCAGTCATTTTGCTTTTGTGGACGTAATGCCCGACCATTCGACGCCCACACTCTCCGCAGCGAATCATGCTGCGCAGAAGAAAAAAGTGATGCGCGCCTCGTTTGGACACCTGACGGTTGTACTCCAATTTCATTTGCGCTGCCTCCCAAAGCTGGCGGTCCACGATGGCCGGCACATTTATCGCGACTTGATCAGCAACAGGACGTTGACCACCACGCCCGCCCGCCCCGATGTTCTTGCCCCAGCGCCAAACGCCGGCGTAAGTTTCATTCTTCAAGACCTTGTACAGAATCGTTGGGCTCCAAACACCCTTTCGCTCACCCCAAAAGTGACGCTTGCTTGGTACTGGTACGCGCATTTCCTGCAAGCGCCGGCAGATTTCAAGCGTCGCGACAGGTTTACGCTTTTCTTCACCGAGAACGTACCATTGGAAAATGAGCCGTACGATTCGCCCCTCTTCTTCTACAATGACCAATCCGACTACGATCGGTCGTCCGTTTCCATTCACCGGAGCACGTTCGAATTCGTAACCATAAGGCGCAAAACCCTGCCCGACCACCAAGCCTCCGGTTGCCTTGCTCCTGCGGCCACGTGAGGTTCGTTCAATGATTCTTTTCCGCTCATCACTTCCTTGCCAACCCTTGATGACGAGTACGATGTCAAGTTCGCTTTCAATTTTCCCAATGTCGCAGGTATGGATCTCGATCCCGGCGCGGAGCCACAAACGCACCGTCGCGAGCAGGTCAACAATGTCCCTGGAAAGTCTATCGACCTGGTATACGATTACTGCGTCAATAGTTCGAGCACGGACCATTGACGCCAATTGCTTTCCGCGTGGCCTTTCTGCAATAGGGGTTGCGCCACTGTGATCGTCGCGCACTTCAGCGATGATCTCGTAGCCCAATCGTTCGGCATATTTACGACATAGTTCCAATTGACTCGGCAAACTGTACCCTTTGTCGGCTTGATCGTCCGTAGATACTCGGGCATACAGAACTGCTTTCTTCATCACTGTTTTCCCTCTTTTAGTCCTGGCTGGCGATTGGCGCTGGCGCTACGCGCGTTTCACCCGCTTGCTTCTATCGGCATGGATAGCCCGCGTGGTCAAATCGCCTGACCCCTGCGCAGCGCAGTGAAGATGTGTCTCTCTTTTGCCAAACTCCTTCTGAAGAGTTGATAGGTCAACAACAGAGCGAGTTAGACGAGAAAGGTTTGTCACAATTACTGCACTGATTCTGTCGCGAACTATCAATTCGCGCATCCTACGCAGTGCTGGGCGATCAAGTCCAGTGCCCGAGAACCCTGCGTCAGCAAACACTTCCCTGACATTGAGCGCGTTCGCTCTTGCATACTTCTGGCAATGCTTGATCTGTGCGCGAATGTTACTGCGCTGGTTGGTTTGCATTGTGGTTGCAGTTCTCGCATAGATGACCACTTTCATTTTCTCCGTTCCTTTCTTTTGAGACAAAGTGGAGACGAGTTGCTTCGTCCCCACTCTGTGTTTGCGACTGAGGTTGCGAATTACTGTGGTCGCTTTAGTCAGGGCAATGGGGCGAATGTTGGATCACAGTGTATCGCCCGTAGCCCTCCGGGTCTTCCGCACTTGTGTTCGCACTCCAAGTCTCACCTCGTTTAATCTGCTTGCCACAACGCAAGCAGCGCCTTGGATTTCCCCTCTTGACGCCCACACCGAAACTTGTGAATGCAGATTTGGTCAGGTCAACGACCTTGCGCGTCGTTGTTCTTGGCTTGTCTTTCACATTTCACCTCGCAAAGGATTTTCGATTTGATAAGGCTTGATTGCTCCGGATCGTCCCAAATTCATTTCTGGGCCATGAACATCACCTCTGCGGGTCCCCCACCGGCACTAGGCAAAACAAAAAAAGGACAGCCCGCCGAAGATGGCAGACTGCCCGCATTGTGGTATAATGCGATTAGCCCGCTCACCGGATCCGTCGGTGGGTTGGGTTAGTGCCGTGTAAGTGTTACTAGCACTTGCGCGGCACGCTTTGGGATTCAATTACTCTATGGCGAAGTAATTATACCATATTTTCCTATTTTGTCAATGGCTTGGGTCCACGTCTATCTCCACGCTTCTCTTGCTCCGCCAAGTAGTCCAAAAGGCTCTTGCGACTGACTTGCCAGATCACAAAGTACTTTCGCCCCGTGATTCTTTGATTTCGAATCAGCGTGCGAATCGTAACGGGATGATATCCGCTCAATTTGACCGCTTCGCGTGTTGTGATCCAGTCATCCGCCATTGGTATTTTGCTCCCTGGGTGTGTTTCAATTCTACACCATCTTCCGCTCAAGTGCAATGTTTGTACCGAGTGCAGTTTGTAAAGTACTCGTGCGGAGTTCAGCGAAATACTAACGTATCAAAAGCGCTTACCCCGCTAAGAAGCAAAGGTGAATCGTTGGTACTGATCGATCTACAGAGCCTGAAATGCCTTTACTCACCACCCCGTGCCCTGATCGGATGCTCTCAAATCGCGATTCTCATTTGCTGTGCCCAACTCGTCCTCACCCGCTGTCTGTTTGACATCTGTTTCTGCTATGTCTGGACAACTGGTTTCTCTTTCCTCGCGTGCTTCTTGGATGGCACGCCCACGCGCCGCAAAGATATGCAAGCAGGCAACGATTGCCGCGTCAATTTCATCTGGCATGAGTTTATGGCGTACTAGCAATCGGAGTCCCCTCCCTGATAATGTTCCTTATGGTTTCCCCCTTTTTCTTTATCAACACGATTTCCTCCTTCTTCTTCCTCGACGCCTCAGCCGCTGAGAACACATTCGAGGCGGCTTGCCGAACTCGTTGCAAAAGAAGCTTCGCTGCTGGTGGACATTTAGAATTTACACAAAGCTTTCATTACTCCCCCCGTGGCATGGCCAGTTCCTTGGTCACGATCCGCTCGTCCGATTGAGTTTGTACGTAATACAACATAACAGATCTGCTTTCGGCTGTGAAGGATTTTTCCGACAATCGCTTCGCGCCATTTGGCGCGCCCAATGCATCGGCACTTGGGCAAGTCGAGAAAGCTTTTGCCGGGAAAATGAGAACATTCAACAGGAAAAGAAACCAGCGTGGTCGAAGTGGACGGACTGTCACAACCCACTGTGCTGCAACCCATTGCCGAAAAAGGTGCGACACGCATGCACTGTGCGTTCGACAGGTGATGAAAGGTGATCCGAGAGATTTGCACACAAAGAACATTTGTGCTACAAGTAGGATGGCGGAAATCATTTGGCGCGAAGCGACGCGCCAAATGGCGCGTGTGGTTTCGTGTTTATCACCTTACTTTTTTCGCTGCCCGGGAGTATCCTGGTCAGCAAAGGCAAAGTCAATTCTGCAAATTCGGTATTGGAGGAACAATGCCCAAGTCTCCTGTGATTCGCGTGGTTCTGGCCGACGATCATCCTGTCGTCAGAGAAGGAATGAAGGCATCCCTGGAGAAAGAACCGGGAATTCGTGTTGTGGGTGAAGCGAGCAATGGCGAAGAAGCCATCCTACTCGTGAAAGAAGAGGAGCCGCAGGTCGCGATCTTCGATATCAAGATGCCGCCGCTGAACGGCATCGAAGCGATGAAGCGCGTCTTGAAAGAATGCCCCGACACGCGTGTGATCATTTTGACGGCGTACATTAGCGACCCGTATCTGGATGCCGCGCGCCACGCCGGCGCAAGCGGCTTCCTCGACAAACAAGCCAGCTCCGACCAATGTCGCCTGGCCGTTCGGGCTGTTGCGCAAGGAGGAACTTTCTTTTCGGAAGAGGCGCATCGACGGCTGATGCACCGCGAGAAAGGAAAATACCAATTAGGTGATCGCATCGTTGAAGCGCTGACGCAAAAAGAACTCGATGCGCTCCTCCTAGTATAATGTTTCATGTGGGAAAAGCAGTTCGTAGTACAATGATGGTGAGCCAAGCATGCGCCGCACCGAAGCCTTCGCTCCGTGGCGCACGCTGGAGCCAGGAGAGACTCGACGTCTCCTCCTG
>VGOB01000199.1 GCA_016865935.1 Chloroflexota bacterium | reverse complement strand
TCTGTTGTTCAGGTGCGAATCACATCACCTTCTGCTACTTCATCTTTTGGATGAGGTTACTTCCACGCGCCTGCTTAGCGAACTTTATTTGCCCCGCGGCATTATTTTGGGGCTTGACAAACTATAGGACGTCTTGTGAATCGGAATTGACTATACCTTGATTATATCACAAAGCGAAACGATTCTCAAACGGGGCTTGCTGGTGATTACCCACAAGTGTCATTGCGAGCGCAGCGAAGCAATCTCCTTGCAACTTGGGGATTGCTTCGTCGCAAAAAACGCTCCTCGCAATGACACTTTGGAGTTATGGGTAATCACCAGGGGCTTGCTCTGATCGCGAATTTGAGGCATAATAGCGACAGATTTTCTACGGAGGAAAAACAATGCCCAGCGCGCAACCGACTCCGCCGACCGGCGGAATAAAGATCACGATTCAAGATGGAAAACTCGTCGTCCCCGATCATCCGATCATTCCCTTCATCGAAGGCGATGGCACGGGACGCGATATTTGGCGCGCGTCAGTGCGCGTCATCAACGCCGCCGTCGAAAAAGCGTATCGCGGCAAACGCCGGATCGAATGGATGGAAGTGTATGCCGGAGAAAAATCGTTCAACCTGTTCAATACCTGGTTGCCGGATGAAACCGTGCAAACATTTCGCGATTACCTCGTCGGCATCAAAGGACCGCTGACCACGCCGATTGGCGGCGGCATTCGCTCGCTGAACGTCGCGTTGCGCCAATTGCTCGATCTCTACGTCTGCTTGCGTCCGGTGCGCTGGTTCAAGGGCGTGCCCGCGCCGGTCAAACGCCCGGACAAGGTGGATATGGTGATCTTTCGCGAAAACACCGAAGACATTTACGCGGGGATCGAGTTTCAAGAAGGGACACCAGAAAATCAAAAATTTCTCACACTGCTCAAGGAAGCATTTCCGGCGCAGTTCAAAAAAATTCGATTCCCCGCGACGACCGGCATCGGCGTCAAGCCGGTGTCGCGCGAAGGGACCGAGCGACTCGTGCGCGCGGCGATTGAGTACGCGCTGACGAATCGGCGACGCAGTGTGACCTTGGTGCACAAGGGCAACATTATGAAATACACCGAAGGCGCGTTTCGGCAGTGGGGCTACGATCTCGCCGAACGCGAATTCGGCGAGCGCGTGTACACCTGGCTCACCTGGGATCGAACCAAAACGGAAAAAGGCGAGGACGCGGCGAACGCTGAACAAAAAGCCGCGCTTGCGGCGGGCAAACTTTTGATCAAGGACGTGATCGCCGACATCACGCTGCAACAAGTGTTGACGCGCTCGGACGAGTTCGACGTGATCGCGACGCTCAATCTCAACGGCGATTACATTTCCGATGCGGTTGCCGCGCAAGTCGGCGGCATTGGCATCGCGCCCGGCGCGAACATCAATTACGATTCCGGGCACGCGATCTTCGAAGCGACGCACGGCACCGCGCCCAAGTACGCCGATCTCGACGTGGTCAATCCTGGGTCGGTGATCCTGTCCGGCGAAATGATGTTGCGCTATCTGGGCTGGACCGAAGCCGCCGATTCGATCATCAAAGGAATGGATGGCGCGATTGGCGACAAGATCGTCACATACGATTTCGCGCGCTTGATGGACGACGCGCGCAAAGTGAAATGCAGCGAATTCGGCGATGCCGTGATCGCGCGAATGTAATAATGTAGGGGCGCAATTCAATTGCGCCCCTACACTCTTGCGCGTTTGTCATTGCGAGCGAAGCGAAGCAATCTCCAATTTGCGGGTCGGAGATTGCTTCGCCGCTAAAAACGCGGCTCGCAATGACACAAGGTTTTTTACCGCACCTGAATTTCCCCGATGGTGATACTATTCCCGCCCCCATCCACCGCCAGCCGCGCGCCGGTTGCCGCATCGTACAGCCCGACGATGACCTGGTATTTGCCCGGCGGCGCGTCCGCGTCAATTGTGATCCGGTACGCATCCGCAACGATTTCGTTCGGCAGCCACGCATTCGTCGGCGGTGATGGCGCGCGATCGATTTGTCCCCAGAGCGGATTGTTCTTGCGCGGATTGAATTGCGCGCCGACGATCTGCGCGAACACGGTGTAACTTTTTTCGATGGGACGATCCGCGCGCCAGTACAATTTCAAGTTCAAAGTTTCGCCGGGTTCAAGGTTCAAAGTTGGGAGATCGTAACCGATGAGGTGAATCGCGTCGCCGACGCGATAGTCCACGCGTTGTGCGATGCTTTCCACGCGCGCGCCACCGGTGCGCGGAGTGACGCGCACGCGCGCGAGTTCGATTTGATTGACCTGGATTGGAAATTCGCCGGACGCGGTGGGCGGAATGGCGAAATCGTTTTCGTAGCGCAAGAGATCGCCGCTGGGCATTTGAAGCGTCGCCGTGACCAAGCCCGCCGCGCGCACCGAGACCATTGCGGGATACGTCGCGCGCCAGTACGTGATAACGCGCAGCGTATCGCCGGCGTTGTATTCGCGCGTCGGCAAATCAAAGCCGAGCAGTTGGAGCGTGTCGCTGATTTTCTCCGCGCGCGGATATTGCGGCGCGAAATTTTCCGGCGCGAGGTTGACCCAATCGCGCGGCGCGCTGGCATACAGCACGAGTCGTTTGTCATCCACCGTCCGTTCGAGTTGTTTCGGCAACACGCGCGCGAGCTGCGTCTCCAATAATTTCTGCGGATCGGTTGCCAGCGCGTCGGGAATCGCGACGAGCCAGATCGCGCTGTGGCGCGTCAGCGCGCGCCGCGTGAGCGCGTCTGCCTCGTCCGCCGTCATCGCTTTGCCATTCGGCGCGCCCAGCCAATCGAGCGGCGCGCGCAGATAGTACAGGAATGTGGGCCACTCTTGGTCGGTGTCGAGCAACACCAGATCGCCATCGCGCGCGAACGCGTTGATCGTGTTGGCGAGCGTCGCGTACTCGTCGCGCAAACGGCGGTCGGCGTAGTAATCGTTCAGCACGAACGTGTTGGCGGCAAGAACGATTAGGATCGCGAAAACCGCGAAAGATCGTGAAAGCCGCGAAAGGAACGCGACGCCGAGCGCGAGGAGTATTACATACGCGGGCAACAGCACCAACAAATAGCGCGCTTGAATTTTGGGCGCGAAGAACGAGACGGGCGTGAGGGATAGAAGGTAGATGAGGATGGGCGGGAGTGCGACGATCAAAGTGAACAGTGAACAGTAGGCGGTGTTCAGTGAGCAGTATTCAGTATTCAGTATTCGGTGTTCAGCGTCCCGTCGCTTTTGTCTGAATACTGAAAACAGAATGCTGAATACTGGGAGCGCGGCAAGCGCAGTGATTGCCACGGTCAACACCGCGTAATCGTCAATGTTCGTCGTGACACCCAGCGGCAAAACGGTTGCGACAAGTTTGAGGAAGAGCGCAAAATCGAACGCGGGCGCGGCAGCCCACGCCGCGGCGTTTTGCAGATAGAGAACAAGCCAAGGAATGAAGAGCAATGCCCCCAACAAATTTGCCGCAAACCACGCAAGTATGGAAGCGGTCAGCGGTCGGCAGTCAGCGGTCAGCCACGCGCGCGCGAAAACAACGAGCGCGTACACATTCAGCGCGAGCAAAACGAGCGCGGCGAGATAGTGCGTCCACAACGCGAGCGCGGCGCAGAGCGCGTAGCCAACAAGCGAGAGGCGAGAAGCGAGGGGCGAGGAAATGGTACTTTTGCCTTTTGCCTTTTGCCTTTTGCCTTGTATGACGAACCACACTGCGGCAAACGCGAAAAAAATCGAAGGCGTGTAGTTCTTGATGTCTTGCGACCACCAGATGTGAAAGCGCGCCGTCGCCAGAAACAGCGCGGCAAGCACGCCGATCCACGCGCCATTGTCACGCTGAGCGGAGCGAAGCGTCTCGTCCTTGCAATTACGCGATTCTTCGCGGAGTTTATCCTGAGGAACGAAGGACTCAGAATGACAAATTCGTGCGCCCACGCGCTTGCCGATCCGATAGATCAGCGCGATCGTCAGCACGCCGAACGCGAGCGAGAGGAATCGTCCGGCGAACGCGCTCGTGCCTGCGACGAAATTCCAAAAGTGCAGCATCCAGTAATGCAATGGCGGATGCTCGTCCATCGCGGTTCGCAGCGCGATCCACGCGAGGTCTTTTTGCGAGAGCCAAATGCTCCAACCCTCGTCCCACCACACGTTTTGATCGCCCAGCCGATAGGCGCGTAAAAAGAACGCGACCAGTACAGTCGCGTAGATGGAAATCTGAACGAACGAGGATGAACGACCGCTGACCGCTGACCGCTGATGGCTGGCAGTCAGCAGTCGTTCGTCGTCCGTCGTTCGTCCTCCGTCAGTGTTCCGCGCCACTCAACCCCACCAACGCGACGCCGATGCCGACGACAATCGAGCCGACGAGGCGCATCGGATGGAATCCTTCGCCAAGAATGATCCACGATTCAACCGCGATGATGACGTAACCCAGACCCAGCATCGGGTACGCGAGCGAGAGCGGCACGCGCGAAATCACCGAAAGCCAAAAGATCGATCCGCCCATAAAACCGGCGAAGCCAAGCCACAAATTGTAATTCTGGATCATTTTGAGAAACGTCGGAATGATCGTGTCAACCGACGCAAAATCGAGCGCGCCGACTTCGTTCATGCCGCGTTTCAAAAACAATTCGCCCGTCGTGCTGAGCAAGATTGCGGGAATGAGCCACGCGAGCGCGATGATTGTTTCACGGGACAAGGTTTCCTCCAATTTGACCGCTGACCGCCGACAGCTGACCGCGGTCTGCCGTCTGCGGTCGGCGGTCAGGTCTACGCAATTTCGTTGACCGCGTTCGCCACCGCGCGCACATCGCCCAACGATAGCTCGGGGTACAGCGGCAACGATACGATTTCACGCGCGAGACGCGACGCGACCGGCAGATCGGCATCGCGATAACCCAGGTTGGTGTATGCGGCTTGCTGATGGATCGCGAGCGGATACTGAATCGCGGTGCCGATGCTGCGGGAATTGAGATTAGAGATTAGAGATTGGCGTTTGGGTGTTTGGACAACGTAAAGATGATAGACAGGTTGCCCGTACGCCATTTCGCGCGGCGGCGTGACGGCGCGAAGCAATTCGGTGTACAACGCCGCGCGCTCGCACCGCGCCGCATTCCACGCGTCGAGGTGGCGCAGTTTCACGCGCAAGATCGCAGCTTGCAGTTCGTCGAGGCGCGAGTTCATTCCTTTGATGTCGCTCGCGTACCGTTCGCGCCAGCCGTACTGCCGCAAGAGATTCACGCGGTCGGCGAGCGCGGCGTCGTTCGTGATGATCGCGCCGCCGTCGCCGTACGCGCCCAGGTTTTTCGTCGGATAGAAACTGTACGCGGCGATGTCGCCGTAACTACCGACGCGCTTGCCGCGATAGGTCGCGCCGTGCGCCTGCGCGCAATCTTCCAGCACGAAAATCTTGCGCGCGCGCGCAAGTTCGAGAATCGGATCGAGATCGCAACTCTGCCCGAAGAGATGCACCGGAATAATCGCTTTGGTGCGCGGCGTGATCGCGCGTTCAAGTTGCGCGACATCGATCAACATCGAGTCGGCGCGCACGTCGCACAACACCGCGCGCGCGCCCGTCAGTTCGATGGCGGCAACGGTTGCGACGGCAGTGTTCGGCACGGTGATCACTTCGTCGCCCGCGCCGATGCCGAGCGCGAGCAGCGCGATGTGGATCGCTTCGGTGCCGGAGCCGACGCCACTCGCAAATTTGACATCGTGGTACGCGGCGAATTCTTTTTCGAACGCGCTCACTTCGGGTCCGAGGATGAACCAGCCGCTTTTCAGCACGCGCGCAGTCGCATCGTCAATTTCGGATTTGATCGTTTCGTACTGTTTGGTGAGATCGAAAAATGGAATCATGTGTCAAGGGACAAGGGACACGGGACAAGGGAAGGATAAAGGTAATACCTCGCGACTTCCCCTGTCATTCGTCACCTGTCACTTTCCCCTTTCCTTCAAGTGTTTGTATAGTTTTGGTCAGACCGCCAATGATTTGGTTGAGCGTGGCGGTACGTTTCTCTACGATGGCTGGAGGAAGTAGGCGTTTGCATCGCGCGTAGCGACCTCGGCTTTCTCTCGCTTCGCCACGCGCGATTTTGAGATGCTGCGGCAATTCTTTGTTGTACCCGCGCCCGTAGCCCTCTTCGATATTCGCACAAACTGAATCCAAGCTCCTTGTCTGTTGCTTGACGAGTTCTCTGCCGCGATAATCTTTTCCCAGAATTTCCGAATCGTCCCAAAAGTCATCAAATAACTGGCACGCAAGTTGATAAATTCCAAACGAGGCAAGAGGGTCATTGTTTGGCATTGACATCTTGGTTCTCTCAGAAACGTGACGAGTGACAGGTGACAAGGAAAGTTACAAGCGCACTTGCAACTCGCTTCTTCCCTTGTCACATGTCACCTGTCACTTGTCACACGCTACCAATAGTGTTCCTTGTTCGTGCGATAGTACTCCAATGTCCGCGTCAACCCCTCGCGCAAATTCACGCGCGGCGACCAGGCGAGCGCGTCGCGGATTTTGCGATAATCGGCATAGTAATCGCCAATGTCAATCGGTTTGCGATCCGGCGGAAACGGGATGATCTGATAACTGCCGCCGTCGTTCACTTGCACGCAGAGCGCGGCGAGATCGCGTAAGTTGATCGTCTCGTCGCTACCCAGGTTGAAGATTTGCCCGTTCGCGTTATCGTTCGTCGCCGCGAGCAGAATCGCGTCTACCGCGTCGTCCACGAAATTGAAATCGCGAATCTGCAAACCATCGCCCCACACCTGAATCGGCTTGCCTTCGATCAGATTTTTGATCCAGATACCCAGAAACGTTTGGCGCGCGTCTTTGACGCGCATTCGCGGTCCGTAGGTGTTCGTCATTCGGAGCGACACGGCGCGGATGCCGTAGACGTTGTTGTAAACGATGTGATACCACTCGCCTGCCATTTTGTTGATGCCGTTCACATCGGTTGGGTGAACGAGGTGGCGTTCGTCCACGGGTAAATAGTCGGGCTTGCCGTACATCTGGCGCGTGCTGGCAAAGACGATCTTGACGCGCGGGTTGTGCTGGCGGCACGCTTCCAGGATCGCGAGTTGCGCGCGGCAGTTGATTTCGAGATCGGTGTACGGATTTTGCATCGAATCGAGGTGCGACGTTTGCCCGGCGAGATTGAACAGATAATCGCGCCCGCGCACGAGATAATCCATCGAGTACTCGTCGCGCACGTCGGCGATGTTGACGCGCGCTTTGTCTTCGATGCCCGCGATGTTGAACAGGTTACCGCCGTACTCCGGAATGAGCGAGTCCACGAGCGTGACGCGCGCGCCCAGTTCGACGAGCCGCCGCGCGAGATTCGAGCCGATAAAGCCGAGTCCGCCGGTGATGAGGCAGTTGGCGTTGGTTAAGTTAGTTGGGTGGTTCATAGTGGATCATTTGAGAGCGAACATGAGCCAAGTCTTTTTAAGAAACTTTGGGGCAGGAAGCTGTATCATCAAATGTCATCGGGTTTTCCAATCTTAACTTCAAACACTCCGACTTCGTCGTAATCTAGATTGTTGCCTTTCTTGAAGAATCGCTTGCGCGCTTGGGCAGTCTTTTTGTCGCGATGTGCTTCCACTGCGTAGACAACACCACTGTGAACCCAAATGACAATGTCAATACCTTCGCCAAAATTTAGGCGGT
>VGOB01000198.1 GCA_016865935.1 Chloroflexota bacterium | reverse complement strand
TTGCATATCATTCAGGTTCAAGTCTTCCAACATGGCTCAAGTATAAGCGGATGTGAGCAACTTGTCTATCCCAATTAAGTAGGATTGACTATTGCGAAAAGATTACCCCAAGTTATTGAGAAGATACGATTATTTGTCATTTGTCATTTGCCCATTTGTCATTCCCAGCACGTACTCCACCCACCGATTCTGCGGCGAGACGATTTCCGGCAGCGCGGCGAGCGGCGCCCAAAATAATCGAAACTGATGATTGTCCGAGAACTGCGTCCAACTGTCGCGCGTTTCATCGTCAGCGATCAGGTGGAAGAAATGGCGGTGTTGCTGGCGCGTGAGCGCGTCGTTTGGCACCCAACCGGTGATGCGATACGTCGCGTACTTTGCGTCCGGATACTGATCGAGTTCTTCGTACGTGATCTGCGTCCACTCGCCGATGGCGCGTTCGTAGCGCACCCAGTTGCCGCGCGGCACGCGCGCCCAATCGAAACTCGTCGCGTCGGGACGTGCGTAGACGATGGTGTTTTTTACGATAGCGAGTTTGTCGCGCGGCAGCTCCTCGTCAAGATAACCCATCGGCGCGACGACGCGCGCGTTCACGCCGGTTTCCTCGCGCGCTTCGCGCAATACTGCATCGCGCGGGTCTTCGTTCTCTTCGACTGTTCCGGCAGGCAGTTGATTTCCGGCGTACGGATGCGCGAGCAAGAGCAATTCGATCCCGGACGCGGTTTGGCGCGTGATGAACGCGGCAACTTTGTGCAGAACCGCGTCGCTCATTCAATCCGCCCGCGCGCGCCGAGCGATTGGATCAGAATGCTGACAATCGACGCGTACACGATGATCTTTTGCCCGGTCACTTGAATCATCACGCCTTCCGGCGTTTTGAGACTTGGACCGAAAAAGAGCAGACCGAGATACAACAACAGCAAAAGCGCAAACGCGCCGAATACGGCGGCAAAGCGTTTGGGGTAGGTTGGCGCGCGCACCAGCACGACGAAATACAACAGCGTCGCGACGGTGAACGCCTCGAACGCGCCAAAGACGAATTGCAAGTGCAACGCGCTATTCAAATTCGCCGGAGCGAACGCAATTCCGATGAAGCACGTCCCGGCGAGGACGCCTGCGAGCGTGCCCAGGATCGCCAGCGCGCGATCCAAGCGCGGGCGCGTAAACAAGCGCGCGAACGCGATGGAAAACGCGATCAGCACAACACCCGCACCACTCAGCGCGATGAAAAACATCGGCGCGGCAATTGGGTTGGGTTGACTATTGCGCGCTTGGGTGCGTCCCAGGTCGCTGAAGAAATTCATAAAGAACGAGTACCCGCGCGTCGTTGGATCGCTTGCCGTGCCGCCGGGATAAAACAACATCGCGAGCGCGGTCAGTGCGACGAAGAAAATGCAACCGCCAACGATGAGGTCGAATATTCGTTGGCGGGGAAATGAAGAAGACATTTGCATACACGAACCCCCAAGATCGATGTGCGAGTTTAATAGTGATAACGGCAAGCCAGAATTCTGATTTTGCCTTCCAGCACTTGGTACACGAGCCGATGCTCGCGATCAATCCGACGAGACCAGCAACCAGCCAACTCGTGTTTCAACGGCTCTGGTTGACCCGTCCCGCGAAATGGATCGCGTTGTATTGCTTCGATGAGTTTGACGATGCGGAGTGCCTGCTTGCGATCTTTCTCAATCCACCAAGCCAAATCCTCGAACGCCGCCGGATCAAAGTCCAAGTTTTTCACGCGCGACCTCGAACGGAATTCCTTGCGAACGTCGTTTGGCTTTCAAGAGCCGCTTTTTCATTGCAGGACTTTTTAAGAGATGCGCGGTCTCGCGTTCCGATTGAATTTCGCGCCACAGGCGCAACGGGACAATCACGCTCTTAGGCGTTCCGTTGCGATCCAAAACATACTGAATATCGAGTTGTGCCACTTCATTCCTCCCAATGCTGCAAGTATACAAACGATTCGATCAGAACGCAAAAGACCTACGCGCGCTCATACACCACTTGCCCCGCCACCATCGTCAGCGCGATGTTGCCCGCGTCGTCCATCAACACAAGGTCCGCGTCCGCGCCATCGTTCAGACTGCCGACGTTCCACAGACCCAGGACGCGCGCCGGATTCACCGTCGCCATCTTGAGCGCATCGTTCAATGTCAACGCGCCGAACGCGCGCGCGTTCAGCACCGCGCGATTCAACGTGAGAATACTCCCGGCAATCGTGCCATCTTCCAGACGCGCGACGCCCTCCACGATCCGCGCGGTTTGATTCAGCATCGTGAACGCGCCTTCGGTCATTCCGCCGCCGGGAATCGCGTCCGTCACCAGGATCACGCGATCCGCGCCGAGCGCGCGCAACAAAATTTTCACGGCGGCAGGATGCGCGTGAATGCCGTCGCAGATCAACATTCCGGACACATCGTCCGAACTCAACACCGCGCCCAGCACGCCGGGCTGGCGATGATGCAAGCCGGTCATCGCGTTGTAAACGTGCGTGACGAGCGCGTACGCGCCGGACGCGAGCGCGTCGCGCGCGTGTTCGTACGCCGCGCTCCAGTGTCCCAGTGAAACGATCACGCCGTTCGATTGCAGAAATCGCGTCGTCTCCAACGCGTTCGGCGAATTCGGCGCGAGCGTGACGACGCGCAAGAATCCGCGCGCGGCTTGAACGTACTCGCGCGCTTCGTCGAGCGTCGGCGCGTGCAGAACGTCGCGCGGAAACGCGCCGCGCTGTTCCGGATCGAGCCAGGGACCTTCCAGGTGAATGCCGAGACAGCGCGCGCCATCGCGCAAATTCGGGATCGCGCCGGCAATCGCGAGCAACATTTGCGCGATGAACGCGCGGCCGCCCATCGTCGGCGAGATCAAAAAGCGCGTGACGCCAAACCGCGCGACGTTCCGCGCGAACGCGGACAACTCATCCGCGACGCGCTCCGGCGCGGTGAGCGACACGCCAAGACAGCCGTAGGTGTGCAGATCGATCAAGCCGGGGATGATCGTGTTGCCGTGCGCGTCAATGATTTGCGCGTCGCGCGGAATCGCCAACGCGTCGCGCGTGCCGAGCGCGTGAATCGTCGCGCCGTCAATCAGGACGACGCCATCGGCAATCGTTTCGTTCGGCGTGTAAATCGTTCCGTTGATAATCGCGTACATCATTTCGCCCTTCAATCGTTCGGCACGAGCGATTTGATCACTGCCGGATCGATCACCGGCATCCACGCGTACAAATACGCTTTGCCGTACTCTTTGAACCCGTACTTGCTGACGACGCGGCGCGACATCGGCTCGGCGTGGATCGCGACGACATTGTAGCCACGCGCCCGCGCTTCTTCCAACCGGCGCTTGAGCAAGGTTGAGTAGATGCGTTGCCCGCGATATTCCGGTAAGGTAGACCCGCCGCCGAGGTACGCGATGCCGGCATTCAAAATCAAACGCGAATCAGAAACCGGTGTGCCATCGAGCCGCGCGACAAAGCGCGGCTCGCGTTCGCGAAATTTCGGATCTCGAATCCGCTCGTAAAAATTTGGGCGGCGCGCGTCAATTTGCTCTTTCGTCCAATTGAAACAGCGTCCGATGATTTGGAGTTCGGCTTCAACCGTTTCGTCGTTCGTTCCGTCCACGCGTTCGATCTCGACGCGCGGATTGATCGGGATATCGAGATCGTCCAGATTCACGCGCGCCATCAACGCTTGATCGCCGGCAAGTACGAGTCCGTGTCGTTCGAGACGTTCGCACAAATCGGCAGGCGTGTCGCCTGGGTTGACAAACCAGGAAAAGCCAAGGTTGCGCGCGCGATGATATTCGATCGCCTCTTCGATTTTTGCGTCCGCGTCCGCCGCGCTCCACCGCGCGCCGTCAACGTGATTACTGCCGGGATGCGCGTCACCCGATCCGCCGCGCCAACCGTTTATTCCGCCCAACCCGCTGTAGTTGAACGGGATGGATTCGTGAATATCGAAACTGTTTTGCCAATCTTCAAACAATTTCAACACTTGCTCCGCGCCCACATTCGCCGGAGCGATCCAGCCCTTGCGATGCGAGCTGGGAATGGGCGCGGGACAATACAGATCAATCGTCTGCACGAGATTTTCTTTGAGCGCGAGAAACGCCGCGCGATTGTGTTCGACATAGCGCGCGCCTTCCGTCGCTTGAACGCGGAATTCGATTGCAACGCGCGCGTCGTCCGCGACGACGCTGAGTGTTTCGACGTTCGCATCGCGCCACGCCGACCACTCGTCCATCAGCCGCTTGACGACGCGTTCGCGCGGGCGGTGCATTTCACAGCCCGCCGGATTCCACACGCGCAGACCGGCATCGTCGCGCAAGACGCGCGCGTACTCCGCCGCGTCGTTCGACGCGAGCGGGGCAAGAAATTGTTCTGCGATCGGATTCGACATATTGCGATCCTCCTGCGCTCCTAGAGTGTCATTGCGAGGAGCATCCTGAGCGGAGCCCTGAGCGAAATCGAAGGAAGCGTAGTCGAACGATGCGACAGAGCAATCTCCGCATTGCAAAGTGGGGATTGCTTCACTTCGCTCGCAATGACACTTGTGGATAATTTGACAATGTCACATTTCTTTTCTGCCACCGAAACACACAGAATCACACGGAAGAATTTCTTTTTCTGTGTGTTTCCGTGTGGTTCTGTGGCTAATCTGACATTGCCAAAATAATCACTCGTACCGCTGATGTGTATACGGCGCGTTCGCCGCGAGAAATTCGTTGAGCATCGGCGCGACGGTTGCTGGATCGCGCACGAGCGGATCGGTGATGAGCGCGGACAGCGCGGCGCGTTTGCTGCCGGTCAACGCGGCATCCACGATCAGTTCCTGGCGCGCGACGTGCGGCGCGGTAATCGCGTGCGCCGCGTGCGACAGCGCGCCGGTCGCTTCCGGATGCACGCCGAGCGCGTCCACGCGCGCCATACATTCGACGACCGCGTCGCGCGGTAAATTATCAACCTGACCTTGGTTGGGAACGTTGACGATGAATCGTCCCGCCGGTCCGCCCGCGAGCGCCGCCATCACACCGGTCATCTGTTCTTCGGTCGGCGCGAGTTCTTGCGACTTGCCTGCGACGAATTGCTCGATCTGCGCGCGGCGATCATGGAAAATTGTTTCGCGCTGTTCGATCCGCGTGAGAAAGACGCCATACGCCATACCGCGCTGCGCGGTGTCGGTCAAAAAGCCGGGCAGGAATTCTGCAACGTGCCGGTCGCCCGCGCCGAAGAGAATACCGAGTTGATCGAGCAGAAAGAGTTTGAGCGCAAGTTGATCGGTAAAGACATCGCGCGCGGTGTTCACTGTCGTTTGCGTGATCGTTTCGGTGGGACGATGCTGGGTCAGCCAATCGCGCAAGAGCGTGCTGCCATCGCGCCCGCCCACCGTGAAGCGCAAAACGATCGGCAGGTGATTGATCCCCGCCACGTCGAATGTAATTGGCTGACCGCCAAGACCCAGGAGCGCGGTCAGGCGTGGCAAAGCGTGGGTGACTTCGTGACACAAGCCAATCGTGCGAATGTTCGTCGCGCGCGTAATGCCGCGACAAATCGTCGTCATCGGATTCGTGAGATTGAGCAGCCACGCGCGCGGGCAAACCTGCTCCATCTCGCGCGCCATTTGCGCGGCGAATGGAATGTGGCGCAAGCCGCGCGCGAGTCCGCCGGGTCCCACCGTGTCGCCGACCGATTGGTAGATGCCGTAGCGTTCGGGAATTGCGAGATCGTTCCGCATCGCGTCCAACTTTCCGATGCCGATGCACAAGATCACGAAATCGGCGTCGCGCAGCGCGGCGAGGCGATCCAAGGTTTGCGTGACGCGCAACGTGCCGCGCGCGAGTTCGACGGCGCGCGTGCACGCGCGCGTCAACAGATCGAGCGCGTCCGCGTCAATGTCGTGCAAAACTAAATCCGCGCCCGCGAGCGTTTTGTTCAACGCCATATCGGTCACCAGTTTGAGCGTCCACTGCACGCTACCGCCGCCGATGAATGCGATTTTCATTGAGACTCCTGAATATACGACCGACGACCGATGACCGCCGATCGAAGATTTACGATGTGATTATAGTCCGAATGTTTGGGTTTAACAAACAAGGACGAAAGACGAAGGGCGAAGGACATCGGTCGTCGGTCTACGGTCTTCGGTCGTCAAGATTTGTTCATCTCGTAAATCTGCCGCAGACCCAGCAAGGTCAAGTTCGGCTCGACGATTTCGATCAGCGTTGTTTCGCTCGCGATCAACTGCGCTAGCCCACCCGTCGCGATGACGCGCGCGTTGCCACCCAGTTCATCGCGCATCCGCTTGATCAATCCTTCGACCAAGCCCGCGTAGCCAAAGATGAGTCCGGCTTGCATCGAGTGTACCGTGTTCTTGCCGATCGCGTGCGGCGGACGCGCCAGTTCAACTTGCGGCAACTTTGCCGCGAAGCGAAACAACGCCTCCGCGCTCGTCCCCACGCCCGGCGCAATGGCGACGCCGACAAAATCGCCGGAGGCAGAGACCGCGCTGAACGCCGTCGCGGTGCCAAACGCGATGACGATGATCGGCGCGTTGCGCGGCGCAAGCGCGCGTGCTGCCACCGCGTTCACGATCAAATCGGTGCCCACTTCGGCAGGATGATCGGTGCGAATGTTGATGCCGGTTTTGACGCCGGGCCCGACGACGATCGGCGTTTGCTTGAGATAGCGCTTTGCCAAATCGGCAAACTCCGGCGTCAGCGCCGGAACGACGGACGAGAGCGCGATCCCACTCACATCGCCGATTTTGATTTGTTGCGCGCTGAAGAGATCGAGCAGAAGCATCGCGTACTCGTCTGCCAGGCGCGCACGATCCGTGGCGATGCGCCAGTGCGCGCGAATTTTGTCGCCATCGAACAAACCGAGTTTGATGTTCGTGTTGCCAATGTCAATGCAGAGCAACATAAATCCTCCGCTACACCGACGATCCCTTGCCCCGGATCGCAATGCCCTTCCACGCCGCGACCACCGCGACGACGAGGATCACCGCGACGATGACTTCGAAAATCGCGTTGGAAAGAACGGCGGGAATGATGATCGCCGCAGGCGCGTAACCCAGCACGATGATCGTCCCGATGACGAGGATCGTGTTCGTCAGCGTGCCGACGATGCCCGCCGCCGCGAGCGCGACGATCTCATTCGTGCGGCGCAGCGCGCGGTACGCATACGCCGACGTGACGCCGATGAACAAGCGCGGCAGAATCGAAACGAGTGGATTGCTGAACCACAAGTTGACCGGCGGCGCTTCCGTTGGCGCTTGCAGCCAACTGAACACGCCGAAGATCAATCCAATGATCAGCCCGACGAGCGATCCTTCCAGAATGCCGCCGATGATCACCGGAACGTGCATAATCGTTGCGGTCACCATCAGCAGCGGCGGAAACGGCCCGATAAAGCCGAGCCGCGTGACGCCAAGCAAGATGGCGATTGCGCCCATCAGCCCGGCGATGACGATTTGACGAACCGTCAGTTTCATTTTGCTCCTCCTGGAACGACCGACGACCGACGACGGACGATCCTTCGACTACGCTCAGGACAAGCCGCCGACCGCCACCAATCATTCATTGCCTTTCATCCTTCATCCTTCATCCTTCATCCTTCATCCTTCATCCTTCATCCTTCATCCTTCATCCTTCATCCTTCATCCTTCATCCTTCATCCTTCATCCTTCATCCTTCATCCTTCATCCTTCATCCT
>VGOB01000197.1 GCA_016865935.1 Chloroflexota bacterium | reverse complement strand
TTGCATATCATTCAGGTTCAAGTCTTCCAACATGGCTCAAGTATAAGCGGATGTGAGCAACTTGTCTATCCCAATTAAGTAGGATTGACTATTGCGAAAAGATTACCCCAAGTTATTGAGAAGATACGCGCAACCGATTCCCACGCTGCAAGAGGTGTACGATCTGATCGGCGCGCGCGTGCCCATTTTGATCGAGATCAAGGTGGACGCGCAAGGCAATCGCTATTCGGGCATCGAGCAAAAGGTGGTCGAGGTCGTTCGCCAAAACAAGGCAATCGCGCGCACGACGATCGGCTCGTTCGATCTACCCACGTTGCAAGAGATTCAACGCGTCGAGCCACAACTCGCGCGCATCGCGTTCATCTCGACCGCGTATCTGAGCAAAAAAGGAATGCGCGGACAGGGACCCGAGGAGATCGCGGCGGAGTTGCGCGCGGCAGGCGCGCAAAGCGTCGGGATCGAAAAATCGTACGTGGCAAAACCGCTCGTCACCGCGTTCAAGCAAGCCGGATTGCGCGTGGGCGCGTGGACGGTGGATGATTTCGTCGAGATGTGGAACTTGATCGATCTGGGTGTGGATACAATCACGACCAATCGTCCGAATTTGCTGATCGAAAAATATCGGCAGGGAAGAAATCCGTGAAAACAATGTTACGAACCTGGGTCTGGCTCATTCTGCTTTTGACCTGGGTCGCTTGCGCGCCACCTGTGCCAACGGCGACTCCACTGCCCACGGCAACACCGCAACCGGTTGCGACTCCGACGCCGGAGCCGATGTCGCCGACCGAAGTGAGTCGCTGGCAGCCAGGGCAATTGATGATCGTGTTGATGGACGTGCGGCACGGCGACGCGCAATTGATCGTCAGTCCGACCGGCGAATCGTTGTTGATTGACGTGGGCACAGAAGATTACGCGTCTAAAATCGCGGAAAAAATTCGCGCGGTGTTGGGCAAACTTGAGGTGGATTATTTTTTGGCGTCGCACTATCACATTGATCACATCGGCGCGTTCGTGCCGTTGGTGCGCGATCAGGGCTTGGTCGTCCGCAAGGCGGTGTTGGATCGCGGCAGTGGGCGCGACGCGTACAACTCGGCAACCTATCGCCGGTACTTTGATTATCTTGCCGATCCGAGTCGCGGACTCAAGCGCGTACGTTTGGTGACGGGCGACCAGATTGACTTGGGACCCGCCTTGCAAGTGACCGCGCTGTCCGTCGGCGATTCCGACGCGCAGACGAATTGCGGAATCAAGGTGCAGGGCAAAAACGACAACGATTACTCGATTGTGTTGTGGCTGACGTTTGGCGCGTTCGATTATTGGACGGCGGGCGATCTGAGCGGAATGGATACGCTGGAGTACACGAATGTGGAATCGTCCTGCGCCAAACTGGTGCCGCGTCCGGCAGATTTGTTCAAAGCCAATCATCACGCGATCAGCACGAACAACAACGCGAGTTTGTTGCAGGCGTTACAGCCGCAAGTGACCGTGATCTCGCTCGACGGGATCGACAATACGGACGCGTTGATGCGGATGCTCAAAGCCGGTTCAACCGTTTTTACAACCAATCGCATCATCACATTGGCGGAAGACAACAAGACGCCGATCATCATCAATGACAGCGACGATATCGTCATCCTCACGCGCGATGGAAATGAGTTTAGCGTCGAGGGAACGGTGTTCAAATCGCGCTGAAGAGGACAGGGGGCGGGGGTCAGGGTACAGCGATCAGTCACTTGCGATCCCTGTACCCTGACCCCTGTCCCCACTTGGGAGCATCAATGCAATTCTATTTTATCCGACACGCGCAATCCGTGAACAATCATTTATACGATACAACCGGATCGAGTGCGGGGCGCAATGAAGACCCGGAACTGACGGAGACGGGACGACGGCAAGCGGAAACGCTCGCGCGTTTTTTGAGGCAGACCGATCCCACGTTCCAAAAGCCATCCGATCGTTGGAACCTGGGTGGCTTTGGCATCACGCAGGTGTACACCAGTTTGATGGCGCGCGCGGTGAGCACCGCATCCATCATCGGACGCGCATTGAATCTCGCGCCGATGGGCTGGGAGGATTTGCACGAAGGCGGTGGCATTTACCTGGACGATCCGGAGAGCGGCAACAAGGTGGGTCGCCCTGGAAAAAATCGCGCGTACTTTGCCGCGCATTATCCGGAGCTGATTTTGCCGCCGTCGTTCAACGACGCCGGGTGGTGGAATCGTCCATTCGAAGAGTACGCGCAAATGTTTCCGCGTGCGGAACGCGTGCTGAATGATTTGCTCGCGCGGCACGGCAACACGGAGGATCGCGTCGCGGTGATCAGTCACGGCGGATTTTACAACGTCCTCCTGCGGACGATTTTCAAAATCGGCAGAGACGATGTGTGGTTCGAGAAGCACAACGCGGCGATCACGCGGATTGATTTTGGATCGGGCGAGGCGGTGCTGGTGTATTTGAATCGGATTGATTTTATGCCGAAAGAGTTGGTGACGTAGGAACGCGAAACTCGCGAAAGGAACGAAAACCGCGAAAGCAAGAGACCGGTCAGGTTTTTTGAAACCTGACCGGTCTTGTCATTTCAACCGCGCGAGCGCGCGGCGCGCGATCAGCGTGAGCCAGCGCGACGGAATTTTCTTCTGCCCGAATTCCCAGTCGCCCCACGCTTGCCACACGGATTCCGGCGTGAAGCGTCCATCCGCGTCCGCTTGCGCGCGCACGCACTCTGCCATTTCGATCAGGCGCGCGTCTTTTCGTAAAAATGGAAACTGTGTGAGCGTGTCCAGCACGTTCACGATGTCGTACCACACGAGCGGCGCTTTGAGTTTGCGAAAATCGGTGCCGGTGTAGAAAACGTACGGATGTTGCTCGCGGCTGTGCGCCCACACATTCAACAGCGTTTCGGCGGCGGCGCGGCTGGCGCGGCGCAGTCCCGCGCGTTTGTCATTTCGAGACACGGTTTTTGTGTCGAGAAATCTCGGTTCTGCCGGCGGGATTTCTCGCTTCGCTCGAAATGACAATCCAAGCAGTTTGAGCATCACCAAATTCGCGTACGGGCAGGGATCGTCTTTGCGTCCGGGTCCGCGAAACTTGCCCAGTTCTTTAGAAACCGCGCACGGAAAACCGTTGGCGCGCACCAAGCCGACGAGATGCTGAATCGCGCGTTGCACGCGCGCGTCATCGCCCAAGCCGAATCTGGCGAGCGCGTACGCGAGCAGCGGCGCGTCGCACAATGCCCACGCGAATTCGTCTTTGCCGGATCCGCCGAAATGTTTCGGGATGTTCATCAACGACTGGAACGGACCTTCGACGGATTGATGCTGGAAGATGCGCGCGATGATCGGTTTCATTCCCGGATCGTCGGCGCGCAAACCGAGATCGGCGAGAAAGACGAGTTGACGGATCGGATGTCCTGCGCTCTTGTGGCTGGTGAGAATCGTCGTCGGTAATTTTGTCGCGCTTTTAATCAGCGCTTTGATTTGCGGATCGGCAAGCATTGTCTTGCGCGCGGCGATCACGTCCGGATGATTTTCGTTTTGCTTGAGCAAATCCACGCGCGCGCGATATTGCACCCACGCGGGACCTTCGAGAAGCCAGGTTGTTGGATTCATACACCCTCCGGTAGGCGCGACCGGCCGGTCGCTACGTGTGGCGAGCGATGCGTCTGTCGCCCCTACGATAATCCGGCATCGCGCCAATATTCATCAGCCATTGTAGGCGGCGGATGTTTGGGGAACTTGGCGGGGTTATCCAAATCGGTTGACCAATTGGCAGGATTTTCGGCAATGTATTTTGCGACTGCGTTCCACTCGCGTTCATTACGAATGATGTGATCGTGATAGTTGCGTTGCCACGGATCGGCGCCGGGCGTATCGCGCAACGCATTGATCCGCGCGGTGGCGGCGGATTTGAATCCGGCGACGAACGATCCCAGTGATCGTTTGGATGGACCGCGCGGTTGTTGTGGTTGTAGGGGCGACCGGCCGGTCGCCCCTACACGCGCACTCGCATCTGGCGTCGTAATCACCACGATTCCGTGAATGTGATTGGGCATCACAACCCATTCGTCAAATTCGATTTCTTGGCGAATTTCTGCGGAGCGCGACCATTCCTCAATCACGATTTGTCCGATCTCGTTCAAACGCATTTCACCTTCGATGACATCGCCAAACAAACATTCGTGCGATTGCGTACAAAGCGTGATGAAATATGCTCCGGCTTGCGAATAATCATACCCGCGCAAACGCGTTGAGCGACGATGATGTTTGAATGGATCGAATTTCACGATTTCCTCCGGTAGGGGCGACCGGCCGGTCGCCCCTGCATCTTACGCACCCTCCACCACGCCAATCTCCTCCTCCGTCAACCCGTACAGCGCGTACACCACCGCGTCGATCTGCGCGTCAGTCGCATCAATTTGCCGCTGGATCAACTCCCGGTCGGCGGCGGTGCGCGCGGCGGTGCGCTGTTTGTGCAGTTCCAGCATTTGCTCCACGAGCGCGATGACGCGGTGATAGCGGGCAATGTCGTGCGCGTCGTCAGGGTTGATGGTGCGGATGGGAAAACCTTCAAGGTATTGCCCAAAGAAGCGCAGGTATGTTTCCTTTTTGCCTTCCAGCCCGGCACACGTCAGGGTAAAATACCAGAGCGCGAGACGTGAGTTCAATAAGCCAAGCAAATACAAATCGCGGCGCGGAATGAAATACGTCGTGTTTGAACTATAATAGCCGGTATCATCCAGCGCAAAGCGCGGCGTCGTAGCGATGTCCGGGAAAATGATTTTCGGTGCGTCCATGAACTTTGCAAAATTGTATTGTGGTTGCTGCAATTCGTACCATTCCTGTCGCGTCGCGCGTTTGACAAGTTTCTCTTTGAACGGTTTGAGATGTTTTTCAATTCCTGGATACCGCGTGATGTCAACGCCATGAAACGTGTAAATCAGATAGATGTTTGGCGGATCAATCGAGTAGCGCCGTACATCGCGTCCGTTCAAGAATGGTTTGATGATTTCTTCGGCACGGCTGTTGGCTTTCAGAATTGCTGCGCGCGTCTTTTCATCAATCACAAATGCCTCTGTTAATCCAGATACTACACCTCTGCAAATCTGTCCCTCGCAGTATTTCGCGAGCGGCACACATTCCGTTTGCAGTCGCCGTAGCAAATCATCCGATTCGCGTTTGGCAAAACTCCAAATAGGTTGCATCAACGCATCAGACGCGATAGGGTACGTCAGATCCGCAATTGCTTGCTCAACAGATATTGAGCCGCTCGTAAGCGCGCTAAATTTTTCAACCGGCGGTGGAGAGTAAAGCGTTGGCGGTTCACCGTCTTTCCGGCGCGATGTGATGAGGACAATGGTTCGCACTGTTGCTCCAACAAACACCGGCAAACCTGCGAAATCAGCAATGCGCTCAATCATCGCATTTTGTGCGAGAAAATCCCGGAGTGGCTTTCCATAGTTAGCGCGCACAAACTTGTTGGAGACGATCATTCCAAAATATCCGCTCTTATTTAACAACTTATGTGCGCGTTCAATGAAATACGCGTACAAATCAGAACGTTCATCATGCACCGCGTAATTCTTTTTCAGATATTCTTTCAAATCCTTGAACGTTTCCATCCGAACATACGGCGGATTTCCAATCACGCAATCAAATCCCCCTCCCCAACCCTCCCCCGTCGGCAAGTTCACCGACAGGGGAGGGCGCGCCACTCCCTCCCCTGTTCGTGAGGTTTGCGAACGGGGGAGGGCAGGGGTGGGGGTGAACGCGTCTGGAAACTCACGCGCCCAATCCATCGGATTCACGCGTCGCAACTCGTCCTTGTCCGGCAGCAACCGCCCCGCAAAATAATCCGTCCCAATCAACGAATTGCCGCATTTGATATTCGCGTCCAGGTTCGGCAACGCCGGTTCTTTGAACAACGCCAACTGCTTGCCCAACGATTCGCGCGTCTCGTCCTCCAACACCTTGAGCAACAGCGACAACTTGGTCACCTCGACCGCCTGGCGATCAATGTCCACGCCGAAAATGTGCGTCGTCAGAATTCGCTTTTTCTCCGCCGTCGTCAACCGCCAACCTTTTGCGCTCTCGTAAATTTTGTTTTTCGATTGTTTGTCGTCGCGATGCGCGACGTACCAATTCAAACAATGATCGAGCAGGCATTGGTACGCGCCCAACAAAAACGATCCCGAGCCGCACGCCGGATCCAACACGCGTAGGGGCGTTTGAAAAAACGCCCTGCCTGTGGACGTTTTGTCAAACGTCCCTACAAGTTCCTCCGGCGATTTCCCCGCGATCATTTTGCCAACCGTCTGTTTCACGACGTACTCGACGATATAGGTCGGCGTGTAAAAAACGCCGCCCGCTTTTTTCACCTCCGGCTTTTCTTCGATCTTCGCCTGATGCGCGGGCGTCAGCCGGATCACCTTGCCGAGAAATTGCTCGTACACATTTCCCAGTGTGTCCGCCGCCAGCACCGAAAATTCGTACGGCGAACGCGGATAATACAAATCGCCGATGATGCCGCGCAATTTGTCGTCGTCCACGATCAACGATGGCGTCAGTTTGTCCGCGTCGAAATCGAACAAGCCGGAGTTGTACTTGTCGTCCGCGTCGCGGCACAAATTGACCAAGCGCGCGTAGACGCCGCCCTTGTCGCCGGTCAGCGCGCCCAGTTTGACGATTTGTTCCGGCGCGAGCGCGCGCAATTCTTCCGCCTCCGCCGGATCGAGTGGATACGCGAGCCGCCGCAAGCGTCCGTACTCTTCCGCGCCGCGATCCTCTGCCATCCGCAAAAAGATGATCCGATCGATCGTGCGTTGCACCGCGTCGTTCAACTCGTCGAGTCCCAGGCGCGGATTCAACAGCGCGAAGTTGCGCGCGAGCGTCACGCGCCAGCCCTCGATCTCTTTCAAAAATTCCGCGTCGACCGGCGCGGTGCCGCGCCCTTTTTGTTCTTGCGCGTACCGATCGAACGAGCCGCGCAGCACCGCGTCTTTGGAAAACACGTCGAAGATTTCCGGCAGCCGATCCAAGTATTGCTCGAACGTGAAAAAGTTGACGCGCCCGATCTTGGCGGAATCTTTTTCGAATGGACGCGCCCGGCAATCGTAGACCGCGAGTTCTTCAAAATCGGAGAGAATCGAAAGGGGGAGTTGCGCGCTCCACGCGTAGCGGCGCAGTTGGTACGCGGCGGTCGCGTCCGATTTGATCGTCAGCGCGGGCTTTTTCGCTTCGGCGAAAAATTTGCGCGCGCCGCCGATGCGAAACGAATAATCGGGCGCTTTGGTCGTCCCCGCGATTTTCAACGCGTCCTCGTTGACGACTTCTTTGTACTGTTCCGCCCAACCTTGTTTGTTCGCCACGTCCCAGCCAAGCGCTTCAAAAAACGGATCGAGGAATTCGATGCGGAGTTGCGCCTCTTTGTATTCCGGCGCGCGATACTGCTCGCGGTTTCGCGCAAACACTTCCACGCGCTCGCCGATCATCCGTTTTGCGTTTTCGATGTTGGACATTCACTTCTCCGTTTGAGAGATTAGAGATTGGAGATTAGAGATTCGTCCTTCGTCCTTCGTCCTTCGTCCTTTGTCATTTGTTCATTTGCCCATTTTTTGTAACTACTCAGCCTGCCCGTTTTTTTAGTAGCCGTCACGCGCTTGGCTACTAGATGTTGTGGTCGTTGCCATAGTTGCTCAAGAACTTCAGAAGTGGCACCACTGTATATTGTGGTCGA
>VGOB01000196.1 GCA_016865935.1 Chloroflexota bacterium | reverse complement strand
AAGCGTTTGAGTTCGTCATCCGACAAGACCCGGGCAAAAGCTTGATAGTGTTCCTGAACCAGTTCCATACGGGGTCATCCTCCTCGGGATGGTCTCTGTATACCCGATAAGGACTAACCCCGTCAAGTCCTTAAGTTTACGGATATGGGGGAATGGGGCAGGCTATTCCAACCGTCAGGTTGTCGAAGCGGTGCGGCAAGTCACAAGGAAGGATATCCCTGTCATTCCATCGCCGCGTCGCGCGGGCGACCCGGCGCGCTTGGTGGCAAGTTCGGACCGCATCCGCGCCGATCTGGGTTGGACGCCGCGCTATCCCGAATTGACGACGATGGTGGAGACGGCGTGGGCGTGGCGGCAGAAACATCCGCGCGGGTATGAATCTTGATGGCGAGGGAAGATTGATGACTACGCTCTTGGAGAAAATCCAAAATCGGCAAGCCAAAGTTTGTGTGATCGGAATCGGGTATGTGGGTTTGCCGTTGGCAGTTGCGTTTGCGGAAACCGGCTTTCAAGTCGTTGGGATTGATGTAGACGCGAAGAAAGTATCTGCGATTATGGCGGGTGAGAGTTATGTGCTGGATATTCCCGCCGCGCGGATCGCGCCGCTTGTGTCAAGCCAGCGTTTGAGCGCGACGTTGGATTTGGATTCGCTGCGGACCGCCGACGCGATCGTCATTTGCGTTCCGACGCCGTTGGGCAAGACCAAGGATCCGGACGTTTCCTTTATCGTGAACGCGGTCGAGGAAATCGCGCAGCGGTTGCGTTCACAGCAGTTGATCGTTCTGGAAAGCACGACGTATCCGGGTACGACCGAAGAGATCGTCCTCCCGATTCTGGAACGGACGGGGTTGAAAGTTGGAAGCGATTTCTACCTGGCGTTTTCGCCGGAGCGGATCGATCCGGGGCGCACGGATTTCACGGTTGCCAATACGCCCAAGATCGTTGGAGGGGTGACGCCGATCTGTTTGGAGATGGCGCGCAATTTGTATGCCACGATCGTCGCACGCGTCGTGCCGGTCTCATCGCCCCAGGCGGCGGAAATGGCAAAGTTGTTGGAGAATACGTTCCGCGCGGTCAACATTGGCTTGGTCAACGAAGTAGCGATTATGTGTGGGCGACTGGGGCTCGACGTTTACGAAGTCATTGACGCGGCGGCGACCAAACCCTTCGGTTTTATGTCGTTCAAGCCAGGTCCTGGCTTGGGCGGACATTGCTTGCCCATCGATCCGCGTTACCTGGCTTGGAAATTGAACACGCTCAATTATCGCGCGCGCTTTATCGAAGTGGCGGAAGACATCAATTTTGGAATGCCCGCCTACGTCGTCAACAAAATCGCGCGCGCGCTGAACGATCACGGCAAGCCCGTGAAAGGTTCGCAGGTGTTGGTGCTGGGCGTGGCATACAAACGCGATGTGGGAGATGTGCGCGAATCGCCGGCGTTCGATCTGATCGCGCTCTTGCGCGAGATGGGCGCGCGGATCAAGTTTCACGATCCGTATGTGGCTGAACTGGAGAGCGATGGAACGGCGCTGCAGTCGGAAAAGGATTTGGATGCCGCGCTGGCAGCGAGCGATTGCGTCGTCGTCATCACCGATCATTCTTCCTACGATTGGCAGCGCGTCCTTGCCCGGTCATCGCTGATCGTGGATACGCGTAACGCGTTGCCGCGCGCGAACGCGAATGGAAAGGTGATTGGACTATGAACTGCCTGATTACCGGCGGCGCGGGTTTTATCGGCTCGCATCTGGCTGAGTTGTTCTTGGCGCGCGGCGCGCGCGTCTCGGTGATTGACAATTTGTCGACCGGGCGCGTGGCGAACATCGCGCACCTGTTGGACAATCCGAATTTTCATTTTGCGCGCGCCGACATCACGGACGAAGTGGTTTTGGATCGCCTAGCGTCGCAATGCGATCTCATCGTGCATCTCGCGGCGGCGGTGGGCGTCAAACTGATCGTCGAGCATCCGGTGCACACCATCGAAACGAATGTGATGGGAACGGAAGCGGTGTTGAAGGCGGCTTTGCGCTATCGCTGCCGCGTGCTGATTGCCAGCACTTCGGAAGTTTACGGCAAGGGGAGTCGCATTCCTTTCCGGGAAGACGACGACGTTCTGCTCGGCGCGACGCGGCATAGTCGGTGGGCTTATGCGGCGAGCAAGATGGTGGATGAATTTCTGGGGCTGGCGTACCAGCGCGAGTACGATTTGCCGGTGACGCTCTTTCGCTTGTTCAACACGGTCGGGCCGCGGCAAACCGGACGCTATGGGATGGTGATTCCGCGCTTGGTCAAGCAAGCGCTACGCAACGAGCCACTCACCGTCTATGGCGATGGGACGCAGCGCCGCTGCTTCTGCGACGTGCGCGACGCGATCCGGGCGATTGCTGGTTTGGCGGAGCATCCGGAAGTGAGCGGGCAAGTCTTCAACATCGGCGGCACGGAGGAGACGACGATCCAAGGTTTGGCGGAGCGCGTGTTGGCAATCACGGCGAGTTCGGCGCGAATCATCCACATTCCGTATTCCGAAGCATACGCACCCGGCTTCGAGGATATGCTGCGCCGCGTGCCTGATATTACGCGCGTTGGCGCGCTCATCGGCTGGAGTCCAAGCATTACGCTGGACGAAACGCTGGCGTCGGTGCGCGATCATTTTCGATCATCCCCCGACGTGGATGTGTGACGCGGGCGGAGCGCGCGTGATCCTCGATGACTGAATCGCCTGCTCAGTCTACGCTTCGGCTCTATCTTGCTCGGCAAGCATCCAGTCTGGCGCGTTACGGCTGGGAGCAATTCATCCTCGTTCTGTTCGGGTGGATCCCCACCATAGTTGGCATTGCCCTGCGCGCGCTGGTTTATCGCGCGCTGATGCGGATGGAGGGCGTGGTCGCGATAGAACCGAATGTGCGGATTCGATTTGCCGATCAGATTCGGCTGGCGCGCGGGGTGTATCTGGATGAAGGAGTCTACTTGCACGCTTGCCCCAATGGAATCGAAATTGGTGAGAATACGTTTGTGATGCACCACGCCGAGTTGCACGTTTACAATTTCCGTAACTTGCCGAAGGCGGGGATCAAGATTGGGAAAAACTGTCTCATCAGCGAGTTCAATGTCTTGCGCGGGCAAGGTGGCATTGCGATTGGTGACAACGTCTACACCGCACCACTTGTGCAGATGGCGGCGGTCAACCACGTCTACAACGATCCGACTGTTCCGATCATCCGTCAAGGTATCACGGCGCAAGGAATCGTGATTGAAAACGATGCGTGGATTGGTGCCGGTGCGATCATCTTGGATGGAGTGCGCGTGGGGCAAGGTGCGGTGGTGGCGGCAGGCGCGGTCGTGACGCAAGATGTACCCCCGCATACGATCGTCGGTGGGGTACCCGCCAGAATCATCAAGGCGATTACGGGGAACGAGCCCTTGTCGGCACTCCCCGTGTACAAGGATGTGCAAAATTAAACTGACACACACTCTCTCGGTCGTCATTCCTGCTTTCAATGAAGAAGATGGAATCTGTGCGGTAATCGAGCGTGTTCTATCGACGCGCGAAAAGCTAGCCGCGATGGATTGGGGATTGGAACTCATCGTGGTTGATGATGGCTCGCGGGATCGGACCGCCCCGTGTGTCGCAAACTATCGTGACGTCCAATTGATTAACCACGTTACGAATCGCGGGTACGGCGCGGCAATCAAGACTGGGTTCAAGCACGCTTCAGGAGATTACCTCGCGTTTCTGGACGCGGATGGAACCTATCCCCCAGAATCTTTTCCCGATCTCTGTGGCGCTGCCGTCGCCCAGCAAGCCGACGTCGTGATCGGTTCGCGGATGAGTGGCACGCGCAGTGAAATGCCGTTGACGCGACGGGTGGGCAATCTAGCGTACGCGACGCTGTTGAGTTTGATCGGCAACACCGTCGTGCGCGATACGACAAGTGGGATGCGAATGGTGCGGCGGACCGCGTTGGAGCAGTTGTATCCGCTGCCCGATGGGTTGGATTTTACTCCGGCGATGAGCACGCGCGCGATTCACGAAAATCTGAAAACGATCGAAGTGCCCATTTGTTACGCGGAGCGGGTGGGGCGCAGCAAACTCAGCGTCGTGCGTGATGGCGTGCGTTTTACGAATACCATCATTTGGACCGCGATGACTTACAACCCGGTGCGGATTCTGGGGTTGATTTCGTTGGCATTACTGGCGGTTCCCTTCGTCGTAGGTTTGTATCTGGCGGTATTGCGCGCCCAAGGCGTGACGACGCTGAACGCTTGGCAGGTGTACGCGCTCTTTGGCGCAGCCGTGTGCGGATTTGCCGGGATCAGTCTCTTTTCTCTCGGCGCGATGTTCAACTATCTGGTTGCGCTCTTCGACAAACACCCGGTTCGGCGGGGTCTTTTTGGCAAGCCGATTTTCGATCCGCCGTTGGATCGGCATTTTGGGTGGATGGGAATTGTTTCCACGCTTGGTGGTGTGGCACTGAGCATTGGCGCGCTGGTGCTTGGGTTGAATGGCTGGGAGATTACTCGTTTGTGGCTTTATCTGCTCGCGAGCGCGCTCTTGATGATGATTGGAATTCAGTTGACGATTGCGTGGTTGGTAATGCGCGTGCTCGAACAGTTGGCGCAGCGCGAAGTTACTACGCAACATGATTTGGAAGATGCCGTTCCATAGGCAGGAGCGTCGAAAATCAAGTCGAGAGTGAATCTCCCGTCAACCCTTGCGATGAGCGCCATGGTGGGTATTATGGTGGGGGCATTGCTTATTCGGGCCTTCGTCGCGGTTGGCTTGGGTGATATTGCAGAGCCGGTTTCCGGCGCATACGACCAAGTCTCGTATGACGCGCTTGCCCAGCGCGTGCTGCAAGGACATGGTTTTTCGTTTCCGAGTCCTTGGTATCCTTTCACTATGGCGGACCAACCGACTGCTCATTGGTCCTTCCTGTATACTCTTTACGTGGCAGCGGTTTACGGGCTTTTCGGTCACCATCCGCTTGTCGCGCGCTTGATTCAGGCGATTTTCTCGGTCTTGATCTGTTGGTTGATCTATCGCATCGGACGGCGATTATTTGGCGAATGGGTTGGTTTGGCTGCTGCTGCGCTTGCCGCCTTGTACGGCTATTTGATCTTTTTTAGCGCCGCGTTGATGACTCAAACCTACTACATACTTTTCCTCCTTCTGGCTTTGGCGCTAGCGTTGGATATTGCCAATGGTAGCGCTGCCGGTACTCTGGATCGTCGGGCATTACTTATCCGGTGGCTCGCGCTCGGCGCGGTGCTTGGAATTGGCGCGTTGTTCAGGCAAACGCTTCTTCTCTTTACCCTGCTTCTCTTCGCTTGGCTTTGGTGGGTGGGTCGCTCTTCGCGCTCGAACATTGACAACTCGCGAATTGAGGAACTGCCCAAGCGCACTCTGTCACCACTTTTGGGCATGCTGATGGCGCTACTGGTCGTCGCAGCATTCATACTACCCTGGACCATTCGTAACTACTTGGTCTATCAAGATTTCCTACTCCTTAATTCTAACAGCGGATTCTGGTTCTATTCGTCGAATCATCCGAATCAAGGCACGAACTTTAATCCAAACTACGTGGCTCCGATTCCAGAGAATCTTGTCGGTTTGCCTGAACCGGCGATTGATCGGGCATTGCTTGGGCAGGCATTGAATTTCATCGTGCATGATCCCATGCGCTTTATCTTGCTAACGCTAAATCGGACGAAAGATTATTTCTGGATATTTCCCTCCGAGCAATCATCGCTGGTCAGTAACCTTGGGCGTGTTTTTTCGTTCACGCTCTATTTGCCATTCATGCTGTACGGTCTTGTTCTTTCGAGGCAACACTGGCGCGAGTGTTCGTTGCTCTATCTCTATCCAGTCTTCGATACGACGCTGTGTCTTGTTTCCTGGGCGGCGCCGCGCTATCGCTTGCCCAGTGATGCGATCATGATGGTCTTTGCCGGACTGGCGGTTGTGAATGTGGCGAAGCGGTTGGACATTCCAAGAAAGATGCTACAGTACTTGGCACCTGGGGTTCGGACAGACTAATGAACAATATGCAGAATGTCAATCTCGGCGCGCGCACGCGCCAACGCGTCCCCGATGCGAAATTTCCCGACGCAGGACGCGTCGCCCGCGTGCTGGAACGTCCGCGACCGCCAGACGCGGTGGACATTCTGCTCGTCAACCCTCCTTCACCCGACGGCGGCATCTGGATTCGTAGTCAGCATCGCGTTGGACGCAAGTCGCGCGAAAACCTGGTGTGGCCCCAGGTCTCGCTCGCGCAACATGCCGCGTTGTTGGCGATGGACTATAAAGTCGAAGTCGTGGACGCGATTGCCGAGCGAATGTCGTGGAAAAAGTTCGAGGCGTTACTGCGCGCGAGGATGCCCAAGTACTATGTGACGCATATCACCGCGCCGACGCTGCAAAACGATATGTACGGCGTGTTTCTGGCAAAGTCGCTGGGCGCGCGCACGATTGCGTTCGGCACGCACGTGACACCGCTGCCGCGCGAATCTATGCTGCCGTTTCCCGCGCTCGATTTTATTTTGCGCGGCGAACCGGAGATGACGTTGCGCGAGTTGCTTGACACGCTGGAGGGGCGCGTTCCCACGGAGGCGCGGATTGTCAAGCTGCTGGCAGATACTGGTTCACAAGTTCAAAGTTCAAAGTTCAAAGTTCAAAGCAACCTTGAACCTGAAACCTTGAACCTTGAACCCATCAAGGGCTTGGTCTGGCGCAAGAATGGTGATGTGGTCATCAATCCCGATCGTCCGTTCATTCCGAACCTGGACGACTTGCCGATTCCGCTGCATCATCTGCTCCCGCTCGACAAGTATCGCGCGCCGATGATGAAGGGCGCGTACTCGTTCGTCGTGCCGAGTCGCGGTTGCACGGCGGGGTGTATCTTTTGCATCAAGCACGTCAGTTATCAATGGGCGCTGCGCTTGCGCTCGCCGGAAAACATCGTCGAAGAACTATGGACGCTGAAGAAGTTGGGCATCAACTACATCCAGATGTACGCCGATCTGTTCACGGCGTCGCGCGAGCAGGTTGTCGGCTTGTGTGAGTTGATGCTCAAAGAGAACTTGCAGATCAAGTGGATGTGCAACAGTCGCACCGATTACGTGGACGAAGAGATGCTGCGGCTGATGGCGCGCGCGGGTTGTTGGATGATTACGTGGGGCATCGAATCCGGCAGTGACGAGATTTTGAAGCGCGCGCACAAAGGGACTGACCCAGCCAAAGCCGAGCGCGCGCTAAAGTGGGCGCGCGACGCGGGGATCAAGAACTGGGGCTATTTCATCATCGGCTTGCCGGGCGAGACGGAAGAGACGATGCAGCAGACGATCGCGTTCTCCAAGAAATTGCCGCTCGACATCGCGCTCTTTCACATCGCCGCGCCGTACCCCGGCACGCCGTTTTTCTTCGAGGTGGTGGAGCAGGGTTGGTTTCGTCCGGGGACACGCTGGGAAGAAGTGGATATGGAACGCTCGACGGTGCTGGATTATCCGAATTTGTCCGCCGAACGTTTAGAGTATTGGCAAAAGCGCGCGTTCCGCGAATGGGCGTTCCGTCCGCGTCCGATTCTGACGCTGCTGCAAAGTATGAACACGTGGTACGGCATCAAGTCTGCGTTCAGCATCGTGACGCAGCATTTGGGGTGGATGAGAGAGTAGTTTGTTAGTGCGATAGTTGGGTAGTTGGCTGATGTCAGGACACATTTGGCAAAGCGGCTTCCAAGTCTAGGGTGCACTGTGGGTCCAGCCACTGCCATAACCTAGAGTCGGTTTTCAATAGCAGGAGAATGGCGTTGACCAAACTCACTTCCCAA
>VGOB01000195.1 GCA_016865935.1 Chloroflexota bacterium | reverse complement strand
GCGAGCTGATAGGGTGAGCCAGTTCCCCGCTCGCAACCACTGGACGCGCCCCAAACTCGATTCGCACACGTCACGCACTCACCCCGGACGACTCGGAATCGCATCTGGCACTCTGGTATTCATTTTTCAAGGTGCGGAAAACAGGCTCAGGCTGTCATTCTGAGGAGCGGTTTTTGCGACGAACGCTTTGCGTCTCGCAATTCGCGATTAGCGAGATGCTTCGCTTCGCTCAGCATGACAATGGGCTGAGCAGTTACGTGTCCTGATTGATAGTAAATCGTTATACTTGATTAGTATAACGATTTACTACAACGTTATACTAGCACAAAATCGCTATTTTGTCAAGAGTTTTCATTTTTCGATTTTTCGCGGTATAATGCGCGCGCGATGAAAACTTGGCGATCGATTTTCCCACCGAATCACGCGGCGCGCCTTGAACGCGTCGCGCTTGGGGCGATTCTTCTTGGCGCGTTCGCGCTGCGCGTTTATCGGCTCGACGCGCAAGCGCTCTGGTGGGACGAGAGTCTCAGCGTCTATCGCGCCACGCGCGATCTCGGCACGGTGCTTGCCAACACGATCCTCATCCAAAACGTCGTCACGATCGATACTTTGCCGCAGGTTTATTTTTTGTTGCTCCACGTGCTCGTCCGCGCGTTCGGCACGAGCGAATTCGCGCTGCGCTTTTTCTCCGTCAGCGCGAACGTCGCGACGATTCCGCTCGTGTACGCGCTCGCGCGCCGTTGGTCTTCCCCCTCCCCTGTGGAACGGGGGAGGGCAGGGGTGGGGGTAATCGCCGCGCTCCTCGCCGCGCTCTCGCCATTTTACATTTGGTACGCTCAAGAAGCGCGCCCGTACGCGCTCGTCTTGTTCTGGAGCACGCTCGCCGTCTACGCGCTCACACGCGCCTTCAAGGTTCAAGGTTCAGAGTTCAAAATTCCGCTTCTCACGTTTCACGTTTCACATTTCACGTTCCGCGTTTTGCGTTTTGCCTTTTTCCTTTTTACTTATCTTTTCGCCGCGATCGCCGCGTTGTACACTCATTATTTCGCGCTGTTTCTTTTTCCCTTTCACGCGATTCTGATTTTGATTCTGGTGTGGCACACGCCGCGCCGCCGCTGGTTTTTCTGTTTGCCTGCGCTCCCCGGCGCGTCCGCGATTTTTTTATTGCCGCAAGTGACGGCAAGTATGGCGGGCAATGCTGGGACGGGACCCGCATTTGTTCCGCTCGACGTGATGCTGCGCGATCTGCTCAACTCGTTCAGCGTCGGCACTACGTTGGATTGGGCGACGGCAATGTGGTTTGATGCGGCGATGCTTATGTTGTTCGCGTTGGGTATCGCAATTCCTAATTCGCAATTCAGAATTGCGAATTGCAAATTGCGAATTACAATTTTGGTATACCTCTTCCTTCCAATTCTTGGCGTCCTGGTTTTTTCACTCGTTCGTCCGCTGTACCAAAACTCGCGCTATCTCATCGCGATCAGTCCGGCGTTTTACTTGGGCGTCGCGGCGGGAATCGTCGCGCTGGCGCGCTGGCGGCGATCCATCGCGCTTGCCGCGCTCGGCGTGTTCGTCGTCGGCGCGATCTTGTCGCTGAGCCATTGGTATTTCGATCCGCGTTTTGGTAAGGACGATCATCGCGCGTGGGCGGAATCACTCCGTGAGCGCGCGCGCCCCGGCGATTTGCTCATTCTCGATTCGCCGCACACCGAAGCGTTGTATCGTTACTACGCCGGCGATCGCGTACCGCTACTCACATTGCCGATCTTGCGCGCGGATCGCCAGCCGATGCCGGACGCGGATCGTGCCGCCGTGCGCGCCGCGTTGCGCGACCACGCGCGCGTGTGGTTTTTGGCGCTGCACGTCCCGTTCGACGATCCGGACGCGCGGATCGAACACGATTTGAACGCGGAAGGTGTCCTGCTCGATCACGCGCAATTTGCCGGGACCAGCACCGAAATCGCGCTGTCGCTCTTTGCGCGCGCGTTGCCGGTGGCGCACGCGTCGGACATCGCGCATCCGCTCGACTTTGCGTTCGAGGGACATTTGCGCTTGCGCGGGTACGCCGCGCCAACATCGCTCGCGGCGGGAACGCGCGCCCGCGTCGAATTGTTTTGGCAGCTTGACGCGCCGGTCGGCGAAGATTACGCGGTCTCGTTACGACTGATCGATCCGGCGGGCGCGCGGGTTGGGCAGTGGGACGCGATTCCGTTGGGCAATCGTTCCGGCAGTTCAACCTGGGAGCCGCACCAAATCATCGTGGACGCGCGCGAGGTTCTGATCGCGCCGACGATGTCGCCGGGAAAATATCGTTGGCACGTGGTGCCGTATCATTCCGCCACCGGCAATCCGCTCGGCGAGGTTGTCGCGCTGGGCGAAATTCAAATTGATTGAGGCAAGGTGAAACGCGAAGAAATGCTGATGTACCCGGACGAGTACCGGGTGATGTTCGAGTTGGAAGATCGGTATTGGTGGTATCGTGGCGTGCGAACGTTGATCAAGACTTGGTTGGATCGTTACGCGCCGCGCGCCGCGCTGATTCTGGACGGCGGCTGCGGCACCGGCGCGAATTTGGAGTTACTGCAACGCTATGGCGCGGCAATCGGTGTGGACATTTCCGATCAGGCGATCGCGTTTTGCCGCGCGCGCGGCATCGAACGCGCGTTTCTGGCGTCATTGACCGAGTTGCCATTTCCGAATGATTGTTTCGATCTCGCAATTTCGTTCGAGGTGATTTGCAATATCGCAGACGATCAATGCGCGCTCGCGGAAATCGCGCGCGTGCTGAAACCGAACGGACGATTGATCGTTCAGTTGCCGGCGTACCAATGGTTGTGGAGTCAGCACGACGTCGCGGTCGGGCATCAGCGGCGTTACTCGACGCGTGACTTGCGCGAAAAAGTGACGCGCGTTGGACTGTCCATCGAACGCTTGACGCACGCGAACGCGCTGATGTTTCCGGCGATTGCGGTGGAGCGATGGTGGCACCGCGTCTTCGGCGCAGGCAAAACCGTTCATTCCGATCTCGCGCCGTTGCCGCGCGCGCTGAACGCGATCTTGAGCGCGCTGTACGTCCTGGAAATGCGCGTGGTCGCGCGCCGGGATGTGCCGTTTGGTGTGTCGCTGGTCGCGCTGGCGCGGAAAATCGAAAGATGAAAGATGAAAGATGAGAGATGAAAGAGGATAGCGGTCAGCGGTCAGCAGTCAGCCGTCGGCGATCAATCCGGATGTGGGGAGCGGTGGCGTTGCTCACGCTCGTCGCGTTTGCGCTGCGCGTGTACCGCCTGGATTTCGTTTCGCTGCGCGGCGACGAAGCGTTCACGGTGATTTTCGTTCAGCGCACCTGGGAAGGGTTGTGGAAAGGGATCAGCACGATCGAGCCGAACCCGCCGCTGATGTATCTCGCGCTGCGCGCGTGGATCGCCGTTGCCGGAGCGAGTGAATTGGCGACGCGTTATTTCTCCGTGTTCTTCGGGGTCTTGAGCGTGCCGTTGCTGTATCGGTTGGCGCGGGAAATGACGGCACGCGCGAGAAAGGAACCAGGGGAACTCGGGAGGACTTGGGCGCTCTTCGCCGCCGCGCTGATCGCGATCAATCCGTACCAGATTTGGCATTCGCAAGATGTGCGCAATTACGCGCTGTGGCTCTGCTTGAGTTTGCTCGCGCTGATTTTTTGGTGGCGCTGGTGGCGGTTGGAAAGAGATTGGAGATTAGAGATTAGAGATTCAAAAACGCGCAATCTCCAATCTCCAATCTCTAATCTCTCTCTTTACGTTCTTGCGACGTTGGCGAGTTTGTATACGCACTACTACGACGTATTCATTCTCGCCGCGCTCAATCTCTTTGTGTGCCTCTTGGCTGTCTCGGCGCGCCGCTGGCGGACGCTGGCGCGGTGGATCGGCGCGCAAGCAGTGATCGTTCTGCTGTACGCGCCCTGGGTCTTGTTCGGCACGAATCGCATCACGACGTATGGCGAGGCGAGCGCGGAGAGCGGCGCGTCACTGCTCGATGTGTTCAGCCGGACGCTCACCAGTTTCGTTCTGAGTGACACGGTGCCGAACGATTGGAAGACGCGGCTGTGGTTTCCGCTCGCGCTCGCACTCGTCGCGATCCTGCTTTGGCTCGCGCGCAAAAATCGCGCGCTCGCCGCGTTTCTGTTTCTCTGGATCGCGATTCCCACGCTCGCGCAGTACATCGTCTCGATCGGGCGTCCGTTGTTTCTGGAACGCTATTTGAACGCGATTGCGCCGGCGTATTATTTGGCGTTTGCGATTGGGCTGGGGCAAATTCAAAATTCGCAATTCCTAATTCGCAATTCGCAATTCCTAATTCGCAATTCGCTATTCGGGGTTGGCGTCTTTTTCTTCACGCTCACGTCCGTCTACGCGCTGAGCCACTATTATTTCGATCCGGCGTACGCCAAAGCGCCGGATTGGCGCGCGCTGATGCAATACATCAAAGCGCGTCGTGCGCCCGGCGATTTTGTGATCCAGAATTTTACCGAAATGGCGGCGATCTATTACCGCGGCGATCTGCCGGTGCTGACGGTGCCGCGCGAGTATTGGGCGACGGCGGCAGACGAAAAATTTTTGCGCCAACTGAACGCCGAGTATCGCCGGATTTGGTTCATCCCCGCGTCGCCGGGGTGGTGGGACAATGAACGCTTCGTCGAGACATTTCTGGCGCGCCACGCCGAACGCGTCGCGGAAACGCCGATTGACATTTTCCGTTTGCAGTTGTACTTGACGCCGCGCGCATTCGAAGCGCAGATCGTTCCGCTGGGCGCGCGCGTCGGCAACGCGACGCTGACCGGCTATCGGATCGAGGGTACGCGAAATTTGCATCTTGTGTTATACTGGCAGGCGTATCAAAACAGCGAAAAAGATTTTTCCGTCTTCGTCCACGTCACCGACGCCGATGGCAACCTCGTCGCGCAGCACGATGGCGCGCCCGCGTTCGGTCTGGCGCCGACGACGGCGTGGCAACCCGGCGAACGGATCGTGGACGTACACGACCTTCGCGTGGACGCCGCGCCCGGCGTGTACACCATCATTGTCGGAATGTACGATCCGAATTCGCTCGCGCGTGTTCCCGTGTTCGACGCGCGCGGCGCGCGTCTGCCCAACGATCAAATCGCGCTGACCCCAATCGTGATCGAATGATGAATCAATCGAAAGGCGAAAATCGAAAACAACGTCCTGAGCAAAGCGAAGGATCGGAAATCATAAATGATCTCGCCGCGCTCGCGCTCCTCACCGCGCTCGTCCTCCTCTTCTTCTGGCGCATCATCACGCCGCGTCTGGAAGACCGCGCTGTCTTTCCCCCCGGCGATTTCACCGAGCAGTTCTGGGCGTTTCGCGTCTACGCCGCGCGCGCGTTTGCGGAGGGACACCTGCCGCTCTGGTCGGAAAATTTCAACAGCGGACATCCCTTCCTCGCCGATGTGCAAAGCGCGCTCTTTTATCCGATCAGTTTGATCTGGACGCTGATCGTCGTCGCGGTGCGCGGCGCGAATTTCACGCTGCTCGATCTAGAGATCGAAGCGATCGTCCATTTCGTTTTGGCGGGCGCGTTCACGTACCTGTTCGCGCGGCGCGTGATCGGCTCGCGCGTCGCCGCGCTCGTCAGCGCGCTCACGTTCACGTTTGGCGGGTATCTCACATCGTACCCGCCGCAACAACTCGCGATTCTGGAGACTGCGACTTGGCTGCCGCTCGCGTTGCTGTTTTTGGATTTGGCAGTTGAGTCCAGTGTCATTGCGAGCGAAGCGAAGCAATCTCCAAATCACTTGGGGATTGCTTCGGCGCGATATTACGTCGCCGCCGGAGTCACGCTGGGCATCGCCGCGCTGGCGGGACATCCGCAGACGTTTATGTTTGTTGGGTACGCCTGCGTCATTTATTTCGTCTGGCGAATTGCGAATTGTGAATTACGAATTGCGAATGCACGGCGCAAGTTTTACGTTTTGCCTTTTGCCTTTTCACTTTTAATCGCCATCGGAATCTCCGCCGCACAATGGTTGCCGACACTCGAATATCAATTGATTTCGACGCGCGCGACGATGACGTGGGCAGAAGCCGCGCGCGGTTTCCCGACGCTCGATCCGTTGCAAATGATTCTGCCCGGCTTTATCAACGCGTTTTCATCGCCGTTGTACATCGGCATCTTGCCGCTGTGGCTGGCGATCTTTGCGTTGTGGGTCAATCGTTCGCGCGCGAAAATTTTCTGGGCGGCGCTCGCGCTCGGCTCGCTCTTGATCGCGTTTGGCTTTTACGTTTTTGCGTACGCGATCTTCTACCATTTCGTCCCCGGTTTCGCGCTGTTTCGCGGGCAGGAGCGGCTCGCGCTCGTCATCAGTTTCGCGCTGGCGCTGCTGGCGGGGTACGGTTGGCGCGAGTTGCAATCATCGTTCGATGTAAAACGCGCGCGGCGCGTCTGGGCGTTGCTTCCGGCGGGTATCGTCATCAGTTTGATGTTTGTCTGCGCGCTTTACATTTCCGGCACGCTGAAACAATCGGGACAGGTTGCCTTTCTCGGCACGCGCGCCGGATTGATGACGTTGCTGTTCGTGTTGACAAGTGTGTTGGTGGGCAAGTACGTTTTCGCCCCTCGCTCCTCTGATTCGGAAAAGCCAGGGGCGAGCGGCGAGGGGCGAATGGTGATCGTTCTGACGATTGCGCTCATCGCGTTCGATCTGTTCAGCATCAACACGCAAGCGTATAATGCGCCGCCGCGAGATCATTATCCCGCCACGTCGATCATTCAGACAATCAAGAATGATCGCGGCGTTTTCCGCGTGGCGGACGAAGGCAAAATGCCGGGGCATTTTGGAATTATGCACAATCTCGAAGAGATCGGCGGCATCAGTCCGCTGAAGATTGCGCGCTATGATTTTTTGCGCGATCATTTGCCGGCAGAAAAATTGTGGTCGCTGTTGAATGTGCGATACGCGATCACTGAGCGCCCTGGTTTTCACGACGCCGAACTTGTCACGCACGATGGTAGCACGCGCCTTTTACGCTTGAACGATCCGATGCCGCGCGCGTGGTTCGCGCCCTACGCGGTTCACAACGCGAACGACGATCAGGTGCTCGCCGCGATGGCGTCCGACGCGTTCGATCCGTGGAACGTCGCGTACATCGCCGACGCGTCGCCGTTTCCAATCCCCTCGCCTGATAGGAGAGGGGCTGGGGGAGAGGTCAAGCGCGCCGCCGAGTTCACGCGCATCACGCCGGAACACGCGCGCGTCGTCGTCAATGCGCCCGCCGACGGCTTGCTCGTGCTGAGCGAAAATTATTATTACCCCGGCTGGCGCGCAGTCGTTGACGGCGCGCCCGCGCCGATTCTGCGCGCAAACGTCGCGCTCAGCGCGGTGCCAGTGCGCGCGGGCGCGGGACGCGTGGATTTTGTGTTCGATCCGTGGTCGGTGAAGATGGGGATGGTGGTGACACTTGTCACATTTTTCATTGCCATCGTTGGGATGTTGGTTGTGTATTGCCTACCCATCCAGCGCGTGGTATAATGCTCGCAGAGGTCAGCGAGCATACCGAGTCCGCAATCAGAAAGCAAACACGATGGAACTCTTGTTTGAATGGGACGAAAGCAAAGCGAAAACCAATCTCAAAAATCACAAGGTCGGGTTTGAAGAAGGCGCGACCATCTTCCACGACCCATTCATCGCGACCAGACTCGATCCTGACCACTCGGAAAAAGAGCAACGCTATATCAGCATCGGTCTCTCTACCAAAAATCGCAATACCGCAAAACTCACTTTGGGATTTGACTAAAGAGGGTTCTCATGGATACTGTCTCTATCCTATCCGACCGAGGAAAGAGGAGTGCATGAGAACCCCAAAGACATTATACCATACGACGCC
>VGOB01000194.1 GCA_016865935.1 Chloroflexota bacterium | reverse complement strand
GGAAAACAAACCCGTAGCGATGCGGTGATCGCCTGTGCCGTGGGGGCTAGAGCGTAACGACAAATCTGTGCCGTGTCGGATCTCGGGCATAATTATAATCCTGGGTCGAAATTTCGCCAAACTACAGCACGTAATTCCGGAGCGCAGGCGGCGCGACATCGCCGGCGAACCTTGCTCTGGCGTGTTATCGCTGCAACGAATTCAAGGGTGCGCGCGTGAACGTCCCGGATCCTCAAACCGGAGAACCAGTTCCATTGTTCAATCCATGCGCGCAAGAATGGCATCGACATTTCGCTTGGAGTGATAATGGACTGCGTATCATCGGTCAAACCGCGATTGGGCGCGCGACGGTTGAGGCGTTGCGTTTGAATAACGACTGGCTCGTGTCTGCACGTCGCATTTGGATTCGCGCGGGATTGCATCCGCCGTTGGAGTAAATGTGGAACGCCGCGCGATGCGCGGACGTGATGCGTGAAACGTGTCGCGCGGCGACGTGGAAAATTTTGGGTGCGAAGGGTAAACCAACGTGACCAACGCAGAGGTTGATCAAAGCATCAAGATGGACGACCTCGCACGCGATACCGTGTTGGCGATTGCAAATGGAATTTCGTATGCGATTGTCATCCCTGCCAACGTCAAGCGCGCGGTGATGCAACGCTTGCGCGCCAAGGGCAAGTCGCACGCTGCTGTCGCCATTTATGCCTTTGCAATTGGTCTTTACTTCCTGCTACGGAATGTTATTCGTCAGGTAGATCAGATCACAATTGATGTTGAGTATACGGGCAGAGAGGCGGAGATCAAGAATACGTTAGTTGCTTATCTGCGCCGAGATGTCCCACATTTTGATCCGACGCGTATTTTGTTTCGACATGTTGGCAAGCGATCCCCGGCACACCATCTCGCGATCGAGATTGTGCGACACCGGCAGACAGCGAACAAACGAATCAGCGAAGTAGAATTCTTGGGGGCGATTTCGAAAAGAAAATGATCGGGGGAGCGTAATCGCTCATACGCCCGCATAGTCCCTAGTGGTGTGCTAAGGAGGCGGCGGGTCACCCGATCTTGACTACAGCATACCAGAAACCACGCGGATTGTCAAGCGATTTTTCAGCGATTTTTCAACTTGATTCGCCGAGTTTGCATTTGGATTAGCCAGCGGATTACATCCGATAGCAGTGATGTTTGTGCTTCGGGTACAGGAGGGCAAGGTGCCAAGAGAAGCCGAATTGTTCGATCTGACAAATGGAAATGTCGTCGATGCCTACTTTCTTTTGCGCGAGGAAGGTAAAAATATTCCTCCTGCATGGATTGATAGAGCCTCATACACAAGAAAACGAAAAGAAAAAGAATTGGGGAAAGCGTTGAAGGCTGATAGCCTTGACGCAGTAGTGTTGATGAAAGATTGGGAAACGGCATACAGAAAAGAGTGTTTCTACTATGGCATACGAGTCCTACTTGAGTTAGAACGCCACGGCAAAACCAAGTTATAAATTCGAGTCAGAGTTACGAACAATCACCAACAGACCGACTGACCTGGAGGCACCATGCCTCATCGTTCACACATTCTCATTTCCGGCGATCCAATTTCACTTGCGCGCAACGCGGAAGCGATCAAGTCCGCGTTTGATGCGGAACTCGCGTTTTACGCGTTGACCGACGAAGTCGCCGTCGCGTTCACGGGCGATTTGCGCGTGCCGCCCGCGCAACTTCCGGCGGCAATCGTCTATCCCGAAGGCGTTGTCTACGGACCGCTCACCGCGAACGACGCGCCGCTGATCGTCTCCGAGCATCTCTACAAGGGACGCGTCGTGGACGCGTTGCGCGTCATCACCAAGCCGCTGACCGGCGCAATCGTGCGTGTGCCGTCGCGCGAAGGCGCGCTCTTCGCGCAGCAGCGGGTCGTGTTGGCGCGCGCCGGCATCATCAATCCCGAATCGATCGAGGATTACATCGCGCACGACGGCTACACCGCGCTCGGCAAAGCACTGACGGAAATGACGCCCGCGCAGGTCGTTCAGGAAATTGTTGACGCGGGTGTGCAAGGTCGTGGCGGCGCGGGCTTTCCGATTGGGATGAAGTTGAAAATCGTCGCGGAGACCAACCCCACCCAACCCTCCCCTGCAGGGGAGGGCAAGGGAGGGGTCAAGTACGTTTTGTGCAACGCAGACGAATCGGAACCCGGGACGTTCAAAGATCGCTTGATTATCGAAGGCGATCCCCATTCGGTCATCGAAGGGATGCTGATTTCGGGCTACGCGATTGGTGCGCGCGAGGGCTACATTTATTTGCGCGGCGAGTACGTGCAGGCGCGTGAGCGATTGGAGAAAGCGATCGCGCAAGCGCACGCGTTCGGTTTGCTTGGCGAGAAAATTTTCGGCAGCGATTTCTCGTTCGAGATTCACATTCATTCCGGCGCGGGCGCGTACATCTGCGGCGAAGAGACCGCGCTGATCGAATCGCTGGAAGGTAAACGCGGCGAGCCGCGCATCCGTCCGCCCTACCCGACGACGTTCGGCATTTGGGGCAATCCGACCGCGGTGAACAACGTCGAGTCGCTGGCGAACCTGCCGCCGATTATTCGCAAAGGCGCGGCGTGGTATCGCACGCTCGGCACCGCGAAATGTCCGGGCACCAAAGTGTACACGATGCTCGGCGATGTGAACGTGACCGGCTTGATCGAAGTGCCGATGGGCACATCGTTGCGAACGGTGATCGAGGTGTACGGCGGCGGAATAAAACCCGGCAAGCGTTTCAAACTCGCGCAGACCGGCGGTACCGCGGGCGCGATCATTGACGCGTCGTTCCTCGACGTGCCGATGGATTTCGCCGAACTCGCCGCGCGCGGCGCGGGCTTGGGATCGGGCGCGTTGCTGATTTGCGGCGACGATACGTGCGTCGTCGATCTTGCATTCGTGCTTTTACGTTTCTTTGCGAATGAAAGTTGCGGCAAGTGTGTGCCGTGTCGGCTTGGCACGACGCGCGCGCTGGAAATTCTCGCGCGGTTGAAAGACGCGCGCGCGACGATGGATGATCTCGCGCAACTCGAACGGATCGCGACGCAGATGCAGATTGCGTCGTTCTGCGGACTCGGTCAAGCCGCCGCGGTACCGATTCTCACCGGCTTGCGCTTTTTCCGCGACGAGTTCGTCGCGCACGCGGACGCGCGCAAATGCGCGGTGAACGTCTGCGCGATGCGCGGCGAGCCGGTGATCGTCAAGACGCGGCGCGCAGTGCCGGTGGCGGTGTGATGCCTGTGTCATTGCGAGGAGCGGTTTTTGCGACGAAGCAATCCCCGCACTGCGAATTAGAGATTGCTTCGCTTCGCTCGCAATGACACTGGAGGCTGGGTGTCATTGCGAGGAGCGGTTTTGCGACGAAGCAATCCCCGCACTGGGAATTGGAGATTGCTTCGCTCCGCTCGCAATGACACTGGAGGCTGGGTGTCATTGCGAGGAGCGGTTTTTGCGACGAAGCAATCCCCGCACTGCGAATTGGAGATTGCTTCGCTTCGCTCGCAATGACGCTGGAGGCTGGGTGTCATTGCGAGGAGTGTTTTTCGCGACGAAGCAATCCCCGCACTGCGAATTGGAGATTGCTTCGCTCCGCTCGCAATGACAAAAGAACCGTATGAGTAAACGATCATACTTTGTTTACATCATGACCAACAAGCACAATACAGTCCTCTATACAGGCGTAACGAACGATTTGTCGCGCCGAGTCTTTGAACATCAAAGCAAAATACGCGGTGGCTTCACGAGTCGCTACAACATCAACAAGTTGGTTTACTGTGAAGAATTTGGTGAGATAAGTGATGCCATCGCGCGCGAAAAGCAAATCAAGGCTGGTTCAAGGGAAAAGAAGATTGACCTAGTCAACAGCATAAACCCAGAGTGGAAAGATTTGTTTGAAGAATGATTTGGGTGTCATTACGAAGCGCGTTTCGCGTGTCGAACAACTCCCAACTTGGAGTTTGGGGATTGCTTCGTCGCAAACCCCGCTCCTCGCAATGACACATGCAAGTACTCGGAGGTACATCAATGCCCATAAACCTAACGATTAACGGAAACACGATTCAAGCGCGCGAAGGAGAAACAGTGCTCCAAGCCGCGCGCGCGAACGGCGTTCACATTCCGACGTTGTGCTACCACGCCGATCTTTCGCCGGTCGGCGCGTGCCGCTTGTGCGTCGTCGAAGTCGAAAAGATGCGCGGGCTGATCGCGGCGTGCACGCTGCCGGTCGCCGAAGGAATGGTCGTGCAGACACACACGCCGAAAATCGTCGAAGAGCGCAAGTTCGTTCTGGAGATGCTGCTGACCGATCATCCGAACGATTGTATGATCTGCGAAGCAGACGGCGGCTGCGAGTTGCAGGACGCGGTCTACGAATACCAGGTCGCGTGGAGCGATCACAAAGGCAAACGGCACAGTTATCCGGTCGGCGCGGATCAGAATCCGTTCGTCTTCACCGATTTCAACAAGTGCATTTTGTGTACGCGCTGCGTGCGCGCGTGCGCGGAAATCCAGGGACGCAACGTGTGGGGCGTCGCGAATCGCGGCTTTAACGACAAGATCGTCGCGGGCGCGGACGTTTCGATGCTCGAAGCCGGGTGCGAACAGTGCGGCGCGTGCGCGGCGTACTGCCCCACCGGCTCGCTCACCGACAAGCCCTCGCGCGGCAAGGGGCGCGCGCATCAATTCAGTAAAGTCCGGACGACTTGCGTCTACTGCGGCGTCGGCTGCAATTTCGATTTCAACGTGCGCGATGGCAAAATCGTCAAAGTGACTTCAGCGCGCGACGCGTACGTGAACGGGATGGCGCTGTGCGTCAAAGGTCGCTACGGTTATGAATTCATTCATCATCCCGATCGCTTGACCAAGCCGCTCATCAAAAAAGATGGCAAGTTCGTCGAGTCATCGTGGGACGAAGCGCTGGATCTCGTTGCGGAAAAACTCGCACAACATCGCGGCGACGAGTTCGCGTTCCTCGCGTCTGCCAAAGCGACGAACGAAGAAAATTATCTGTTTCAGAAATTCACGCGCGCGGTGATGGGGACGAACAGTGTGGACCACTGCGCCCGGCTCTGACACGCCAGCACGGTGACTGGTCTAGCCACCGCCTTTGGTTCGGGCGCGATGACGAACAACATCGCGGATATTGACAATTGCCAAACGCTCTTTGTGATCGGATCGAACACGACGGAGCAACACCCCGTCATCGGCACGCGGATGCGTCGTGCCGTACGCCGCGGCGCAAAACTGATCCTCGCCGATCCGCGCGCGGTCGATCTCGCGAGCATCGCGACATTGTACGTTCGCCAACGACCTGGGACGGACATCGCGTTGCTCAACGGAATGGCGCACATCATTTTGAAAGAAGGTTTGGAAGACAAAGAATTTGTCGCGCAACGCACGGAAGGTTTCGATGAATGGCGCAAGGTGATCGAGACATACACGCCCGCGCGTGTCAGCGAGATTACCGGCATCGCGGTGGACGATTTGTTTACCGCCGCGCGTCTGTACGCCGGCAACAAGCCCAGCACGATTTTCTACGCGATGGGGATCACACAGCACACCGTCGGTCACAACAATGTCCTCACGATTGCGAATCTCGCGCTGCTCACCGGCAACATCGGCAAGCCGGGCGCGGGGGTTGATCCATTGCGCGGACAGAACAATGTGCAAGGATCGTGCGATGTGGGCGCGCTGCCGGCGTTTTACACCGGCTATCAGCGCGTCGCCGACGAAGCCGCGCGCGCGAAATTTGAAAACGCGTGGGGAACCAAGTTGCCGTCGAAACCGGGACTAGTCGTCGGCGAGATGATGCGCGCCGCGCGCGATGGCACAGTGAAAGCGATGTGGATCGTCGGCGAAAATGTCGCGATGAGCGATCCGGATTCAAAGCACGTCGTCGAGGCGATGAACAAGTTAGATTTCCTCGTCGTCTCGGAATTGTTTATGACCGAGACCGCGCAACTTGCCGATGTCGTTTTGCCCGCCGCGTCGTTCGCGGAAAAAGATGGCACGTTCAGCAACACCGAGCGCCGCGTCCAGCGCGTTCGCAAAGCGATCGAGCCGATTGGCGAATGTCGCACCGATTGGCAAGCGGTGTGCGAGGTCGCGAAGCGAGTTTCAGGTTTCAAGTTACAAGTTGAAAGCAACCTGAAACCTGAAACCTGGAACTATGAAGCTGCTGAACAAATCATGCAGGAAATCGCGTCCGTCACGCCATCCTACGCCGGGATCACGTACGCGCGCATTGACAAAAAAGGTTTGCAGTGGCCCATCCCGACCAAGGATCATCCCGGCACGCCGATTCTGCACACGGAAAAATTCACGCGCGGCAAGGGCTTGTTCTCGCCGGTCGAGCATCAAGAGCCAGCCGAAAACCCGGACGCGCAATTCCCGTTCACGCTGACGACCGGGCGCATCTTGCAGCACTATCACACGCGCTCGCTGACCGGACGCGTCGCCGGGCTCGATCAGCTCGCGCCGGAAGAGCGCGTCGAGTTGCACCCGGACGACGCGGCGCGGCTCGGCGTAAACGATGGCGATTGGCTGCGCGTCAGTTCGCGGCGCGGGCAAGTGGAAGCGCGCGCGTGGGTCACCGACCGCGTGGGGCACGGCGTCGTCTTTATGACGTTCCACTACGCGGACGCGCTGACGAACGCGCTGACGAACACGGCGGTGGACCCGGTCGCAAAGATACCGGAGTTGAAAGTGTGCGCGGTGAAGGTGGAGAAGAAGTGAGAGGGTGATAAGGAGACAGGGAGACGCGGGGAAACGTCTCCCTGTCTTTGCTTGTTTGCCACTTGCCATACGCTTGGAACGGAGATATAATCTGAACGATTCAGGAGGCAACCATGATGACTCTCCAAGAAATCATTCTTGACATTCACGCGCTCACCGAAGACGTAAAAATCTACGAGCGCAAATACGGTATTCTTTCGGAAACGTTCTACGAACTATACACGCGGGGCGAAGAACCATCTGACGATGACTGGGTGTTGGATTGGAGCGATTGGGCGGGTGCGTACAAAATCTTGTTGCGACGGCAAGAGCAATATCGTCACACGATTCAAGCACTGCGCGGTCAAACGCAAGCATTGACCGATCTCATCGAGCGAGCCACGCGCCGTGAACCCATTCCAGTCGTTTCGTGAGTACGAAGAATTCGTCTACACGCTCCGCGAACGTTTCCCTGCCATCGAGCGCTCGACGTTGGTGGTGATTCCGCGCGGCAAGCGCGTGGCGATTGTTCAGGGCGAATTGATTTTTGCGGGCGGCTATCGCATCACACTCAAGGAACGTTTGTCGCTTGACGCAGACCTGGTCGTGATCGAATCCTACGGGTACGCAGTGTGGCACAACGCGAATAAGATCGCTTGGTACGATTCGCAACCGCATCCCGACGATCCGCGTTTGCAGAGTACTCATCCACATCATAAACATATTTTGCCGGATATCAAACACCGCCGCGTCCCCGCGCCCGAAATGAGTTTCACGCAACCGAACCTCATCGCGCTGATTCGCAAAGTGGAGACGCTGATTGTGCCGAGTGCGAGCAAGTAATCGCGGTGCGCCAACGACCATGGCTGATCTAGTCGCGAAGATTCCAGAGTTGAAGGTGTGCGCGGTGAAGGTGGAGAAGAAATAGAAAAAGGGGAAACAGGCGAATCCTCCTCGTTGCAAAACGGCGCATCAAAAAATCGGCGGACACACGTCCGCCGATTTCTATTTTTCCGCGCCTGCGCGCGTTACTCTTCCGCCAACAAGTGACACTTGTTCGCTGGAAAATGCAAACGCACGCGCGCGCCTGCCACACGCCGTTGGTCCGTGCTGGCTTGGACGCGCAAGCCAACCTTGTCGCCCACTTCCACGCGATAATCCACGA
>VGOB01000193.1 GCA_016865935.1 Chloroflexota bacterium | reverse complement strand
GCTCCACTGATCGGTAATGATCTGCGATCCCGCCGCCGTAAACGCGAGCGATTGCGTGGGTTTGTTCGTACCATCACTCCGTTCCCAGCGATACGTGACGGTGCCCGGTCCGTTCATCGTGATCGTGCCGGTGAAGACGAACGTGGCGGGGCACGCGCCCGAGTATGTAACCGGCGTGATGTTCAGAATCGCGCTCGTGACAATTCCGGGCACCGGTGTGGCGGTCGGCGTATTCGTCGGCGTATGGGTTGGCGTTGCGGTTGGCGTATGCGTCGGCGTCGGTGTATTCGTCAACGTTGGCGTATTCGTTGGCGTGTTGGTGGGCGTGTTCGTCGGCGTGAATGTCGGCGTGCTCGTCGGCGTCGGCGTCGAGCCGATCAAGGTGCGAACCAGGATGTTGTTGTTGTAGTTCGACTCGGTCACTTCTTGCAGCAGATTCACGTTCACGCTGACGGCTTGCGTGCCGAGCAGCGTAAAGTTCGGCACGACGAGACGCGCTTCTTGTTGCGACGGCAACGACGCGATCGGGCGGTCCGATTCGACGACGACGTTTCCCACCGTGACTTGGATCAGGAACGCGCGCGTCACGTCGCCGTTGCCGATGTTGCGAACCGTGTAGACGATCTGATTCGTCGGCAAGAGCGAAATATCGGTGACGGTGAGATCGGGCAAATCCTGGACGGTGACGGTGATGGACATCGTCGTCGTGCCGCCGATGTTGTTCGCAATCAGATAGTACGACGTGGTGGAAGTAGGCGAGACCAGGCGCGAACTGACCGGATCAACCCGGTCTTGATTCAGAAAAACCTGGTCGGCGTTGGTGACGCTCCACTGCAACAGCGACGGCGCGCCGCGCGCAATCGTCGCCGGGTTCGCGTTGAACATCGTGATGATCGGCGGCGGAATGGTGGTGGCGGTGCCGGTGGGGAACGGCGTGCGCGTCGGCGTCAGAGTCGGCGTGAAGGTCGGCGCGAGCGTTGGCAGCGCGGTCGGTTCCGGCGCGCCGCCAATCGTGAATTGCCACGCGCGCGTAGTTTTGTTGCCTGCCACGTCGCGCAATTCGATCAGCGCGACGTGCTTGCCCGGTTCGAAATCGGCGGTGAACGTCGTCGTCGTATCGCCGACGGCGGCTTGCGCCGTGACATCGCGTCCGTCCACGACGAGTTTGATCGAACGGAGATCGAGCGCGCGCTCGTCGCGATATGTCGCCTTGATCGTGACGCGCGTCAACGTCGTTCCTGCTATCGGGTTGTACGGCAACAGCGCTTCGTGCGCGGGTTCCACTTGCGAAACGACCGGCGCGCTTGCATCGCGCGTCACCAGGTAGCCGATGCCGATCGCGATGCCGATGATGACGAGCGCGGTGAGCAACGCCGCGCCGATCCACCGCCACGCGCAGCCATCGAAAATGGACGGGGCTTCTGGAAGCGGCGGGAGCGGTTCCGATGGACCGCTTTCGATGCTGATACTCTCGGCGGGTTGCGGCGGCGCGGCGGCGACCATTCGCGCGGACGCAAGGACGCGCGCGCGCACCGTCGCCGCGAGTGAGTCCGGCAGAACGAACGCCGGCAAATAGCCAAAGAGCGATCCGGTCGTGCCGATGCGCCGGTGCATTCCCCAAATGCGTTCGGGGTCAATTTGCCCGGAGAGCGGGCGCCCTTGTTGCCGCGCTTGCGCGTCGAATTGCGCGTTGAACAAGCGGCGCGCTTCTTCCAGCAGGCGCGCCAAGTCCGTGCGCGCGATGCCGAGCGCGTGCGCTTTTTCGGTGGGAGACAAGCCGTGCAATTCTTCGACGACGAGGACGGCGCGATGAAACGCGGGAATCGCGCGCGCGGCGCGCCAAATATCTCCGGCGAGCCCGGACACGCTCGGCTCGGTCGAAGGGGGCAGGGAATCGAGCCAGCCCTTTTGGCGGAGAAAACCCAGCGCGATTTCGCGCGCGAGTCCGTACAGCCAGCCGCGCACCGGCAAGTGATCGACCAAGGTCGAAACGCCGGAGGGGACGCGCGCGAAAACTTCTTCCAGCAGGCGCGCGGTCTGATCGCGATCGCCGATGATGCGGTAGATGAATTCGTACAGCGTCGGGCTGTAGCGATCGTACAATTCGCCCAGCGCCGTGCGGCGTCCGTCGCGCATTTCCAGAATCAGTTCGTGGTCAGATTTGCTTGTCATCGCAAACCTCCTTACGCGCGAGTCATTTGCGTCAACGAAATTCCCGCGCGCCACAAATAGAAAAATCCCAACAAGGTCACCGGCACGATCAGCGCCGCGTGCAAAACGATCGCGTAACTCGTCGCGAGGTTGGGCTCGACCCCGAACAGGGTTGCCAGAACGTAAAAGATCGCGGCGTGGAACACGCCGATATACCCGGGCGTGCTGGGAGCGAGCGTCGCAAGGTTAGCAACCGCGCACGCGACGAGAAAAATCGGCAGCGGCAGAAAAATGTTAAAGCCCCACGCGATCGCGACGTACATTCCGGTTTCGAAGAGCCACGCCAGAATCGAAAGCGCGAAGACGGCGAGCGAATCACCGGGACTACGCAAGACGCCCAGTCCGTCGAGCAACGCGCGGGTGAGCGAACCGGCGCGCGCGCGGAGCGATGCGGACGGAACGCGCTGGATGAAAAAGTGGGCGATCCGTTCGACGCGGCGCGGCATTCCGGCAAGGAGCGCGAACGCGACGATCGCCGCGATAAACAGCGCGCCGACGATACGCAAACGCGCGTTCAATTCTTCGTCCGCCAGATTCAGCGCGAACGCTCCGGCGACGATGAACATCAGCATCGTCAAGCCGTCGAAGACGCGTTCGACGACAATCGTGACGAGCGTGGCGGCTTTGCTGACGTTTTCCTGGCGCCCCAAAATGTACGCGCGGACGATTTCGCCCATTCGCGCCGGAAGAATATCGTTCGCCATATAGCCGATGACGACCGGCGGAAAGAGCGCGCGGCTCGGAATCGGTTTGATCGGGCGGAGCAAAAAGTGCCAGCGCATCGCGCGCACGCCCACGCCGGTGAAATAGAGCGCGAGCGCGGGGAGCAAATAAATGTACTGCGCTTGTTGCAGCGCCGCCAGAATTTTCGCCGGATCGGTCTGATAGAGAACGAAGATCGCCAGAATCAGACTGATCAACAAGCCGAGCCAGAATCGTTTTTGTTTCAGCATATCGTCCCGGTTATTGTAGCACACATCGTGGAAAAATAGAAGTGGCGAGGCATCGGTCAATGCCGATGTCTCGCCGCTTGGCGTACTCTGCACACACCCTATTCAGTTGGTTTGCGCCGCTCCGGCAGTGACGAAATGTTCGGGGGAGGGCGGGAGCATACTACCCAGCACGCGTTCCATCGCCATCGTATGCTGGCACAAGCCGTGCGTCGAAAAATAGTGGCATCCGCACGTCCAATGCCCGCGCTCGAAGGAAACGTCCCAAGTGTTGTTGTCGCCTTCGATCTTGACGTGGAACTGGTTGAAGACGACGCGGCGATTGGCTTCTGCCGCGTACCGCTTCGCCTTCTCGATCTTGCCGATCATGCTGGAGTCCATACATCCTCCTGATTGGAATTTGGGCTTGCGCCCGTCTGCCGATTTTTGGAAAAGCAAAGCACCAGACGCGCAGGCGCGGCTAGTGCTTGACGATTGCAAATAAAAGCGGTGCCCGTTCGGCGCGGGCGGATAATCCACTCATAGCGAATCTGTCTCCTCAATTCCACAGATAGTATATGCCGATTCGCGCCAAAAGTCAATTGCGCGTTTAGTGAAAAATCCGCTGAAAACGCGCTTGAATTGGAATGCGCGATAGTATGAGTGTCAAAAGGCAGTCTGGCAAACCGAGCAGGGAACAATTTGGCGCGGCGCGGCGTCTTTGATTTGAAACGGAGGAGAAAATGTTCACTCGCACATTGCTTTTCGGAATTGGTTTGTTCGTGATCGGATGGAGTGTTGCTTGCGCGCCGGGACCAACGCCTGTGCCGCCAAGTGCCGCGCCGCCGATGCGCGGTGTGGCGTCGGCACCAACTTCCGCGCCGATGCCGACCAAACCACCCGCGCCGATGGGCGCACCGGCTCCGGTAACGTCCGCACCCGAGACAACATCGTCCGGCGCGCCGAGTATGCTGGCGGCTGCGGCGGACGCGCGGCGCAAAATCATCAAGAACGCGCAGATGACGCTCACGGTCGAAAGCGCGGACACGGCGGTTGACCGCATCACCGGCATCGTCGGCGATATGCGCGGCTACATCACCAGTTCGCGCACGTTTTTCGAAGGCGGAATGAAAGCCGCGACGATCACCTTCGCCGTGCCGGTGGATCGATTTGAAGAGACGCTGCAACGCGTTCGCAGGCTCGCGCTCAAGGTCGAACAAGAAAGCGCGTCGGGGCAGGATGTGACGGATCAGTACGTTGACCTGGAATCCCAGGTTCGCAACCTGGAAGCGACGGCGGATCGCATTCGCGATTTTCTCAAGAAAGCGCAAACGGTCGAAGAGGCGCTCAAAGTCAATCAGCAATTGAGCCAAGTCGAAAAAGAAATCGAAACGATCAAAGGCAAGCTGAATTATCTCGGCGACCGTTCCGCGTTTTCGACGATCACAGCGGAGATCCGCGAGCCCAAGCCCACGCCGACGCCGACGTTTACGCCAACCATCACGCCAACGCCAACACCGACCGCGACGCCAACGGTTTGGAACCCGGGTCAGACTGTAACGCGCGCCGTCGAAACTCAAACGACGCTAATGCGCGCGCTGACGGAATTGCTGATCTGGCTCTTCATCGTCGCACTGCCGTACGCGCTGGTAGGCGCGGTGGCGATTTGGGTAATCGTGCAATTGCAGCGCTGGTCAAAGCGCAAAACGCCGGACGGACCGAGTCAGCCGCCGGAGGCGGGACAGTAAAATTCAAGTGAAATCAAGACCCGAAGGGTTTTCGCGAAGCGAACCCTTCGGGTCTGTTGTTTATTTGCCGGTGTAGTGCAAACATAAATCATCGCAGATCACTGACGGTCAAGCCGCGTGGTTTTGAGAAATCTTCACGCGCTTGCCTGACTTGCTACGCTAGGTTTGCGATTGATGCGAACATGCCCTGGCTGAACGACGACAAATGCGCCACTGAGTTGCTGACCTTGCTCACTCACAGTACGCTTGATACTCTCGGCAAGGGATTGGCGAGCATTGCCAGGAAAACGGATCAGAATCACGCCTGCCGAGTCTGCATGACTGACAAAAACGAGCCAGCCAAAATCCTTGTCCTCCGTCAACAGGATACGCTTCTCGCGGTGGGCTTGGTCTATCAAAGCGCGATCGTCGGAACGGCGCATCACTTCGCTGACGGCGAGAACATCATAACCGACTGCCCGCAGCGCGCGCCCGACGGCAAAGTCGCAACTCTCATCAGCCAGAAAACGCAAAGCAGGGGTAGCCATCATGCGGGTTGCAACAAGATGGTTTCGTGGGCAAGCGACTCGGCGGCATAAGCCAGCACCGCGCGAATATCCTCCCGCTTGAGACGCGGATAAGCATCCAACAAGTCTACTTCGGTCGCGCCTTCGCTAAGTTTGCGGATGATCAGTTCGACCGGGATGCGCGTGCCGCGAATCACAGGTTTGCCCAACATAACAGCAGGGTTAATCTCAATCCGATCTGTCAAAAACATAGTCTGCCTCCCAATCCGTTGGCGATTGTATCACGTGTGCTTGGTCACGTCAAACCGGTGATGTGTGGGGCAAAGTATTTTTCGCGGTTTAGAAAAATGCTCCGCCCTTTTGCCTTAAGACAAAGTATGTCTGTGGCTTTTGCTACCTTCGGATGAACGGCAAAAAGTTCCAACTCTGTTGCGTCACGCTTACTTGATACGTGGCACTGGTATCATCTCAATAACTTGGGGTAAACTTACACTCAACCTCGTTTTTCTCGCATGAAAATGGTCACGCGAGCCACTTTCCCCTGAATTATTGAGAAGATACTGGCACTGCATCCAAACGCGCTGCCCGCGGCTTGGCTGACGCGGACAAAGTACGTTCCGGTTTGCGGCGCTTGCCAGAGCAAGCGCGATGCTTTGCCGCCACCGCTGTTATCGTCCAATGCGAGTTGCGTTACGCCGTCCAGATCGTACACTTGCAAAACGGTATCCACGCCGCTGGCGAGATTGCCGGTTTGAATGAGATAGCGTTGTCCCGCGACCGCGTTTAGTTTGAGCCAATCCTCGTCTTGCGCGATGTCAAACAGGCGATTTGCCGACACGCCATCGGTTGTGATCGTTTTGGCGACGTAATAGTTGTCGTCAATCTCTTGGCTGTCTGCCGGGCAAAGGAGCGGGGCTTGCAAATCAAAGTTGCCGATTTCGGTTGTTTGCGCGGTTGCCGTTTTGAGGTTTGTGTCAACCGTCGTTGGCAAAGCGATCCACGCGGTGGTCGTGTCGTTCCAGTAGTAAATCTTCATCTGGCTCGTGTCGAAATGTCGCGTCTCAGCCGTACCGTATGTTACTTGTAGTGTGACCGGTTGCGCAAAACTCGAGCGGGGTCGTCTGACGCTTTGGCTTTGACTAATGCCCAGCCATTCCAGAACTTGGAGCAAGAAAGATCTGCCCGCAGTGCGTAATTGAGCTGATGGTACAGCAACCGGTGATACGTCTCCAAATCTGATCGTTAATGTTGTGGTCAATGCTCCAGACGGAATGATTGCGTTGCCGTTACCCGAAGGGCTGGGCAACGTTCCCCCCGATGGACCCGTGGCTTGGTCAGGCAGAATTGCGAAGTTCCACAATTGACCGTTTGGTATGAATTGCCCTGCTGGATTGTTCCACGCCCAAGCCGCGGTTGTTCCAAACCATCCGTATGGGTCAACAACTTCATCTTCTGTCCATTGTCCATTTCCGTCCTTATCGTAGTAGAGCCCAAAGTGCAAATGAATACCGGTGCTTCTTCCAGTGGTTCCCATAATTCCTAGGTGTTGACCTGCATTGATTGGACTGTTAACGGTGACTGAGATTGACTTGAGATGGCCATACAAAGTCGCGTAGCCGTTTTGGTGATTGATCCAGACACGATTGCCGTAGCTGGTATTGGTAATCAAGGTGCTTGCTACAACACCGGAATATGCTGCCAAGACCGGCTCGTCTACGTTCAGGTCAGGATTACGCTTGGAGAAATCAATGCCATTGTGTCCTCCATAGCAATTGGTTTGTAATGTACAGAAATGATCTGGATCATCCGATGGGCCAGGTGGGTATGACAAAGGAGTGCCACCTTCCCATTTGCGGATTTGGTAATCGTGCCCATAGTCTGGAGATTGGTGATCAAACCATGAATTGACCCGGGCGATTGCATCCTGGCTCGAGTTTGTTGTGGTGACAGGCAACGTCAAGAAACGTGTAGGTATTGGCCGAATCCTGAAATCATTCCCCGTTGAACTTGGCGGCACACTGACAGTGCGCGTAATGGGCGCAAAGATGTAACCACTCTTGGTTGGCGTAATTGTGTGCGTACCTGTGACGACGTTGGTGATGGTGTAGTAGCCGCTTGCGTCAGTGGTGATGCTATCGCCTGAACTGGAGAAAAGCGTGACGCTAGACGCGCCGATGCCGCTGTCATTTGTCACACGACCGGAGATGGAATATGCCGGGTAACGTGCTAGAATCTCGGCATCACTCAACGCGCGACTGTAAATATAGATTTCATCTAGCATCCCATTCAAATATTCGGTACTCCCTGGCACGTCCCGGCCTATTTCGAGTGGAAGTTCGCTCGAGTCCAAAGTGCCAATTCCGAGGTCTTGCTCTCCGATCTTTGTACCATCTAGGAAGATTGACAACAATCCATTAACCGATTATGCGAAATTAGGCGAACAGTTCTTTGACCGCTAACAGGTTGCGCCCCAGCAGTGCATTCAGATAAATGCCTAGCGTGAAGGCAGTGATAATCCCGA
>VGOB01000192.1 GCA_016865935.1 Chloroflexota bacterium | reverse complement strand
AAACCGTTCGAAAGAGGCGAATAACTAGTATTCAGTGTTCAGTATTCAGTGTTCGGTCTGAATACTGAATTCTGAATACTGAATACTGATTTGAGGAGGTGATCCCCAGCACCAATCTCTAATCTCCAATCTCTAACATCCAATTTCCAATTCCCGAGGAGAAGAAAAAATGAAACGATTGATTTTCGCATTACTGCTCGTCGTCGTGCTCGCCGCGTGCGCGCCCGCGCCAGCACCCGCACCCACAGCCGCGCCACCAACTGCCGCACCGGCGGCGAAACCGTTCCGCGTCGCGTTTATTATGCCCAGCGCCGTCAACGATATGGCGTTCAGCCAAAGTATGTACGACGCGCTCGTGATCGTGCAAAAAGAAATGGGCGGCAAGGACAAACTTGATTTCGTCTACACCGACAATATGGGCAACGTGCCGGACGCCGCCGCGGCGATTCGCGATTACGCGACCAAGGGTTTCGATCTCGTGATCGCGCACGGCTCGCAGTACGGCGCGTCGCTCGCGGACATCGCGCCCGACTTCCCCAAGACCGCGTTCGCGTGGGGCACCGCGGTGGACACCTTTGCCAGCAAGGGTGTCAAGAACATCAGTGCGTACACCGTCCAAGCCGATCAGGGTGGGTACGTCCTGGGTGTGATGGCGGCGAAACTGTCCAAGACCGGCAAGTTCGGTCTGATCGGACCGATCCCCGCGGGCGATGGCAAACTGCACATTGACGGATTCGAAGCGGGCGTCAAAGCGACGAACCCGAGCGCGAGTGTCGCCAAGACGTTCACGCAATCGTTCAGCGACGCCGCGTTGATGTCGCAAGCCGCGCAAACGATGATCGCGAATGGTGCAGATATGCTGACCGGCACGTCGCAAGCGGTCGTCGGCGCGATCGCGGTCGCAAAAGACAAGAACGCGTTCTGGTTCGGCAATCAATCCGAGCAGGTGAAACTCGCGCCCAAGAACGTCATCGCGACCCAGGTGTACGATTGGACGCCGTTCGTCAAACTAATGATTGACAACACCAAAGCGGGTAAACTCGGCGGCGAAGTGATGATCGGCACGCTCAAGAACAAAGTGCTCGTCGTCAAATACAATTCCGAGTACGCGCTCCCCGCCGACGTCAAAAAACTCGCGGACGACACCGTCCAGGGTTTGATTGACGGCAAGATTCAGACGGGCGTGAAGTAAAACGTAAAACGTGATGCGTGATGCGTGAATGATCACGCATCACGTATCACGCATCACGGATGGTCTATGACTCAAATCAATTCCGTCGAGTTACACAACATCACCAAACATTTTCCCGGCGTTCGAGCGAACGATCGCGTGTCGTTCGATGTGCGCGCGGGCGAGATTCACGCGCTCCTCGGTGAAAACGGCGCGGGCAAATCTACGCTGATGAAAATTTTGTACGGACTGTATCAAGCCGATGCGGGCGAAATCCGCGTCAACGATCAGCCGATCAAAATCAAATCGCCGACCGACGCGATGCGGCTCGGCATAGGGATGGTGCATCAGCATTTCGAACTCGTGCCCGTGTTCACCGTCGCTGAAAATATCGCGCTCGGGTTGCGCTCCTCGCGCGAGCCGATGACCGATTTGGATGTCGTGGGCAAACGACTCGTCGCGCTCGGCGAGCAGTACGGTCTGCGCGTCGATCCCAACGCGATTGTGTGGCAACTCGCCGTCGGTCAGCAGCAACGCGTCGAAATTCTCAAAGCGTTGTACCGCGACGCCGCGCTCGTGATCCTTGACGAGCCGACCGCAGTGTTGACGCCGCAAGAAGTGGACGATCTGTTCGTCACGCTGCGAAAGTTGACTGACACGGGGCACGCGCTCATTTTTATCAGCCACAAATTGCACGAGGTGATGAAGATCAGCGATCGCGTCACGGTTCTGCGCGATGGTCGCGTCGTCGGCACGGTCGCGACGAAGGACACGACGCAGAAAGACCTCGCGCGGATGATGGTCGGGCGCGATGTGGTGACCGCGTGGGACAAACCGGAATGTCAATCCGAAAACGCCGTTTTGCGCGTGGAAAAACTGTCTGCGTTGAGCGACAAAGGTTTGCCCGCCGTGCGAAATTTGAGTTTGCAAGTCTGCGCGAATGAAATTTTGGGCATCGCCGGAGTTTCCGGCAATGGTCAGCGCGAACTCGCCGAAACGATTGCCGGTCTGCGCCGCGCCGAAAGCGGCTCCGTCGTGGTGAACGGGCGCGATCTCACGAATCGCACACCCGCTGAAATCATCGCGTCCGAGGTTGCGTTCATTCCCGAAGAGCGGATGACGATGGGCGTGATTCGCGATTTCACGGTACAGGAAAACGCGATTCTCGAAACGCACGCGAACGCGCCGCTGTCGCGCCACACGCTGTTCGATTTTCGTGCAGTTCAGACGCACACGCGCCAACTCGTGCGCGAGTACGACGTGAAAACGCCGACGCTCGACACGCCGGTCAAAGCATTGTCGGGCGGCAATATTCAAAAACTGATCCTTGCGCGCGAATTAGCGCGCCAACCAAAGTTGCTGATCGCCGCGCAGCCGACGCGCGGCGTGGATATCGGCGCGACGGAGTACATTCACAAACGCCTGATCGAGCAGCGCGCGCAAGGCACCGCGATTCTCCTCATCAGCGAAGACCTCGACGAAGTGCTCGCGCTTGCGGATCGGATCGCGGTGATGTACGAAGGCGAGATCGTCGGCATCGTTCCGCCGAACACGCCGATTGACGATTTGGGATTGATGATGGCGGGAGCGAAGAGGGGGGCAAGTTAAAAGTTCAAAGTAAAAAGTGAAAAGGCAAGGATACTGTGACGAAAACCATTTTCGGGGAACGCGTTGGCAAGTTGGGGAAAATTGCCGTGGGATGTTCGGCGACCATTTTCGATGCCACAAAACAAAAAGTGCTGCTCACGCGTCGCTCCGATAATGGCAAGTGGTGTTTACCAAGCGGGCAAATGGAGCCAGGCGAAAGCGCCGCCGAAACGTGCGTGCGTGAAGTAATGGAAGAAACTGGGTTGTCGGTGCAGATCAAACGATTGATCGGCCTGTACACAAATCCCAATCGGCTGATCGAATATCCCGACGGTAACAGGATTCATTTGGTCGCATTGAATTTTGAAGCAGATGTTCTCGGCGGTGAATTGACCACGAGCAACGAAACGACAGAGTTTGGATATTTTTCCTTGCCGCAAATTTACCAAATGGATATGTTGCAAGTTCACATCGAGCGAATTGAAGACGCGTTCAAAGAACAAGCACATGCGTTCGTGCGTTAAGAATCTGTCGAACTGAAACCGTATCAAACCCCTGGCTCGCTGGTCGTCGTTCACCCGCAGTGATGACGGCGTTGCGCATCCTCGCGCGACGAAAAGCGCCAGCCGCCACAATTATTCCGCGAGAAAGAGAATATCCGCGTATGCCAAAATTTTGGGACGAGTATCATCTTCCCGCGACGCTCGACGACGCGCTGGAACTGCTCGCGCGCTACGATGGTCGCGCGCGCGTTATCGGCGGCGGGACTGATTTGCTTCTTGATCTGAAAGAGGAGCACTATTCAGGCGAACAGCCGCACTACGCCGCGCTGATTGACGTGACGCGCATCGCGGGCGCGAACGAAATCCGCGAAGACGGCGGCTGGATCGTCATCGGCTGTGCGGTCACGCACACGCAAGTCGTCGCGTCGCCGCTGATCCAGGCGCGCGCCACCGCGCTGTACGAAGCAAGCGGCGTCGTCGCAGGCGCGCAGATTCGCAATACGGGAACCGTCGTCGGCAACGTCGCGCACGCGCTCCCGGCCGCCGATAGCGCGGTCGCGTTGGCGGTGCTGGATGCCCAAGTTAAAAGGCAAAAGGCAAAAGGCAAAAGTGGCGATTGGGTTCCGATTGCCTCCATTTACTTGGGTCCTGGAAAAAGCGCGATTGATTCAACCCGCGAGTTGATTTCCGCGATTCGCTTTCGCCCAACAGACGCTCAAGAGGGAAGCGCGTTCACGCGCATTATGCGCCCGCAAGGAATCGCGTTGCCGATTTTGGGGATGGCAGCGCGCGTTCAATTAACAATTGTCAATTGTCAATTGTCAATTACTAATTGTGCCATCAGCGCGGGTCCCGTTGCGCCAACGTTGTTTCGCGCGATGAAAACGGAAGAATTTCTGCGCGGCAAGGCGGTGGACGACGCGACACTGGACGAAGCGACGCGCGTTTTGCTGAGCGAAGCGCAGCCGCGCACGAGCGCGCATCGCGCGACGCGCGAGTATCGCGTCGAGTTGCTGCCGACGATGCTGCGCGAGGTGCTGACGCGCGCAACTCAATGTGCCAATGAGCCAATGCACCAATGAGCCAAATAGACTTTCCAACAATGGATTTGGCTCATTGGTTCATTGGTAAATTGGTTCATTGATTTCGGGGGGAATGATGCCTCTTTTGAATATGATCGTCAACGGAAAAAATGTCGCGGTGGATGTGGAGCCGCACGAATATCTCGCGCATGTGCTGCGCGAAAAACTGGGACTCACGGGAACGAAAATCGGTTGCGAGGAAGCGGAATGCGGCGCGTGCACGGTGCTGGTGAACGGCGCACCTGTCGTGTCGTGCATTTTTCCCGCGCTCAAAGCCGAAGGCGCGCGCATCGAAACAATCGAAGGACTCGCACAATCTCCAATCCTTGCCCTGAGCGAAGCCGAAGGGTCTAATCTCCAATCTCCAACTTCCAATCTCCATCCATTACAAAAAGCATTCATCGAACACGGCGCAGTGCAGTGCGGCTTTTGCACGCCTGGCTTGATTATGGCGGCAAAAGGTTTGCTCGATCAGAATCCGAATCCAACCGACGACGAGATCAAGACCGCGCTCAAAGACAATTATTGCCGATGCACGGGGTATGTGAGCGTCATTAGCGCGATCAAAAGCGTAGTCGCCAGTCGCCAGTCGCCAGTCGCCAGCGGCGAATCACCCAATCACCCAATCACCCAATCGCTGCTTGCGGTCGTCGGCAAGCCGTACCCGCGCAACGATGCGGTCGCCAAAGTGACCGGCGCGGCAAAGTACACCGACGATTACAAATTCGCGGGGATGTTGCACGGCGCGACGCTGCGCGCCAAATTCCCGCACGCGAAAATTTTGCGGCTTGACGCGACGAAAGCGAAAGCGTTGACGGGCGTGCGCGTGGTCTTGACGCACGAAGACGTACCTGGGTCGAAAAATCACGGGCTCATCTTCAACGATTGGCCCGTCCTCTGCTACGACAAAGTGCGCTATCAGGGCGACGCGGTCGCGATTGTCGCCGCCGACGCGCGCGAAATCGCGGAGCGCGCGCTGGAGTTGATCGAGGTCGAGTACGAACCGTTGCCCGTCGTGGACAATCCGCTCGACGCGCTCAAACCCGACGCGATCGTCGTCAACGATTTTCTGGGGCACGGCAATTTGCTCAAGCACATCAAAGTTGACAAGGGCGACATCGAACAAGGTTTCGCACAAGCCGATGTGATCGTCGAGCGCGAGTACCACACGCCGACGTACGAGCACGCGTTCCTCGAACCCGAGTGCGCGATCGGTCGTGTCACCGACGACGGACGCATTGAGGTGTACGTCGGCTCGCAAATTCCGTACGAGGATCGGCGGCAAATCGCGGCGGCGCTCGCAATTCCCGAATCGCAAGTGCGCGTGATCGGCACGCTGATCGGCGGCGGGTTCGGCGGCAAGGAAGATATTATGGGGCAGATTCACGTCGCGCTCCTCGCGCGCGCGACGAAGCGTCCCGTGAAAATGTTATACTCGCGCCGCGAAAGTATGATCGCGCATCCCAAACGCCACGCGACGACGATCCGTTTGAAGACAGGCGCCAAGCGCGATGGCACGCTCGTCGCGGTGCGCGCGGAGATTTTCGGCGACAGTGGCGCGTACGCAAGTCTGGGCGATAAAGTGATGACGCGCGCGGCGACGCACGCGGCGGGTCCGTACGCGGTGCCGCACGTCAAGATTGATTGTTACGCGATGTACACGAACAATCCACCCGCAGGCGCGTTTCGCGGTTTCGGCGTGACGCAATCCGCGTTCGCGGTCGAATCGAACATGGATATTCTCGCGCGCGAACTAGGAATGGATCCGATTGAACTGCGGCGCAAGAGCGCGCTGCGCGTCGGCGCGACGACGAGCACGGGGCAGGTGGTGCGCGATTCAGCTGGTTTGCTCGAATGTATTCGTCTTGTCGAAGCAGAGGTACTGAAGAACACAGCAGAGGAGCAGGGGAGCAGAGGTGCAGGGGAGAAAATCCCCCCTGCTCCCGCGCTCACGTGCTCCCCTGCGATTCGTGCTTGGGGTTTTGCCGCCGCGTACAAAAACACGGGACTGGGCGGCGGCGCGCCGGACAAATCTACGGCGGAAGTGGAAGTGTACGACGACGGCACCGCGGAGATTCGCTCGGCGGCAGCGGAAATTGGACAAGGGCTGCCGAATGTGCTCGCGCAGATCACGGCGGAGGAACTGGGTATCCCGTTCGAGCGCGTGCGCGTGTTGTTGAGCGATACCGATCTCACGCCCGACGGCGGACCGACGACCGCGTCGCGCCAAACGGCGGTCACCGGCAACGCGGCGAAATTCGCGGCGCGCGGGATGCGCGAAATTCTCGCGCGCGCCGCGAGCGAACGTCTGGACGCGCCGCCAGAGCGGATTGTGTTTCGCGATGGCGTTGTTGGTGTCATTCTGAGCGAAGCGAAGAATCTCGTTTCTGTGAACGAGACCCTTCGCTCCGCTCAGGGTGACAAGTGGGTTACCTTTGCCGATGTGGTGCGGTGGGCGCGCGCGGAAGGACGCGCGACGAAATATCGTTTTGAGTACACCGCGCCGGAGACGAAACCGCTCGGCGAAGCGGGCGATATGCACTTTGCGTTCAGCTACGCCGCGCAAGCCGCGCTCGTCGAGGTGAACACGGAGACAGGCGAAGTGCGTGTGCTCAAGGTCGTCGCGGCAACCGACGTTGGACGCGCGATCAATCCGCTCGCGCTGAAGGGTCAGGTCGAAGGCGGGATCGTGATGTGTCTCGGCAACGCGCTGACGGAGGAGTACGTCGTCGAGCAAGGACGGGTCTGGACAGATCGGCTGGCGCGATATAAAATGCCGAGCATCAAGCACGTGCCCGAAATCGTGTCGTTCGTCGTCGAAGAAGAGTCGTCCGTGGGACCGTACGGCGCGAAAGGCGTCGGCGAAATTTCTTCGATTCCGACGACACCCGCGATCATCAACGCGATCTACAACGCGGTTGGCGTGCGCGTGTACGCGCTGCCCGTTGACCAAGACAAATTATTGCGCGCGATGAAAAGCGGCGCGCGACAAGTAAGGTAGATGGCGCGAGCATCAAGTTCTACGGCGCGCTTTTCACCGCCCTGAACCCCAGCCCGAACAATCGCCGCGCGCCAGCGAACGTCGCCACGTTGCGCGCGGAGACGCGCAGATCAAGTTCGGGATTGTAGAAATCGCCGCCGCGATAACCCCAGCCTAGGCTGTTGAACGAACGCCAATTTTGCACCTTTGACTGCTTACCGATTGGGATCACTTTTGTTCCGGGGCAGATCTTGTTTCCCGTCAAAAAGTATGGTATGGTCAAACTATCCTGAAATCCTTGTGGAGAGACGATGCCTAACGCCCCGGCGCCCAAGACGTACACCAGTCCTCAGCGCAAGCTGCTGCGCTTCTTTGAGAAGAGCCGCAACCAATGGAAAACCAAGTGTCGAGACGCCAAGTCCAAGGTCAAACGCCTGTCCGAGCGGGTGCGTTTTTTGGAAGAGAGCCGTGACCGCTGGAAAAAGCCTGATTCTAACGGATTCTGTGGTCACTCTCGGTAGCCTCCCATTGAAGCAGACACCAGGAGATTTTGCAACCAGTTGTTGTGATACACCAAGCCGTTCAACTTGTGGGCTGGCGATTGGTATGTGG
>VGOB01000191.1 GCA_016865935.1 Chloroflexota bacterium | reverse complement strand
AAGCGTTTGAGTTCGTCATCCGACAAGACCCGGGCAAAAGCTTGATAGTGTTCCTGAACCAGTTCCATACGGGGTCATCCTCCTCGGGATGGTCTCTGTATACCCGATAAGGACTAACCCCGTCAAGCTCTTAAGTTTACGGATATGCTCTTAGCCCATGCCCGCCAATCCGATTGTTTTTTCAATCCAAGATTGTGTACAAATGCGCGGGCATCTTGGAATGGGCGATAGGTCTTATCGGCAGATGCAATGCGACCAGTACCCAACCAGTCGCCCCATCCCATCCAACCTTGATTCTTATAGACTCCTTGTGGGCTAGCAGGAATATCTTCTGGGCAGGCATCGCTACGTGCCCACCTGATCCAATCCTCTCTATTTTGCAAACTAAGACTTCGTGCGATTGCACGGGCTTCGCGGAATGAACGGAAACCACCTTTCCAGTTTTGCGTTCCAAGCCAATCTGCCCAGTTTTTCCAGCCCAATTTCTTGTAAATATTGTTTGGGTTTGTCGGAATATCATCTGGTCGTGCAGTAGTTTTGCTCCACTTCTTCCAATCGTCTACGTTTTTCAATCCGAGACCACGAACAAACGCGCGTGCATCCTCGAATGGGCGAAAGACTCTGTCTTGGTAAGCAACGCGACCCGTTCCAAGCCAATCACCCATTCCTACCCAACCTTGATTCTCGTACACCGCTTCGGGGTAAATGGGAATATCATTGGGACGTGCGTCGCTCTTTGCCCAAGCACGCCAAGCAGTTCCACTTTGCAGACCAAGACTGCGAACGAATGTGCGAGCTTCTTGAAATGAGCGATAAATCATCTTGAAAGTTGCAATGCGCTCTGTTCCGAGCCAATCACCCCAACCCGCCCAGCCCTTGTCTTTATAAACGCGGTCAGGACTGGCAGGAATGTCATTGGGGCGTCTATCACTTTTAGCCCACGCACTCCAAGCAGTTTTACTTTGCAACTCCAGACCGTGTACAAATGACCGAGCTTCGTGGAATGCACGATGTGCTTGATTTTGATTAGCAACGCGTCCAGTTCCTAGCCAATCGCCCCAACTCCTCCAACCTTTGCCCCTATAAGTTCGGTGGGGTGCTGCTGGAATATCGTCTGGGCGCACATTGCTCTTAGCCCAAGCGTTCCAATCGGCAACTCTTTTTAGCCCAAGTTTGTGTACAAATGCACGGGCTTCTTGGAATGAACGCCACGTCGAATGTACATTCTGCTTTCGTTTCTTCACCATCGCCATAACCAATCGAGAATGCTAATGTACTGAACTCGTTATAACAGACCAATCAAACTTGGCAAAGATTCTTTCAACCGATTCATATTCGCCAAATTCATTTCTCTCAAAAAGATGCCAACTCTTGAAAATCGGCCAATCTCGAAACGCGATGATATTTGCTTTCGCAAGCCGATTGCAGAGAGTTGAACTATCTTGCAATTCTCTCCAATATCGTTCGAGTCCACTTGCTATAAGTGGAGGCATCATGGCAAGAATTTCATAGTCAATTGACGGGAAATTGGATTCGCCTTTCGATGTTGCTTGCCCATGTGCTGCGAAATGTCTCAGAAGTACCAGCGTCTCAATAGTATATTGGTTGGTACTAGTTCTGATAAACACTTGGGTGTCAGGCACATTTTCATATGCCGAAGATACTAACCACTTGAAGCCAGACTTAATATCGTCGGTACTTCCTCTGGCAGGCGAATCGTTGCCTCTGATGCAACGTCCAAAAATGTCAATGCCCGATGCGAAGACACCGTAAGCTGGAATATAAGTTGTTTGTCGGACATTAGGACTCCGAAGCAAAAAAGAAACGCTCTCACACAAATCATGGATGATACCAATAACGTATACTGCCTTAATCGTCAATGGAAAAAACAAAGGATTACCGCCAGCAATCTCGTTTAAATTTTTCCAGCGCTGACTCTCTTCTTGCCATTCTGGTATGATTTCTGTCGGCTCTTGGAGTTTGACATTTACAGGTGCGTATTTCATTCCAACCTCTTCACACATCTAAATAATCCCGGCTCCGGCGCGTACCCCAACCTGCGATTGATCGCCAGAATCGGCGCGTTCTGCGAATCGTTGTCGGTCCGCAGCCGCGTCGCGCCAAGCGCGCGAGTAGCGAATCGCCAGCAGTTTCAGCGCGAGCGCGATCTTGCGCCCGCGATATTCTTTCAGCACGCCCGTGTGCATATTGCACGTTGAGTTCGTGTTTTCGAAATAACCGACCGCGCCCAAGCCAACCCAGCATTCGCCGTCTGCCGCGAGAATTTGTCCCTCCGCGCGAAACCAGGACGCGCCAAAAACAAATTTCTGGAAATCCTCAAAGCGCGGAAACGTTCCTTCCGATCCAGGAATGTCGAGCGAGTTGCGCTTGTTCAGTTCGTACAACTTGCGCTGGTTCTCCTCCGTGTTCCCCGCGTCCGCGAGCGTGAGAAAGCGAATACCTTGTGCCTGCACCGCTTCGATCACACCTGCAAAGCGCGTTTCGTCGAACGTCGCGAGATCGAGCGTCGAATCGAAAACGTGACGGTCAATCACAAAACCGCGCGCTTGCGCGAATTTCAGCCACGCGGGTTCGTGATCGCGGATTTCACATTCCAGCCGCGTCGCGCCTTGCGCGCGCGCGAACGCGAGCGCGTCGTCGTACAGCCGCGCGCCGATGCCGCGCCGCCGCTGCTCGGACGCGACGACGACTTCGATCCAGAAACTGTTTGGCAACATAAACGGCACGTGCCCAACGTTGTTGTAGCCGACGAGGATGCCGCGTTCATCTACCGCGACGATGCGCCGACGAATTCCATCGCGCGGGAAATGTTCTTCCCATTCGAGGATTTGCTGAACCGTGATCGGTTTGGGAGAAAGAACGCTGCGTAATTCCGCAAACCGCGCGGCATCGGTTTCGAAATTCAAGGGACGGAAAGTAATCATCTGCGTCTCCTATTCCATGCAATCCAGAGCCAACCCAGTGCCACGATGGACGCGGCAACGGCGTGGATGTTGCCGTCATTGCTGGGAATTACGAGAAGGGCACGAGGGAAATAAAATTCGCGCCGCATTGGAAGGCGACGCGAAGATAAACCTCGTTGATCGCATCGAACATTCCTGCTGCCATATGAGAGAAAGGAGAGCAACCGTATCCAGCGATTGGAATGCTGTATGCCATTGGACTCGATTACCAAGTTCCCGTGGCTTCTTCCTCAGCAGTAATATCTACAGCGGTTGTATTACTGGTCAGCAATTGAATATCTGGGAAGACCTTCACAACTATTGCCAAGCGCTGTGCAGGAGATAGCTCAGCAGGAGCAACCAGATCGATCAATTTCTTTGCCTGTTCAAGCCTCATTCCTACTAATTCCAGTTCGTTTTTTCTGATCTCAATACCTCTCTGAGTTTCTTCGAATTTGGACATACTTTGCTCGTGACCGAGTGCGAGTCTCTTCTCGGCTTCTTCGAGTTCAGCCATCTTTTTCTCATGTTCGTTTCTAAATCCGCGATCTTTAACAAGTTGCCTTATAGCCTCCAGCGTTTCTGGAATAAATCCTCCGAGACTGATGTCCAGCGGAGAAGAAAATGAGATCCTTTCCACCACCAATTTGGGCTCTGCGTTTGGGTTGATCAGATAACTCAGCACCTCATTGATTCTGGTCAGAGCTTCAATATGGGGAAGAACCACCTCGCGAAAAAACACAGATGGAAATGGAGTCAAAAAGCCAATCCGTATGCATACTCCACGGGGGCTGATTCCAATCTGCTTGGCTATGTCAACTCGGGCGGCCTGGAGAGGGTAGCCTAACTCCCCATGGACACGACTCCGCTTCAACACCTCTATCAATTCGGATTGACGCGCATCTACCGTTGCGAGATGCGACACCAAAGATCCCAATTGTTGCTCCGTACCTGAGGTTGCCTGCGCTATCTTTAGGAGCACTTGAACCGCGCTTGACATTTCCGCTGCTATAACATTGGACTTTTGATCCAATTGACTAAGACGCGATATCAATTCGCCAAGTTGCGCGCTCATACGTTCATACAACGGTGGCTCTGGGTTAGCGTTCATTTCGTACCTCCGTATGCAAATAGAATCAGCAGCCGCAAAATTCCACCTACAAGCGGGTCTGCGCAGTAATTTTCTGCTTCACGTTGCTACACATTAGACCTTATCGGAAAAGGTGCAGGTACAAAGTTACGGCAAGATGGCATGTGCAAGATGTATCAATATGTAGCAACGTGTAGAAACGTGTAACAAAAAATCAGAGAATTACAGAACATCCGTGCCACTGGTGCTTATTTTCGATAATGTCTATTGCTCCGTGCTCTGTTTTGTACGCCCCTTTTTTTGAACCTTATAAACCTTGTAGGTGGAATTTTGCGGTTACTGAATAGAATTATCTTGAAGGTAGATTGGATCATACAAATCCAAGTCTTGACGCGAAGACCTTTTCCAATTGCGTGTTTGTATCCGTTCCAGACTTTCTCACATTTGTAATACCCACAATTCCAATTATATTCCAACACCTCATTGATCGCAAGAATCCGTTCTGCGAATGGTTATCGGTGCGTAGCCGCATTGCGCCGCATGCCTGCCGCGCGATCGCCACTGTCATTCCTGGGAAGACCTTTCGGATTTGAACGCGATTCGCCGCGCATTCACCACCACCCACGCCAAGCCGATCAGCACCACGAGCGCGGCAACTTGGAATGGATGAATCTGCGCGGTCTGTTGCAACCACGCCAACGCGCCCGCCGCGCTCGTTCCCACCGTCACGCCGAGCGAGTACACCGCCGTAAAAATTCCCGATGCAGTGCCGCGCGTCTGCGGCGTCGTTTCATCCGCCATCAGCGCGGTCATCGCGGGAAACAAAAATCCAAAGCCGACGCCGTACGCGAACATCGCGAGCAACAGCGTTTCCCACTGTTGCATCAGCGCGAGCGCGAACAAACTGAGCGCGATCAGCGCGAGTCCCAGCATCATCGCGCGCTCGCGTCCCCAGCGATCCGACATTCGTCCGAACGGCAACGCTTGCACGATGATCGCCGCGAGCGCGAAACTGGCGAACAACATTCCAACACGCGACGAAGACAATCCCAGAGTTTGTCCCGTGAACGGCAGAAAGACGATCAGCCCGCCGAGCGAAAACATCAAGCAGAACGCGGAAGTGTACGCCAAGCCGAGTCGCCGATTTTGCAACAGCCGCCACGGACTCGTGCTCGCGCGTTCTAGGCGCGAAAAATTCTCGCCGACGAACAGGAACGCGGGGATGACAACGAGAAACATCAGCGCGGAGAGCATCGCGAAGATATACGCGTACCCAAACCGATCGCGCAGCAAGCCCGCCAGTGGCGGACCGATCAGCACCGTCAAGCCGATTGCCGCGCCATAGAACGCCATCGCGCGCCCGCGCGCTTTGGGCGACGCCGCGTCGCCGATATACGCCAATGACGCAGGCGACATCAGCGCCGCGCCGAATCCGTGTACGACGCGCAAAGCCAGCAGCGCGTACGGATCGGCGGCGAAGGGATAGAGCGCGAGCGCGCCGCCGACAATCGCCAAGCCCGCGATGAGCGGCGGCTTGCGCCCGACGCGATCCATCCAATAGCCCGCACCCAGATTGCCGAACAAGTTCACCGCCGAGTACGCGCCGACGATCAATCCGACGAGCGCAACGGATGCGCCCAACGACTTTGCGTACGGCGCGATGATCGGCAAGAGCGAGTGATTATCGAAAAACGAAACGAACACCACCGCGTAGACGACGAGCAATGCGAAACGCGATTGGGTTTGTGCAGTTCGAGTGATCATCTTTCTCAAACGAGCCAAATCAGCCAAAGATGCCAAATGTGCCAAACCATTTGGCACGTTTGGCTTGTTTGGCACCTTTGGCATATTTCGGATTTCCTATTTTCCCAACGTAACTTTTGCCCTGACTGTTCCCGCGCGTTCGTGGCGCGCGGTCAGTTTGACGATGCCGCCTTTCGGCGCGCGCACAACCCATTCGACTTTGAGCCGTTCTTCGGTTTGATCGTTGAAACTCCAGCCGACAGGCGCGGCGGGTTTGTACGCGCGTCCTTCGAGTTGCCCGAATTCATCGCGCGGCTTGCCCGTTTCCAACGTCGCGCCTTTCGGCAATTCGATCTCGCACACGATCCCGCGCGCGAGTTTATTTTTCTGCGCGAGTTTCGTCACGTACGTCGGCAGCCAGCCCGTGTTGTGAACAACGAGACGAACGCGGTACGCGTCTTTGCCGAGCGCGGTTGCGCTCGCTTCGACCAATTCAAGCTTCGGCGAGATGAGCAGATGCCAGATCAACCAATCGGCGAACGGCGCGATTTCCTTTTCCAGAAACTCGTGCGGCGGATTGCGGAACGCGTACAACTGGTTCCAGCCGCCTAGTTCGATTTTGTCAAGTTGCGGATGATCGAACGCGTACCAGTCCACGTAACCCTTGCGACCCAGGACTTGATCGCTCCAGCGCAGCATCATCAAATCATCGTCGAACGGATGCTCGCGGTACCAATCAACGAATTTGTATTCCTTGATCCCCGCCTGCCGCTGCGGACTCCAAATCTCAACCGTCCAGCCGAAAATGCCGCGATGATCGTACAGCCAATCGTCGAAGACGCCCGTGATCACTTCTTTCGGATGATAACGAAAATCGTGAAAGACCGAAATGTTCGGATAGCCCGTGAGGTCGGTGCCCTTCTTGCCGATTTTTTGGAACGTCCACAAATCTTCGGCGGGCAGTGAATCGTCGTTCTGCGCGCTGCGCGGGCGCAGAATCACGCCGCTGTACGTGTGGAACGCGACGCCGCCCGTGATGTTCGGATGACTCGTGATAAAATTGACGACCGCTCGCGTTTCGGGTTCAGATGTCGGGAACGGTCCCGCGCCATTTTGCTCGTGCTCTTGTCGCCAATCGTTCGGAAAATTGCGATTGAGATCGAGCCGCTCTTTTTTCGCTTGCAGCTTGATTTCGATGCCGTCGTAATTTTCCAAACGACCTTCGGGCAACAAGCGATAATACTCGCCGCCCGATTCGGTCGGATCGCGGCGCACCATCAAGCGCGGCTCGACGGGCGATTTTTTCCACGCGCCGTTCGGATCGGGCACGCGCATCATCAACATGCGACCATCGCCGTCAATGTCTTCTTGCACGAGTCCGCCGATTGGCTCTTCGTCGTACGGGTACGGGCGCGTGCTCGAGCGTACGATCTTGGGTTTGTCGGCGAGCGCGAGTTCCGCGCCGTCAGGATTGAAACGCGGGCAGACGTAAAACGCGCGCGTGTCGAGGACGCGCGTGACGTCGTCCTTCTTGCCGTACTCGCCGACGAGTTTGTTGATCAAATACAGACACGCGGACGACGGCGACACTTCGCTCGCGTGAATGTTGCCATCCACCCAGAGCGCGGGCTTTTCTTTCGCGTCGCCCGTCGCCGAGTTCGTCACCGTCGCGACCCAGATGTCGCGCCCCTCGAAACTCTTGCCGATGCTTTCGACGCGGACGAGTTTGGGAAATTCCTTTGCGAACTCTTTCAAGATGCGCGTCAGATCATTGTAACGATAGTACTTGTTGAATTGAACGTTGGGCATTTTTCCTCCCCTCAGATGTAACTGCTACTCTATTTTCGGATTCACTACCGTACACTTTTTTGAGTTGAGAGGTTGCCCCACATGTGGTATGCTCTGGTTCCACCACAGAACAAGGAGCAACCCCATGAGCGACAACCTCAGACGCTATCGTGCCATAAAACGTAACTGCCCAGGCATAACCAAACTTGAACGGTTTTTGTATTGCAAAGCACACCTACCTCAGGCATAATGGGAACAATGACACCTTCACCATTACCCACAGATGAACAAGTGCGTGCTTTTTACCAACAGGGTGAAGAAACTGTTCTGGCCCTGGTCAACGGATTGGTCAC